>NZ_CALJ01000248.1 GCF_000308315.1 Legionella tunisiensis | reverse complement strand
GCAAAGTGTGAAGAATTAACTGCAAATATTTTTTCCAATCTGGAGCCTTGGCAGGTTGCGCAAATGGCTAGACATCCATTGCGTCCGCAAACTACCGATTATATTGAGCACATTTTCACTGATTTTCAAGAATTACATGGCGACAGGCATTATTCTTCTGCGCCTGCAATTATTGGTGGCGTAGCTCGTTTAAACGGCGAAGCTGTTATGGTTTTAGGACATCAGAAAGGTAAACGTACCAAAGAAAAAGTTTATCGTAACTTTGGTATGGCGCGGCCGGAAGAATATCGCAAAGCGCTACGTTTAATGAAAATGGCGGAAAAATTCAAGCTTCCTATTTTTACTTTTATTGATACCGCTGGCGCTTATCCTGGTATTGGCGCTGAAGAACGCAACCAATCAGAAGCTATTGCGAGAAATTTATTAGAGATGGCCAAACTTAAATCACCAGTCATTTGTACCGTGACCGGTGAAGCAGGTTCAGGTGGCGCCTTGGCTATTGGCGTGGGTAATCGAGTGCTCATGTTGCAATATGGGATATACTCCGTTATTTCCCCTGAAGGTTGTGCTTCGATTCTGTGGAAAGATGCTGCTAAAGCAAGTGAAGCCGCTAGGGCTATGGGGATTACTGCCGATAAAATTCTTGATTCAGGTTTAGTCGATAGAGTAATTCCTGAACCGTTGGGAGGGGCTCACCGTAATGTGCTTGAGATGACTGCTCGGTTAAAGGAAATTCTTATTGATGAATTACGTTCGTTGAAAAGTCTTTCTGTAGAAGATCTTTTGAACCAACGCTACGACAAATTTATGGCAATGGGGGCTTGTTGACACAATCTTTGCTAACAATCAATTGGTTAACGCAATTCACGCATTACCGTCGTATTTTTGTCGGTTTTAGTGGAGGACTCGATTCTACCGTATTGTTACAATGCTTAGCCGTAGAGCCTACACTATTCCCTAAATTGACAGCAGTCCATGTTAATCATGGACTGAGTCCTAATGCATTGGTTTGGCAGGAGCATTGCCAACAGTTGTGCGCAGCACTTCAAATCCCTTTGATTATCAAATCTGTTGAGTTTGCGCGCCAGAGTAATATCGAAGAAGTGGCAAGAAAGGCGAGGTATCAGGTGTTTGCCCAATTGCTTGAAAAATCCGATTGTTTAGTATTAGGGCATCATTTGAATGATCAGGCAGAAACCTTGCTATTACAACTTTTTCGTGGTGCTGGCATTGAAGGCTTATCAGCAATGGTTGTTGAGAAAGCATTCATGCAAGGGAATTTGCTACGGCCTTTTTTACACTATTCACGTCAAACCTTGGAAAACTATGCTCGATTGAATCAGTTGCAATGGATAGATGATGAAAGTAACCAGGATATTAGTTTTTCCAGGAATTATATTAGGCACCAAGTCTTGCCTTTACTGTCGGCACGATGGCCGGGAATTATTAATAATTTGGCACGCACGTCAGTTCACTGCCAGCAAGCGCAAGCTAATTTAGATGATTTGGCTAGAATAGATTGTCCCGCACTTGTACAGGTAAGCAACCAGTTAGCTATCCCTGTTTTTTCTCATTTATCTCCAGCTCGTATTACCAATATTTTACGCTTGTGGTTTAAGACTAATCAGGTGAGATTGCCAAATACAGTAACATTCAATCGGTTGATCAACGAAGTGATTCATGCCAGACAAGATGCTAATCCGCAAATTAGCTGGGCCGATGTCAATGTTCGACGTTATCAACAGAATTTGTATTTGCTAAAACGACAAGTTAAGTTTTCTTCATTGGTAATAGCCTGGACTTCATTTCCCGAGCCTCTCGATTTAGGTGAGTTAGGTGTTTTATGTACGAACGTTAAAGACAAAGGTCTAATTGTTCCACCACAAAGCAAAATTGAAATTCGATTTCGCCAAGGAGGGGAAGTATTTCATTGGCATGGGCAAAGCAAGCAACTAAAAAAATTATTACAAGAATGGCAGATCCCTCCTTGGCTACGTGATCAGATCCCTTTGGTTTTTATCAATGGCCAGTTAGCGGCAGTGATTGGTTATGCAATAAGTGATTCTTTTTATGGCACTACACCGATTCCAGTCTATGAATTAATCATCAATAATTAACTATTGGTTAACAATAATTAACTAATACCCCCGTTTATTGAAAAATAATTAATCAATATAATGTCTAAATTGATGAGTAGAAGGATTAATCATGGTTTCTAATCCCCGAATTGCTTGGCTACTAAGTTATATTTCTATTGCTTCATTCTCTGCAGCAATTTTGACTCCAGCTTTACCCCAGATCCAATTACAATTTGGTCTACAGGCTGGCGAAATAGAGTGGGTCGTTTCGGCGTTTTTACTAGGCTATGTTCTTGGTCAGTTAATCTATGCACCACTGGCCAATCGTTGGGGTAGACTAGTTGCTTTACGAGTAGGATTAAGCATTAATCTAATCGGGATTTTATTATGCTTTCTTTGCTTGATAACTCATTCTTATGGCTTGTTAATTATGGGTCGTTTGGTAAGTGCCTTAGGAAGTGCAAGTGGATTGGCTTGTACCTTGATGCTAATTAACGAATGGTTAGCTGAGTCGCAACGAAAAACAGCGATGGCATACACGATTTTGTCATTTACATTGGGTGTAGGTTTAGCGGTAACGTTAGGGGGGCTTATTACAGAATATTGGCATTGGACAGATTGTTTTCTGCTCTTACTCATCCAGGGTACTCTTATGCTAGCGGGTACTTGGTTATTTAAAGAAACACTAAAAAATAAGCAGGCAATTAATTTAAAGACAATGATTCTTGCGTATAAACAGGCTCTATCATCGCACACACTGGTTTTATTTGCTTTAGTAGTTGGGTTTTGTTCGGTAATTAGTTATTGTTTTTCAGCAGCAGGGCCGCAAATTGCGAATGATTTACTTTATCTTTCAGCGGCAGAATACGGTTATTGGAATCTTGCTAATATGTTAGGCATGCTCTTGGGTGGATTGGGGGCAAAATTCCTATTAAATCGATTCCCAGCCATGCAGGTTATTGTTCTTGGGCTAATTGGTTGTGCCTTGGGTACAATCAGTTTATTTGTGATGTTACATAACAATTCATCATCCGCGCTCTGGTTCTTTCTTAGTACTCTAAGTCTGTATTTATTTGGTGGTTTGCTCTTTGCTGGTGGCTCATTGATCGCCTCTAACGCTTTACCTGATATAGCTAGCGCTTCTGCCATGATGAGCTTCATTAATATGTCCTCAGCTGCATTGGCGGTGGTGGTAATGGGGTATTTGGGAGCTAATCCCCTGCAGGCTTTCGTGCAAATTCTTGTTGCAATGTGGCTATTGATTACTAGCTTGTTATTAACAAAAAATTCTTTATCAAAAGGGCGTGAGCGTATTAATCAAGCAGGCTTAATTGGTCTGTCAGAAATTTGCTAGTTATTTATAAGAAAAAAACAGTACACTAATTCGAGGTCATAACTTATCAAAAAAGTATCAATCAAATATTAAAATCACACGATTTTTTATTAACTAATAATTATATTTTTGAAAAAAATCCATATTAAAAACAAATAATAAGTGAGTGTAAAGTTGGCTATAATTTAATTAGTTAACTGGCGGAGATTTTATCATGCCTGCTCTTTTAGATGCATACAAACAATATAATAAAACAATAAAAAAACTGGATGAAGTTTATAAGAAATTAGAGGCGCAACAAGGAGAAATTGGTGCGTTTATAGCCAAGGAAAAAGGTTTGTATGATAGACGTCAAGATTTAAGACTTCAAGAAGTTCCTTTGTCTGAAAAAATTGAAAGCTTGGGAAAGAAAATAGATGATGCTAAGAACAAGCTTAAGACAGCAGAATCAGGCTCTGCTGAGGCGGAAAAATTAATAAAGAGATAACTGAAAAGACAGCTGCATTAGCTACTGAACAAGCACGGATGGTGCAACTTAAACAGGACTTAATTGATGTTGAAAAGGACATTTCCTGGATAAAAGAGAATGGAAAATTTTCTAGTCAACATGCAAGAAATCATGGCGCGTCAGATGCTGCTTTTAATGCTTATATGGCTACTGTACATGAGGCAATCAGTATAAGAGAACAACTGCAGAAGCAGCAAGTAACAATTAGAAATTTATTAGACGCTACACCTAAAGCTGAAAAAGACGCCGCTTTAGAATGGTCAAAAAACAATAATAAAGTGCTAGTTACAAGGGTAAATGCCCATGGAGATGAATTATTGAAGCCCTTCCATTTTGCTTTACATGACGCTCAGCAAAATGCGGCTAAGAGCCAATTGGATTATTTGGGAAAGGCTAAATATAGTGAAGGGTTTCAATCAGGTAAATATGGACTAAATGATCTAGAAAAATTTGCTGTTGAAAAAAGAGCAAAAACAAGATAATTATCGTTCAATATTACCTGCTTATGCCGTTGCTGAAATTCCGGCAGATGCTCATATTAAAGGAACTAGAGCCTGGGGGTATTGGAAAACAAATACGGCAGAAAAATTTAATGATATTAAGGGTTTTTTAGAAAAGCCATTTTCTGCTAATAAGGACCAAGATCTAGTAAAATTAAAAACTCTTTTTAATAAGGTAGGTGTTAACTTAGGTGATAATGCTTTAGGTAGAATTTATACTGCTGCGCAAGCAGCTCAGCAACAACAAAAATTAGATGAACCAAAGCGTGGTCCCTCTGCTGGAATTGCTTAGAGTAAGAGGATTTCGCGATGGAAAGTTATTGTTCGATCAAAAATATTTGATTCTTTGGGGCCAGAGCAAAAACTAATTAATGTAACCTCTGAGCTGAGTAAATTTAAAAAATATTCGAGTCCAAATCCAATGATAATTGGATTAGGGATAAGTACTTGCAACTAAATTACGAGTGCGGTGATTTTTCCTGGAGGCCAGTGATTACGTGCACGCTAAAAGGTACTTTGACATTGCAAATGCGATTGCATCGGAAGACCATTACTTAAAATATACCATATCAACCAAGTTGTTGCAGATAGAAGAGGAAATGCCTGGACGTGGAGCCACTCATTCGTGTACCTGTCTACCTTAACATTCAGGATGATTAACAGCTAATCCACCCATCGAGGTTTCTTTGTAAATGCTCTGCATGTCTTTACCAGTCTCCTTCATGGTTTTTATCACTTTATCGAGTGAAATTTTATGTTGGCCGTCACCAATAAGTGCCATACGAGAGGCATTAACTGCTTTGACTGCGCCCATGGCATTGCGCTCTATGCAAGGAATTTGGACTAAGCCAAGAACAGGATCACAGGTCATCCCGAGATGGTGTTCCATAGCAATTTCAGCGGCGTTTTCAATTTGCTCAATGGTACCACCCAATACGGCAGTCAAGCCTGCTGCTGCCATGGACGAGGCAACACCGACTTCACCCTGACAACCTACTTCAGCACCCGAAATAGACGCACCTTCCTTGTAAAGAATACCGATGGCTGCTGCGGTAAGAAAATAAGTATAGATATCTTCTTTGTTTAAGCGATCATGCGCTTCCTGGCAATATTTCATGACCGCTGGAATAATACCTGCTGCACCATTGGTTGGCGCTGTAACAATTCTTCCACCGGCTGCGTTTTCTTCATTGACAGCCATTGCGTACAAGTTGAGTTTGTTCATAATGTCTGATTGCTCAAATACACTGGGAATTCCTTTGTGCTCAATAAGTTTTTGATATAAATCAGGAGCACGGCGCTTCACCTGCAAGCCGCCAGGTAAAATCCCAGGATGATGACAGCCATTTTCGATACACTCACCCATTACTTTGGCAATGGCAAAGATCCCTTCCTGGATTTCTTCTCTATTTCGCCAGGTGAGTTCGTTCGCCATCATTAATTCGGCAATAGTCAATCTATTATCTCGGCATAGCTTTAATAGTTGCCGTGCCGTAGTGAATGGGTAGGGGGGCAGGCTATTATTAGCAGCAGGATGATCAAAATCTTCTTCCGTCGTAATGAAGCCGCCGCCTATGGAGTAATACACCTGACGCAATAAGGTTTTTCCCGTATGATCATACGCTGAAAAACGCATTCCATTACTGTGTTTATGGTAACAGTTCTTTTTGCAAAAACAAAAATCACTGCTTTCGGTGAAAGGGATATTTTTTTGCCAGCAAGACAGAGTTGTTGAGATGCGATAATGTCCTTCATTCGCGGAATCATCGTTTCTGGGATCACGGTTTCGGGCATTTTTCCTTCCAAACCGTTTAAGATCGCCTTATCCGTACCATGGCCTTTGCCTGTTAAGGCTAGAGAGCCATAAAGTTCGATTTTTATTCGTATTGTATTATTTAATGTCTCTTTATTTTCTAATAAACCCAAAAAGCATTGGCGGCGAGCATTGGGCCGACGGTATGTGAGCTCGATGGGCCAATACCGATGGAAAACAAATCAAATAAGCTAATACTCATGTTTAAAACTCATGCCAAATAATGACAATTTTAGAAGGAAAATTGCACACAAACAACATAAATCGGCATCAAAGAGAAAATTCACCATTAATAGTGTTAGATTGCCTAAACGGTTACTGGTAATTTCATTAGAATTTAGGCAGAATGGATGGGCATTTTTGCAAAGTTCTATTCTGACGACAGACAAAAAGGGGATTGTTTATGAAGATGAGACTGGTCGCTGCGGCTGTCATAGGTATGGCAATGTCAACGACAATTGCTGCAGCTGATGCGGCAACTACAACATCATTAAATAGTGACATGGATAAGTTGTCTTATAGCATTGGCGCTGATTTAGGTAAGAATTTTAAGAAGCAAGGTATCGACATCAGTCCTGCTGCTATGGCTAAGGGATTACAAGACGGCATGAGTGGTGGTCAACTGTTGCTGACTGAACAACAAATGAAAGATGTTTTAAATAAGTTTCAAAAAGACCTAATGGCAAAGCGAAATGCTGAATTCACCAAAAAAGCTGAAGAGAACAAAGCTAAAGGTGAAGCATTCATGAGCCAAAACAAGGCTAAAGAAGGTGTAGTCAGTTTGCCAAGTGGATTGCAATACAAAGTAATCCAAACGGGTAGTGGTGCAAAGCCCGCGAAAGATGACACTGTCACTGTTGAATACACTGGTAAGTTAATTGATGGCCAAGTTTTTGATAGCACTGAAAAAACGGGTAAGCCTGCTACTTTCAAAGTATCACAGGTTATTCCTGGCTGGACTGAAGCATTGCAGTTGATGCCTGCTGGCTCTACTTGGGAAGTCTATGTTCCTGCTAATCTTGCTTATGGTCCACGTAGTGTGGGTGGCCCAATTGGACCTAATGAAACATTGATTTTCAAAATTCACCTGATTTCTGTCAAGAAGTCTGAAGCTTAATCGATGCAATTCACCCTCGATGCGTTAGTATAGAGGGTGAATTGGCTTTCACCTTTGAGTATTTTAAAGCATGAACAAACGCCTATTGATTGTTTTCTTATTGGGCTTTTCTTCAGGGCTTCCTTTAGCGCTAATCAGTAGTACTTTGCAAGCCTGGTTTGCTGATACGGGTATGTCAGTCTTGGCAACTGGTATGCTGAGTCTGGTTAGTTTGCCCTATGCTTATCGTATTGCTTGGGGACCATTACTTGATCGATATTCACTTTCGTCACTAGGAAAGCGGCGAAGTTGGATCTTGACTATGCAATTTGCTTTATTGATTGGCTTTAATGGGATGGCGTGGTTTTCACCTAATACCTCGCCAGAACTTATGGCGATTATTGCATTTATATTGGCTTGTTTTTCGGCTACCCAAGATGTAGCTATTGATGCGCATCGAGTTGAATATTTACCTGTAGTTGAACACGGGATAGGCGCCTCATTAGCTGTTTTTGGTTATCGCTTTGCTCTACTTATTGCTGGTGGTTTTGCCTTAATCATAGCCAAGCATTTTGGTTGGGCTTTTACTTATCGCCTGATGGGGTTTCTCATGTTGTTTGGCGTCATGGCGATTTTGTGGAGTAGTGAGCCTTCAAAACATATCGAAAATAAAATCAATTTTGTGGAATCCTTTGTCGCACCACTCAAAGAGCTTGGCAAAAGGCGCGGTATTATCCCCTTATTGTTTTTTATCTTGTTTTACAAATTAGGGGAGGCATTTACAACAACGACAAGTGGTATTGTGATGCCCTTCTTGATTCAAGGGATTGGTTTTTCGTTGGATACTATTGGTTACGTTAATAAAATGATGGGTATTAGTTCCATCTTGTTAGGCGGATTGGCTGCTGGTTTACTATTAATACGCTGGTCATTATTTCGTGCCTTACTTGTTTTTGGTTTAATCCAGGCAATTACGAATGTATTATTTATTGCTCTGGCAATATGCGGCAAAAATTTACCCTTATTTGCGACGGCAGTCGTTTGTGATAATTTTGCTGCAGGCATGGGTTCGACTGCTCTGGTTGCCTTTTTTATGCGTCTGGTAAATCAATCTTTTACTGCAACCCAGTTTTCTCTCTTAGTGGCATTATCAACACTACCACGTGTTTTCTCGGGCCCTGTTGCTGCTATGTTGCAAATGTGGTTGGGATGGGTTGGTTTATATCAATTATCTTTCGTGTTATCTCTCGGGTTTATTCCCTTTCTCCTCATGATTCGTGAGCAAACCAAGGTTGTTAATGAGCTTGGTTTTGGCGAGCAGGAATTAAAAGTGGTCCATTAGACCTCTTTAGTGAATTTAGAAAGAGATCTAGGATTTGGGGCAGGGAAAGCAATACCGTTATAAAACTAGATCAATGCCGCTAATTATTCCATATTTCGAGTTTACTTGTGTCCCGCGCAGTGTTTCAGCAATAGGAAAGCCGACACCAAGATAGAAAGAGAGCTTGTCTGCTATGTTGACTCGGAATCCTGGTGAGAAAAAGAGGCTATTGCCTCCGCTATTAGGATCGTTTATTCCGGCAATTGTATCTTGGGTGAAATATTCACCGTTTAACTCAACAATGCCATCAATCGTGTAGTTGACCGTTTTGTCTTTATTATTTTGAGCAATTAAGGGATAAACTATCGCAAAATCATAATCTACTACCTTGCCTAAGGTAGTTGCTTGGGCCCCTTTCGTTGTGTGCGTATAAGTACAGTCAGCGTTGAGAGAAAGATCCCCCCATTTTTTAGAAAAAACCAAACTGACAAAAGGGTCCCAGGAACCGGTACCGGGTTGATCCGAAGTTGCAAAAGGTACACCATAGTTAGTCATTACATTTGTTCTACCGATGGGAGCATTGACACCAAAAATAAGGGCAGTTGATAAGGGAAATTGGTTATCATCGAGCACATGCCAAAAACGCAAAAAGATTTGCATCAGCTATACCGGATATGTTTCCCAGATTAGCGGCTTCAGAAAAAAACCTTCCTCATCAGGAACGGCCGCACGTAATTGATAATGACGAGTGTGAGGTAACGTTGTGCCAAGCGTGAGGTGATCTGTTATACCATAGTTGATCATTAAATAATTGACTAAAAGGGCCTGTTGGCTTTCTGATATAGGATCAGCTAACAAGATCTGATCTGACAGAGGTTTAAAGCGATAATATTCTGATCGGCCGCTAAACGACCAACTGCCCTTATCCAGACTATCTGCGGTTGAAGTAGTAATGGGGGTGCCCACACCACTTGAATAATTTATTGTTGGTTGTATGATGGCATAAAGATTATTGAAGTAAAGACTTCCCAGGCCAATGAATACATAGGCCAGTTTTTTATCAACGATCGCGATCCAAGTTGGCCAGATGAAGCTTGCTGAAAAGTTCTACATGCTCTCATAAGAAGCTTCAAGAGAAGTACCACAGAATAGTTCTGATTCATAATTTAAAGTACTTCATCAAGATACCCACTTTTACTTGATATTCATTATATTAAATAGTTTTTAATTTTCACTAGGTTAATTGGTATATTTTATATGGCATATTTTATTTATATGGCATATTTTATAATCCCGAGCCATTCTTTTAAGTAGTCTTGGATTGCATCGAGAGCGGCTTGTGCACAGCGGCCATCCAATTCCGGATTGGCTCCGCTAATGCCGATTGAACCTAAAGGTTGATCTTCTTTGTTCTTAAGGCTCAGGAGAGAGTCTTATTTTTGTGGTTTTTGAAAGCATTTTTGGTTACATCCCATCGTGTTAACAAGTGCTTTCAACCTGTCTCTAAATTCGTGGGCATTGTCACTGATTCAGAAAACTTTTAGTTGGCTTTTGCTGTTTGTTAGTTGAGTAGTCACTCATCAAGAGTAAGAAAATTTCTAATATTTTTAGGTAGTTACATTACAGAAGATTAATTACTTAATAAAACATTAATAATCACTATGTAAAGTATTCGGTCATGTTGGTTATCTAAAAATTAATTTAGGAACAGATACACATGAGAATATTACTTTATACTCGGCTTGAAAATGATACTGGTGGAGATGAGGCTCTTTTAAATATTCTTCAATCCTATCTGCTTCAAAATTTGGAAAAGGACACCGAAGTCCATTTATGTCTTAGCTATGATATAGCATCGGAAGCAAGAGCTGAAAAAATTGAAGCAAAATGGATAAAGAATTTGGAAGACAGAGAGCTCAAAGGGCAAGTTTGGCGGTTCTTAACTGCTGAAAGCTCATTTGAAAAAAGTGTTACTGGCGTAAAATGCAGGTATATTAGCTCAAAAAATATTACAGGAAACTCACTCAATACCTTGGATGGTACTGTAACCTGGTATATTAAATATCAAGACAAGTATTATTTATATAAGAAAGGTAACGGCGGGGCGTTAGAACTTACGCTAAATGAGAATGAGAATGTGCCGAACTTGAAGCAAAGAAACTGTTATATTTCGGAGCAAAAATCAGAGTGTGAGGACAACTATCCTTTATATGTTTTAAAGGATCGGAGTATCGATTACTATAGGAGCGTGGAATCAAAGCCTAAAAAATTCTCTTTAGAGACTGCGCCTAGATCATTAGTGCAACTACGAACAAAGGTGAAGAAAGGGATTAGCTCTTTAAGCAACGATGAGCTTAGAATCATCAACTCTTTTACATGTTATATGCCTACAGAATTACTAATGACCAAAAAGGAATATAACTTGGTGGAAGATCATTTCGTCCAAATACCTGAAAATTTAAGTGAAGACAAAGCACGCTGGCAAGACTTCACGGAACTGACAAGAAACTTGGATGTATTTGTAATGGCCGGATGGGCTCATGCCCAAAAGCCTATCACTGCACAATATTTAAAGACGGCACTCGAAATCCCTCAAGACTGTAAAGTAGTACTAAGTTGTGTGCCTGGCATGAGTATTAATGTCAATGGTTTTGTGACGGCATTGCAAGAAAGACAGAAATATCGCTATGTATATGCATTGCAACCTGGGGTTAGAGCCAAGGGAGGTTTTCCGATATTACCAGCTTTAACAAAACACTCGATTAAAGATCCTAAAGTACGAGAAAAATGGAAGTTACATATTGGTGAGGACTATGAGTCAAACATGCACGATACTGGTAAGACAGGCCAAGATAAATTAATTGTTATTTATTGCAGTAAAGATGCGCCAGATGGGCATGGGGAGGCTTTTCTAGAAAATATTGCTAAAAAGATTGAGCTTGGCTCTAGGAAAGATTACCCGGTTCTTCTGATTGGCGCGATTCCAGGTAGTATTGAGTGTAAGAGATGGAAAAAAGCATGTGCTCTGCGTGAATTCCCTTGTAGCATTATACCACGTACTGAAAGTACGCAAATACTAATGCGTGGCTTGCGTGATGCCCGATATTCTATGGCAACAGGTTCCTACTCTATATTGGAAGCACGATATCTTGAGATTAATCATTGTAAATATCTATGCCCACCTCATATGGCAGCATTAGGTGATATGTTAGAAAATGCAAAAGAAGACGCTGTACAACAAGCATTTCAGCAGGGGCAAGCTGCATTAGAGGAGTTAAGCCGATTGCCCATGGACGGTTATGATGCTGAGCTTTTATGTCCAGACTCTGCCTGGGATAAAAAAGATTCTTGGATGAACTATCTAGAGGAAGCTTTTGTGGGTATGTCAGAGGGACAAGAACCGAGTACCACCATGACTACGACTGTACAAAAATATTTATAGGTTAGCTTGGATGGTGAATTAAAATTATAAAATTCACGGGGATAATAGAATCAGTAATTGGAGAAGTGAATGTTTGCAAAATTTTTTTATTCAAAGTCGTTACAAGCAAGAGAAGGCACGCTCCGTGAAAAAGAGATTGCTTTGTCTAACGCAGTATATGAGTACATGCAATCCATAACACAGGGGAGTTATGCTCCAGAGTTGCCTGAGATTAGTTGGGACGCTGAAGATGAGTTAAGTTGTATCAAGAGGTTATTAAATCCTGTTTTAGAATCCTTTAAAAATCTGTATCTACCTTCATCCATTGAAGCTGGCGTACCTGCTATTGCGCATCTATTAGCTTCGCTGACAATTCTTAAAGAAATGAAAGAGGTTAATGCTGATGACAGACTTAAAAAATTAGAAAAAATGGGAGTAATGACGCAAGTTCGAGCTGGTATGCCTGGACCTTGTATGATTTATATCCATGCACTTTTGGCATCGCCTAACTACGATGCTGTTTCAAAAATTAACTTACTTGGTGATGTGGTAAGTTATATTAAAGGTAATACAAACACCTTCGGTGCCCTTGGTTCTATAGTATTATTGTTTGTGCTCAATGAGTGGTTTGCTATATTTAATCGCTTGCATGATAAACTAAGAGCGATCTTATCGGAAGATGAAGAAAATTATAGCGCTCTTCAAGAAAAGTATTCCTCGAGTAAGATAGAGGAAGAAAAGACCTTTGTTGATCAGTGTATTCTGCAAGTTTGGGATGCACTTGGCATTGACGTATCTGCCATAGAGCTAGTGCAAAAAAATCTCCTATTCTCATCCCTTATAGAACGGATATTAATTGAGGAAATTCGTGACTCAAGCACGAGTAGGGAAGGTGACTGTCCCTATCCGTGCTTGGACTTATTAAGTCGTGGTAATAATGAAAATAAAGTATTAGAAGTACAGTGCCTTGCAGTGAGATAGAGATATGACTCTAATAACGGAGATATCCTATTATTTGTAAGGGCAATATCTGTAGTAGCTTGGATTTAGTCCAGAATATGACGAGTTAATGAGCTTGATATTGACTATTTAATTTGATTACAATCGCACCTAAATTTGTTCAACGAAGAAAACTAAAAATGACTGACTTTTTTAAGGATAGAACCAAGCTGCAATTAGCAGGTGATGTTGCGCTTGGGGCGCTCGGTGGTGCAAGAAAAGGTGTTTTTGGTTCCCTTTTATTATCTGCTGCTGAAAGTTCCATACCTACTTTGGGAACTATAGCCACAATGGCTGGGGCTTGTGCTCTTGGAGGCGCGCTCTTAATTGTTCCAGCTATGGTTGTACACAAAATGTTAATCAGCGAGCCTAAACGTGATGCTTCTTTTCTTGCACAGATGACAACACTGACAGCAAATATATGTTTCAGGACAGCTTTTTGCGTTTACTTCGGCTTGTGTCGGAGCCGCTGTTTTAGGACTAGCAATGACTCCAGTCGTACTAACCAGTCTTACTGCTTCATTAACATTTAACTTGCTCAATTTTACATCACAACTTATTACAATGGCAACTCATCTACCAGATCGTAGAGCCGACGCTTTTCTGGCTGCGAACATAGGAATGTAATGCCCTCCATAATTACTTTGAGTCCTGCCAGGAGTCAAAAACTCTTGGCGTACATTGAAAAAGTGATTAAATAACCAATGTGGAATCCAGGCTCGTCTCATCTTCCTTCTTCTTTGAATCTATTGTCTAAATATATGCCATCTATTTTCAGCTTGTAGAGAGCTGATGTCTTTTGCTTGAACTGCACTTTCAAGCGCTGTAATTTGAGCAATTCCTTCTATACAGATTCTACCTGGGACAGTGTCGTCAACAGGTATCATGGATGGCCGAAATTTCCTTTACAAATGTTATCGCCAAAACAACAATGAATAGCAGCTTCAATGAGCTCAAGTTTTCTGACAGTAAAATACTGGCCAAAATAATTTTCCTAGCTATTGCTAAAGGAGCAGAGGTGGTTTGAAACAGCAAGGAGTGATCAATGGGGTATACATACATTTTCTTGTCTTTAAGAAGAGCAAACTTAATCTAAAATTTATGTCAATAAGAGTCTGTGTATACAGTTTCATCCAATTTATCTTGGCGAGAACTCTTTGATTATAAAAATAATATTTTATAGTACTGACAAAGATTAGCCGATTAAATTCAGGGATAAAAATGCTTTTCAAAACATATTTTCTTGTCGGTGGAGCAGGTTTTATAGGTTCTCATTTTGTCGATGCATTGTTAGCGGAGAAAACAACTCAAAAAGTAACTGTGTATGATAATTTTTCCTCTGGTAAAGCATGGCATTATCAACAGCATAAGGGTGATTCGCGTTTTTCAGTGATTAACGGTGATGTTAAAGAGAGCGACAAACTGAATAAGGCAATCGCAGGCCATGAGGTTGTTATGCATTTTGCTGCTAATCCAGATATTGCTCGAGCAGTCAAGGAGCCAGGTATCGATTTTACAGATGGCATTTATCTTACTTTCCAAGTGTTAGAAGCAGCACGATTGGCAAAGGTGAAGCGCATTATCTACACCTCTGGTAGCGGAGTCTATGGTGAAGTCGATATAGAAAGTCCTGAGAATCAAGGCGGTATGTATCCTATTTCTACCTACGGAGCAAGTAAATTAGGCAGTGAAGCGTTTATTTGCAGTTATTGTCATATGTTTGATATGACCGCTTGCGTTTTCCGCTTTGCGAATGTAGTAGGGCCGCGTCAAACACATGGAGTGGGGTATGATTTTATAAGAAAGCTTAGAAACGATCCGAGTATCCTGGAAATTTTAGGCGATGGCACACAAAGCAAATCGTATATCCATATTCAAGATGTCATTGCTGCAGTTTTACTGGCAAATAGCCAATTAACGCAAACATATGAAGTATATAATGTGGCTACTGGCGATTATATAAGTGTCCATGATATTGCTAAAATTGTTGTGAAATGTATGGCGATAAAAGAGCCAGTCAATTTTCGATTTTCTGGTGGTGATAGAGGATGGAAAGGCGATGTTCCTGTCGTGCGTTTAAATAGCGAGAAAATGCATTCCTTAGGATGGCGTTGTCAACGAAACTCGGCTCAGGCAATGGAAGCATCCGTTTTGGCGATGATTAAGGAATTAGAGCTGTTGGCATAATTGGTAGATTTTGCTTTTAGTACAAGACATCAACGAAACAATAAAGAAAAAGATGCAGGTTATGCTACACCAAAATCCAGTAGGCCAGGCCGAAACTGATACCCATATAAACACTAATGATTGCAGAGATGACAAAAAGAACTTTGACTAATTTAAACCACGTTGAATGGCCTGCATAATCTTCGTATAACCAAAGCGTAATAATTGCAAGCATAATCCAATAGGGAATGAAATCTACCTGATAGCGCTGCACAGCGAAGGGGAGGAAAAGCAGAAAAATGACAATAATAAGAGGAATAAAAAAGTAACGCGCAAAAAATGAAGTAAAGGAATTATCTCTGTTTTGTTTTCTTTGAAATAGATTCTAAGCAGTTTGGGCAAGGCCAAAATTAAAAGAATAAACGGGGTAGTCGTTAACACGCCGGCAACTGCTTCAAGATAATAGTCATTATCAATGTGGTACCAACACTTATGCCAGCGCAGTCCTAAATAGGGAAAAGTAAGACCTGCTGTGAATGGCTGTAAGAAATAGAAATAAAAACTATAAGCAAGATTACGAGGAATTTTTCCCAAGGCAGCTAATTCAAGATGCAACGCCTTTATGTTGTTGCATGAAAGTTGCCAAATATGACCAAAATCGAAAATGGAGCCAAATCTCAAGTAGTTGTAGAGTGCTAAAAGAGTCCCAACAATCGCTGCTGGAATAAATAAGGCCATGACCAATGTGAACCGGTTTTTGGTAGTGAGCCTGAACAGATAAATTAAAAGTGCGGGTAGTATAAAAAACAAACTAAAACAAAATGTGGTCTTGCAGCTACACACAAGGATAAGCAAAGACTGAACAGAACAATATCGTTTGTTTTATATTGCTGAAAAATCCTATAGAGGAAAAATAAAGCGAAACTCATGAAGCAATAAGCAGCAGCAATTGCAACTTCGTAGGTTATAGGCCTGGACATTAAAAAAGGAGCGCCGTTAGCGAATCCTAATAGTGAGGCCATTAAGACTAACTGAAGTTCCGAAACACGAGGAAAATAGCGTTCTTTAATTTTTATTAGCAATAAAAACTAACTATAAATCCTGATGAAAGGAAAACGAATGAGGCCAAGCCGCCCGAAGGGTAGTAACCTGTTAATAACTTAAAGGGCAGATAAAACACGACAACTGGGAGGGGGCCAAAATAAAGATAATATTTGCCTTTATAAAGAGAGGCGTCATGTAATCGAAAGTGACTATTTTGGATCGGATCATAAGGATCTGCTAACTGAAGTAATTCAGGTGAAGGTGATACGAGTAAATTTAAATGCCCAGATAAAAAACTCTCTGTTAAATATTGGTATAAACTTTGAGGTACGGCGTTGAATGATAAATGAAAAGCTGGGTAAAAAGCGTACACCATAAGAACATAGGTAATTATTGCCCAACGGCAAAGCCATTTTTCAGTCGTAAAAGCAAATTGTGTGCTTTGGCTCATGAAAGTACCACTTTTGTTCCCTCAAAATCAAAACTAAAGCGAACCTCTTCCAAACCTGCTCGACGCATTGCGTGACGCAGTTTATTCCGATCAGTAGCATAAAACATTAAAAAACCACCGCCGCCAGCACCGACTAATTTCCCACCAACAGCACCATTTTTCATGCCAAGTTCGTACCATGCATTAATTTGTTCACTGCTCATACCGGTCGAACGCTGCTTTTTATACTCCCAGTGTTCATGCATCAACTCACCGAAGCGAAGGCCATTGCCTTGCTCCAAAGCATCTTTGATTTGATAACCCAATTTTTTGATAAAATGTAAATTTTGTAGCATTTTATCATCGCCTTCTTGGGTTTTATCTTTTTGATCTTGGAGAATACTCCCCGCGCTTCTTGAATAACCCGTAAAAAAGTAAAAGATTATCTTCTAAATCAAACAACATATCTTTCGAAATAGTTAGAGAGCTTGCTGTTACTTGATCATTTTTATGAAAGGTAAAACAAGTTAAACCACCGTAAGCAGCGATATATTGGTCCTGTTTACCAATGGGTTCTCCCAAACCCTCTATTTCAATACGGCAGGCCAATTCGGCTAATTCTTGAGGATAAATCAATTTGTGATTATGAGCATAGAGTGCGACTAATAAAGCGGTAGTAAAACTGCCGGATGAACCTAGACCTGTACCAGCTGGAATATCAGCCAGGGAAGCAAGCTCAATTTGATTCGAATGCAACTCGGGTAAGCGTAAAACCTCTCGAATAATGCGATGTTTTATCTCATCCACAGAGCTGACATGCTCCAATTCAGAATACTTGAGATAAATTCCTTTGCTAAAGGGTCTCATTGCGGTGACATAGACGTATTTGTTAATTGCTCCTGCAATTAAAAATCCCTCATGTTCGTGGTAATAAGACGGCAAATCCGTTCCACCACCACCTAGTGTAATCCGCAATGGACTACGAGCAATAATCATGGCCTCTCCTAACGGGATAACTCGAATCCAGCTGCCATCGCATCGTTGTAAAACATTTTTACTGTATCGAGAGAGTAATCTTCTAAATTATAACCAATCAAGGGTAGTTTTTTCAGAATATCTTTAGTGACAGTAATAATGTGGCAACCAATAGCATCTGCTTGAAATATGTTGAACAGTTCACGCGGGCTGGCCCAGATTAATTCGGCTAAGGGATTTGCTTTCATGATCCCTAAAGCCTCTGCCATTATGGGTAGGGGATCTAACCCTGTATCTGCAATACGGCCAGCAAATATGGAAATATAACTAGGTACCTCTGGAGACAATGCGGACGTAATATGACGAACCTGTTCCAAGGTCATCACAGCTGTTATATTTAATTTAACGTGCTGAGCAGCTAGCCTTTTCACTAAAGCATGACAGGTTTCACGCCGTGTGTTGGTAATTGGAATCTTGACATAGACGTTGTCGCCCCATGAAGCAATCTGCAGCGCTTGTTGTTCCATTTCACTAAAATCATCTGACAGTACTTCAAAAGAGATAGGTTGGTCAGGAATAAGAGTAAGAATTTCTTGCGCAAAGGCTTGGTAATCCATTATACCTTCCTGGCGCATTAGTGTTGGATTAGTAGTCCATCCCTTAATATAAGGCTTGTGGTGCATTGCCAGGATATTTGTTCTGTCAGCGCCATCGGAAAATATTTTACCTTTAATTGCTCAATTTTTCGTTCATCATACTTCCTCACAAAGAGCTCCTCAGGTGAACCGAGCGGACATTTTAGTCTTGTCTTTCAATTTTGGATGTGAGGCCAACAAATGCCAAACCACTGCTTGTAGCGCTTCGGTGTGCGGTGTTATTGTTTCCTTGTTAATTGTTGGAATAATAATGCAAACATCCGCCACTTGGGCTGTATAACCCCCCATCTCGTCCTACAATCCCCGTTATTTTTGTTCCTATTGTCTTTGCATATTGTAAGGCCATCACAAGATTTGGACTGACATTCTCAGCTAAATTACCACCTCCCACCGAGAACACAAACACCATATCTTTGGTTGAAAGTTTGCTGACTTTTAACCATTCGACAAAGGTTGTTGCCCATCCATCATCGTTAGTTCGAGCGGTAAGTTCTGCGACATTATCAGTAGGTGTGTAGGCTTCAATACCAATTATCTTGCGAAAATCATTGACTGCATGTGAACAGTTGGCTGCACTTCCTCCAACACCTAGGAAGAATAGGCGTCCTCCCGTTTCTTTGAGGTTGGCAAGGCAAGTAACCATTTGTTCGATTGCATTAACATCTAGCTGATTAAGAATTTCTATTGTTTCGTTCAAATGTTGTTTGGTATAGACCATTGTTGTTCTTCTTCATTAAAGATTTTTCGGCTTCATGCGATCAAATAGGGCTAAAATTTAATTATCGAAGATTTCTCCAGCTAGGAGTTAACGGGTTTCAATTGTAATGTAAGTCTTTTCTTCTGTAATTGCAAAAGGTTTATTCTGCAATTTGTCGGGGATTAAAATTTAAATTCTATATGAACAAAATAATAAAAATCAGAAAGTTAACTTGGATTTGGCTACCAGACGCCATTGGTAATTTTATGAATGCATCCTGACTTTAATGATGCGCTTTATAGTCCACCAACTCGTATCTAACGCATTCATTTTACTCTGTCCGATTCTTTCGTGATAATCAATAAACACGGTATGTACTTTATAACCGGATATGATTGGTTTTAAGAGTAGCTCAACAGGGAGGGCTGCTCCTTGAGCGTCAAATTGTAAAGCATCGATCATGGTTTTTCGGTAGGCTCGCATTCCACTGTGCAGATCGGTGAGATGTCTAAAAAATAATAGACTGGCTAGCCAGGCAAACGCGACATTGCCAAAATAGTTAGGCCAGGGCATTGCTTGTGGTTTTTTGCGTAGTCGTGATGCATCAACCAAGTCATAGCCTTGATCGAGTATTAGTGAAGCAAGTTCAGGAATTTTCTTGCTGGGGTAAGTATTATCACAATCCAGAGTGATAATAACGTCGCGATTTGCTTCCCGTAATGCGCGTTCCATCGCTGGACCATAGCCACGAGGAGGAATTTGGCGAATTACTCCGGCTCCCAGTTCCTCGGCAATCGTTGCTGTTTGATCGGTGCTGGAGTCGACAATAATAATTTCAGCATCAGGGACAACCTGTTTGATATCTTGAATAACGCTTCCTACGGCTTTTTCTTCATTTTTGGTAATCATGGCAACAGTAACACGTTTTCCTGTAGGATCTGTTGTAATGCTCATTCAGTTGTTTCTCCAGCTATTTTGCTTGCAACCAAGATAATACGAAAGGCGAATAAGCCAGGCATCAGTCGGCTAATCCAATATTCAATAGGATATAAGAATTTACAATAAAATTTATAATAAGGTGATGTAATAATGGAGCTCGTGTCATCGCGTTTGTTACTCGCAAATAGAGATTTAATAATGGGTAGAAAAGCTCTTACAAGGAATGGTGTGCAGTCTACTTTTTCAATACGACAGCCACTGGCTTGAACCATTTTCTTAGCAGAGCGAAAAGTGAAAAAACGTATATGAGTACGATCCATGACGCCTGTCATTTCATAATTAAAAATCCCAAAGATCAAGCGTAAGCGATTGAGCCAATTTGCTACATTGGGGAGTGAGATCAGGATTTTTCCATCTTGTTGAAGAAATTCCTGATAATCTCGCAGAATTTGTAAGGGATCATAAACATGTTCTAGCACATCAGAAAAACAAGGTAATTAAATTTTTACCTTGCAAGACATCTCGTACAGTTGCCACTTCATGCATATCGGCACAGATGACTTGATGGACTCTCTTCTTTGCTTCTTCAGCAATTAAGGCATTTGATTCCAGAGCAAACACTTCATAGCCAAGTTGAGCTAAGGCAGCACCCAAGAGGCCTCTACCTGCGCCTATATCTAAAATAGCTGCTGAGCTTTTGGCCGCTGGTATTTGCTTTACAATACCTTCATTAATTTCTTCCAGATAAGGGTAATCTTTATTCTTGTGAAAATCCAAAATGAAATTTACATCTGACATAAAGCAGATCCGGTTAGTTTAGTTAAAGCATCTTTTAAATAGAGTACTTTGGTTTGATGACAATCCACTTTATCACCATTTAATGTTGCGGCGAGCTTAATTGCTCTGTCGACTGCCATATCGACGTTAATATACTCAAAATAACTAAAACGACCCAATAAATATATCCCAAGGGAAGCAAACCAAGACCTCACTTTCGCAACATTTTCTTCATAGCCGACGTCGTAAACAACATAAGAATGCTCTATACGGTCAATTTTTTCAAAAACAATTTCGTCGTCAGGAGGCAACAGTTTCCGTTTTTGCAGGCCTAGTTTAGTGTGCATTAAAATATCTGTATCTGATCTAGTCCAGGTTGTGGAATTTTTGGCGCAAGTGATTTCAGCTTGTAAACTCCAATGTCCCTCTGGTCCATTCGCTGCAGAAAATGTACAAGGATAACTGATTCGATTAACCAGGAATTCCACTTCTGGAAAATAAACCGCGGTATATTGGTGGTTATCTACACCACGTACACCAAAAGAAACAACAAACATAGGGTTAACAATTAATTTTTCGACAGCTAATCTAATGTCATCCGGTATCGTTATATCTAACTTGGTAACGAGGTCATGAACAGGCATTGTACTGATAATTTGTTCGTACTCTTTCATATTGCCATGTAGATCAAATAATCTGATTTTGCCGTTAACGAATTGGACTCTATCAACGGTAAATTGATAGTTAATGAGACTCGCTTTCTTCCAAGCTTCACTAATTGCTTGATAGCCACCGGTTTGTGGATAGAAATAATAGAGTTGATGCAAATAGCCTTCAGTTGTATACCCCAGAGATGATTTGAGAATGTCTTCAGGAGGAGGATTAGGAATGCGATCGGCCATGGACATTGACAGTTGTTCTACCGGGATATTCCATACTTTTTCATTGTAGGGAAATAAATAATGTGAACAAATCCCTTCGCCAAAGGTCTTTAAAAACCATTCTTTCATATTGGTTGGGTTTGCGTATTTTTCTTTATACGGATTAAAAATAAAATGACGGATACAGTCATAATTGTCTTCCAGCGATAGCGCTTTTAAGTCATTCTCAAAAGGGTATTTGAGCAATCGGTCTTTATAGGAGATTTTATTGTTACGCCGACATCGGGCAACATTCTCTCCTAAGGTGGCAACAATAAAATCTAAAATATCTTTATCGCGAGAAAATAAAATGTGTGGGCCATAATCAAACGTAAAGCCGTTGGTGAAGAACGATGAAGCATGCCCGCCAACGTGATTTTTACTTTCCAGGATCTCGGGTGTATCCTTTAGAAAAAGGCTGACAGCTAGACCCGATGGCCCCGCGCCAATCACCGCAAGGCGAGACGATGCATTGTTTTTTGCTTATTTATCATCTGTTAATGGCCTGTCCAAAAATCTATACTCCCATGAGATGGGAGTTTCATTGATATCATTATATCTATTTGTCTGCAAATATTTATCAAGGTGTTAGTTACTAAATTGACTTAAATAAGAGGGAGGACGCTGTACATGAGTTTACCAGTGGCTATTTTAGCCGGCGGGCTAGCGACTCGTTTACTTCCTGTTACTGAAAAAATTCCTAAATCATTGGTAAAAGTAGCAGGCGAATTTTTTATTAATCATCAACTCCGTTATTTACACCAGCAGGGGATAAGAGACGTGGTCCTTTGTGTAGGTCATTTAGGTGGGCAAATTGAGGCGATTGTGGGTGATGGTTCTGCCTACGATTTACAAGTGCGTTATTCTTGGGATGGCCCTCATCTTCTCGGCACGGGTGGTGCATTAAGACAAGCCTTAACGCTTTTAGGGGATGCTTTTTTATTCTTTATGGTGATTCCTATCTTCCTGTTGATTTCAGAGCTGTAGAGCGATGTTTTCATGAAAGCGGCAAGCCTGCCTTAATGACAGTATTTAAAAATAAAAATCAGGGGGATAAGAGTAATGTCTTATTTCATGACAATAAAATTATTGAATATAACAAACAGAAACCTTCGCCTAACATGAAATATATCGATTATGGATTAAGTATTTTATCTGCATCTCTTTTAGAGCGTTTACCTATAGGGGAATCATTTGATTTGGCTGAATTTTTCCACGATTTATCTCTTCAGGGAGAATTATATGGTTATGAAGTGTTTGAGCGTTTTTATGAAATAGGCTCTCCGGCTGGATTAAAAGAGACAATTAATAAATTGCAGGGACAGCAGTCAACGGAATAACGCGATTACTGACGTCCTCGGGCTATGTCAGAATTGCTCTTATTCGCTAAATAGGTATTTGCCATTCAGATTAAGAATTTGCTTTTAGGGAGAGGCGCTATTTAGCCCTCTTGATCTGCTTCGTTGAAAACGCCTTAGGCCAACGTATTAAGGGGCGTTTCGGTCCCCATTTTTTCGGTTGTTTACTATTATCTGGAATAGTCAAAAGGTTATTACTTACTTGGGAACGGATTTAACAAATTAATGGTTGTAATTTCGGAAGTAGTTGTCGTGTTGGTGGTTAGAACACAAGAAGGATCAGTAAATGCTCGATGAATGAGATCCCATAACTGAGGTTCTTTGGCTGTAACATCAGTCAATTGCCGAACAAATTCATCGGCGTCTACAGGCCAACCATTTGCTTCTAAACAAGTACGATTGGAATTTAAAAGCGCTTGCAAAGAAATTTTATCATAGGCATAAAAAAGCCTTTTCTTTCATGAATATAAGTTGTAATTCCTTTTTGCGTAAAAGCGTTTTTTAATTCTTCAATATTGTAGCCGCCCTCAGCAATTTCAGTGATAGTAAGGTAACCAAGCGTTTTCCTAATACCTACCAAATTAAGATCGCTGACAATGCTATCTGAAAAAATTCATTGATTTCTTTAGCAATATAGCGCTGATCGCGATGACGTTTGGGGACAATAAGGTGTAAAAGATTTATCTGCTCGCTATCAAATAGTTGTACCAAACTGACGTGATTAGTTAGTAAGGCTTTCCTGTTAAAAAGTACTCGCAGATCGTCACTATCTTTAACAGTACATTCCGATCCAAATGTTTCCTTATAATAGTCTACTATTTTTGATTTTAAATCGAGAACAGTGGATTTTTCATCAAGAGATAATTCAAACGTGCTCTCATCAATGCTCTTTATAAGAAATTTCACTTTATCACCTAACTAAAAAATAAGTTCGCTATTCTAGCTGGCTTAAATTAAGTAAAGATTAAGATAGTATTAATAAAAAACTGTTGGTTTTTTTGAGCTACCATTTCTAACAAGAGAAAATAACTAATCTGAGGCAAGATTTTTTCAGAGAAATCGGAGATTTGATGATGCAACGTATTTTTATATTTTTGTTATCATTGGGGCTGGCGAGTAATTTATTTGCGTCAACTATAAGCGGTTGGCAATTATCGCCAGAAGGTTTTGGACCTATCCAAATTGGTATGACCTTAAAACAAGCTGAGAAGGTTAGTGGTATGAAATTTACTTCCACTAAACCTGATCTCGATCAAGCTGAAGATGAAAGTTGTTTTTATGTCAGTCTCAAAGGAATTAAGGATTTATCCTTTATGATTTCGGGGGATAAAATTGTACGTATTAATATAACGTCTTCTTCCTTTTCCACCTCAAAAGGAGCAAAATCGGCGATACGGAAGCGCAGGTACAGGCCTTATATGCTGGGAAGCTAGAGATGGAACCCCATCACTATGATCAAAACGGTCATTATCTGACCCTTATTGAGAAATCGAAGGACCGTGCTATTCGCTTTGAAACTGATGGTAAAGTGATTACGCAAATTTATAGTGGCAGAAATCAGGAAGCGCATTATGTCGAGGATTGTTTGTAGTTGAATCCTTAATTTTCAGCAGATGTTGTCTGAGTAGGGAAATGCCGATTTTTTATTACTCTCCCGATGGAAGATATCCACAAGATTACTTGTCATGCCAACAAGTGGCGGAATCTCAACTCGCTTTAAAACAGCAAGCAAACGAGGTTTAGGTGTATTTAAACCAGAAAAACTTGAAGATTTGGTGGCCCAATATTATCGTAGAATAGCGCCAGGCGCAGTAAATCATAGAGCGATGGAGCGGTTATCATCCAATCATTGCGGCCTGCGCTGGGCAGTGTAATTTTAGGTCTTTTAAAGGTAAGGTTGCAAGAGTAAGCTGATTATTACGGATGCTCAAAGAATAAACGATGTGAGGTAGAAAGTCGTTGTTTATTGTAATGCTAATTTTGAATTTAAGAGTTATCACTGGATTGCTACTACTATTAAAATTGAGAAAGCGTTAAGCGATGCGGGGATTGGGCAGTCAACGGATATTTCTCCTGCATCAAATCGTAAAATTGGTAAATACGCGGGTTTATACCCATGGTGCCTGGACTCTTAAGCGTATGGATGTACCTTGCGAAGAGGGTATCAAAGAAACAGCCTTGGATGATGAAGAGTTATTCGCAGATTACCCGTATGATGATATTCATGCTGTCCGATGCAAAAAATAACGGCTGTTTTAAATAGTAATCAATGATTGGGTAACGCGTTTAGCGAGAAAGAAGATTAAAATAGCTATCTTCTTGAAAGCAAGAACTTAAAGGATGACCATGCTCAAAAAATTATGGCGGGGAGAGTACCCATTATGGTTAACGTTTTGGGTATTTGCTGTTAGTGGTACGATCTTACTTCAGGGTCTTTTTTATCTTATTGAGTATTTTTATAGTTCTGCTTCGGTATGGGAAATTTTTTCCATTTACGTAATGACAGCGGTTGAGCTGCTGTATGCCCTGTTTTTATGGATTGTAGTAGGACGAAGTTCAAAAAACTATAAAGGATCACGCCTGTGGCCAATTATGGCAAAAATTGTTATTGCATTGAGTATTTTTAAATCATTAACTGATAGTTATCTTATCTACGAATATGAAGCGATAAAAGAAGACTTTCGCGAGCAACTGATCAAAAAATACAGGCTAAAAACAAAGAATTACCCATAAAGTGGGGGGAGAAATTAGAGTGGTACAAAGTAGCTGTTGAAGGAAATAACATGGTTTTCTATTATCGATTCGTTAATTTAAATCCAATACAACAAGTCACTCTGCAAATTAGTCCAGCGCTTGTGCAGAAGAGATTGAATGAGATATTTAGTGGGGAAGCAGTTTGTAAAAGCAAAGATGCCACCTTATTTTTAAACATAATATGGGACTTATCTACCGTGTGGATAGAAAAGGACAGCAACCTTATCTTGTTTATGTAACTGCAGATCAATGTAAAGGAAAAACAGATTGAGCTGTGATTGGGATTAAAAGATTCAGATAAGCAACATTAGCCGGGACAGTAAAGTTCCCGGCTAATGTTGCTTGTGTAGAACACGAGTTACTTACCAATAAGAATAAAAATGGCAGCGACCAGAGCGACAATTGCAACTACTATACTTGGAATGGCGATACCTGGCGCTAAAGTAGTAAGAGCAACTAAGATTAAATAGACCGCTAGAAAAATAAAACCAATATTTTTGATAAATGTCATAACTATTCCTTTAAATAACTCATTAAGAGGGTCCAACGCAATGCAGTTCCACAAGGAACTTAGCTAGTATGACTGATCCCTATTTCTGGGTCTAGGGCTAAAAAGACAAAGAACCGTAGCTCGATAGGATACTACTTTTAACCGCTTGCAATTAGCTGACCGCCTGATAAACCACCATCAATCACTAGCTCACTAGCTGTCATAAAGCGTGATTCGTCGGAAGCAAGGTAGGCGATGGCATAAGCAATATCTTCTGGTTGTCCTATATGGCCAATGGGTTGAATTGTATTGTGCTGGGCAATAAATTCCTCATAACCTATTGCGGATTTACGTGCTACCTCCTCCAGCAGCGGCGTCCAAATGTAGCCGGGATGGATGGAGTTAACACGAATTTTGTCTTTCGCATAAAGCATGGCATCTGTTTTAGTCATTAAGCGAACTGCTGCTTTTGCAGCATGGTTAGCCGGGTAATCTGGTGTACCAATTAAACCATGTAAAGAAGACATGTTGATAATACTGCCACCACCTGCTTCTCTCAGGTGAGGAATACTATATTTGGTGCAGAAGAGAACACTTTTTACATTAATGTTCATTACTTTATCCCACTCCGCTTCGGTGAGTTCATGAGTGGGTTTATTAACGCCAATAATACCTACATTATTGACCAGTACATTGATTCGACCCCAGGTTTCAATAATCTGAGAAAAGGTGGTTTGCACTTCTTTCTCAAGAACCGCATTCATTGGCCAAAATTTAGCTTGTCCGCCCTGAGACTTGATTTCGGCAACAATTTTTTCTCCTTTTTCTATATTGATATCGAGTAAGGCAACTAGTGCTCCCTCTTTGGTAAGTAAACGGCAAGCTGCTTCACCAATACCCGAAGCACCTCCTGTAACCAGGATGACTTTATTGCTTAATCTGTTCATCAACCTTTATCCTTAAATCAAATTGGCTCAAGTCTAGCGTACCAATGAGGTTGAAACCATCCCGTAGATATCCAGGATGGCAAAAATATAGGCACCACTATCATGATGAAGAATGAATGTAAGATTAAGCTCAGATTGCTAATGCAAATTGATATTCAGTCCATTGTAGAGAAATTCAGCAGACATCATTGGGTAAAACCTGCTTCAACGTTTATCACTTATTTAGCTGAACAAAATAGAGGAGAACGTATTATTTGGCTTGCTTTTTTCCAAGATGATTTTGCCGGTTATGTCACTCTAAAATGGCTATCGTCCTACCAATCATTTCGAGATCAAAGTATACCGGAAATTATGGATCTGAATGTATTGCCACCTTATCGTAATAAGGGAATTGGCTCTTGTTTACTTGATCGAGCCGAACAAGAAATTGCTAAAAAAGTACTCGATGTGGATTGGGAGTCGGGCTTTATGACGATTATGGAGCGGCGCAAAGACTCTATATAAAAAGAGGATATCTACCTGATGGTTTGGGAGTCACTTATCACTATAATTATGTTGTACCTGGTGGTAGTTATGCTGTGGATGATGATTTAGTCCTTTGGCTAACCAAAAAATTAGTTTAGTATAAATTTAAATATTGAATTTCAACAGATTAGCAGTCGGGATCAGCACGAGACTCTAAGGCTTAACCTGTAGTGAATCGATGCTAAGGAATACTATGAATACAATACAATGGCTTTCGCATCTTATTGGCTTTAACACCATTTCCAGTAATTCTAATCTGCAATTAATTGAGGCAATTGAAGCCTGGTTTAAGCTATATGATATTCCTTACCATGTTGTCTACGATGATAAGAAATTCAAGGCCAATTTATTGGCAACCATCCCGGCAAAAAATGGAGACACGCGGGGAGGTATTCTATTTTCTGGTCATACGGATGTTGTTCCGGTTGCTGGACAACCCTGGGACACGGATCCTTTTGTAGCAACAGAAAAAGAAGGCAAAATTTATGGTCGGGGGACCTGCGATATGAAAGGGTATATCGCTGTTTTGCTTGCTCTTGTGCCCGAATTTAAAAAATTAGATCTTTTAAAACCCATTCATTTAGCGTTTACCTACGATGAAGAAGTTGGCTGTATAGGTGCTGGAGGGTTAGTTCAATATTTGCAGAAAATAGGTCTGCAGCCAGAAGCTTGCATGATTGGTGAACCATCTAATATGCGGCCAATAATCGGGGAAAAATCAAGGCAAGTTTATCACTGTCAGGTGAAAGGTTTAGCAGCGCATTCATCGCTTGCGTCGCGCGGCTGTAATGCCGTTGAATACGCAAGCCGTTTGATTGCTTATATCAGCAATATTGCTAACTATCTAAGACAAAATGGCCCCTTTGATGAGGATTTTGATATTCCTTTTACAACTATTTCTACTAATATTATCAGTGGTGGAATCGCTGCGAATGTTACTCCAGGTAATTGCGAGTTTATTTTTGATGTGCGCTATATCCCACAATTTCTACGTGAAAATTTTCGCAGTCAAGTTGAAAGTTATATTCGTGATGAATTATTACCTGAAATGAAAAAACGCATTCGGATGCAGCGATTTATTTCGATCAAATATCCGACTCGGCTGGTTTTAACGCAGTGGAAGATGCTCCCATTACGCGATTAGTGCGTATGGTTACCGGTGTAAAAGAGCGATTGAAAGTTTCTTATTCAACGGAGGCGGGAATTTTTCAAGAAGCACACATCCCTACTATCGTTTGTGGGCCTGGTGATATTGAGCAGGCGCATCGACCTAATGAGTTTGTCAGTATTGAACAACTCAAAATTTGTGAAAAAGTGCTGAGTAATATTGTCAATTTATTCTGCCTGAATTTGGATTCGGAGGGGACATAGCTGGCTAATTATCGATTTTTAATACGGTAAAAACGGCATTCCATATCTAAGTAATAATCGTCCTTATAATACTCCATACCACATTTTTTCATCACTCGAAGAGAACTTTTATTATTTTTATCAGCATAAGCAATGATATAGTCTGCGCTAATATAGATTTTTGCCCAATCAAGCAATGCTTCTAACACTTCTGTAGCGTAACCTTTATTCCAATATTTTTTATGAAAAAGATAGCCAACCTTGGTTTCTCCTGTCTCAATATGATCAAAATAAGCCTCCCCAACGAAATCGTTGGTTTGAAGTTTGAAAATAACAAAGCAGGGTAGCCCTTTGGTCTTACAATTGACAAGACAGTCATTAATATAGGCTTTGATTTCATCATTAGATAGTGTGCCTTCAGGGAAAAATTCTTTTACAACCGGATCTTTATCCAGGCTTTTTAAATGCTCCAAATCTTCGTTTCTCATAAAACGCAAGCCCAAACGTTTTGTTTCGATTAAATAGTTTTGCATCTTATTTCCATATAGTTGTTGATTTCCCTACTATTTAGGATGGTTGAAAAATAAGATATTTGCTAGTTGCAATAGTGGGCAACCAGCATAGCAGAGAAGAGTGGCTTATACTTTTTTTACAAACTGTGATTTCAATTGCATAGGGCCAATGCCATCAATTTTGCAATCGATGTCGTGATCACCCTCAATTAATCTTATATTTTTAACTTTAGTACCAACCTTTACAACCAAGGAAGAGCCTTTAACTTTTAAATCCTTGATGACAGTAACCGTATCACCATCATGCAGTATATTCCCGTTAGCATCTTTAATAACGGCTTCTTGATTAGTCTCTTTTTCTGAGGCATCTTTTGACCATTCATGAGTGCATTCTGGACAAATAAAAAGCAGGCCATCTTCATAAGTGTACTCGGAATTACATTCTGGGCATCTCGGCAGGTTATTCATGGGAAATCCTATTGTTCATTGGCTTTTTAAACATAATTACTGCTATTTTTTTGCAGCAACCATTTTTTTCCTTCGACTAAACGTGCGATCATCATACTACTTACGCTATTACCTGTCACATTCAGCATCGTCGCTAACGGATCGATAATAATGCTAATAGCAGCTATGACTATCAGTACTGAAGGTGGAAATCCATAAATCGTCAAGATTAATAATTCACCAAGCATACCACCGCTTGGAATGGCTCCCATCACAGTACCAACCAATAGGGAAACACCTAGTACAGTGAGTAGCACGGTGACTCCGGAAAAATCCAGATGAAAAATGCCAAACAAAAAGCAATTTTAAAAACACCACCCATAACAGAGCCATCTTTATGAATGATGGTACCAAGGGGAATGGCTGTTTCATAAATTTCTGGGGAAACATTCATTTTGTGGCAATTAAATTAGCAGGAATACTGGCAGCGCTGCTACAAGTTGCGATGGCTGTAGTCGCAGGAAGCCATACGTTCTTCCAAAATATTTTTATTCCACCGGTTTTACCGGCGAGGTAGGCGTAAAAAGTATAAGCAGCGATGAAATAAATCAGTGACGCGACATAATAGATTACTGAAATACGAACATAGCTTTCCATTAATTTAGGACCTAGTTCGCTAACTAAAACGGCGAAATAAGCAAAAAACCAAGGGGTGCGTAATACATAATGAGCGAAAAAACACGCATGAAAATTTCTTCACCTGATTGCAAAAAGATGGTGAATAACTTGCCTTTTTCACCTGTAGTGGCAGCAGCCAGCCCCACTAAAACTGAAAAGACAATTAAGGCAAGCATATTTTCGTGAGAGAGGAGTTTTGAAAAATCTGGAACGGTGAAGATAGCGGCAATTTGATTGGAAAAATTCGCCGTAACCACCTTCCCAGGGTTTGCCAACTGTAAGTAAACATCTTGTGCAGGCGGAAAAAGCTTCACGATAAACATTGTATATATAGTTGCTATCAAGCCAGTAAAAAGAAAAACAATAGCCATATAGAAAATAATTTTTGCCTAGTTTTCCCAAAGAGCCTGTTCGTGCAAGGGCAGAGGACACACTGAAAAAATGAGTGGTACGATTGCTGTAAAAATTAAATTGAGAAAAATATCGCCAAAAGGTTTTAAATAACGAGTACTGGAGCCAAATAAATAGCCGGTTAAGCCCCCCAGCAAAATAGAAGAAATTAAAATAACGGGAAAAGTATATGAGTTACGTGTTTTATATTGAGTGACCACAACTAAAAATGTCCTATTACTTCTTTAGCCAATAAGCTTAAATAACAGAATTCATAAAAAAGTCACTTTAGACTATATTTGCGGTAATGCTCTTATTGAAGGATAAATGAAATCTCTTAATGTTTTCTTAAGAATCTCTTAATGTTTTCTTAAGATTTCCTTAATGTATATAAACTATACTTATAAAAGCTTTTTCTTAAGGATGTAAACTCATGCCAGTCAGTCGTATTGAATCAAGCGCCAGTAAGCAGCTTAGAACTAATTATGCCCGTTCTCTAAAGCAAATAAAAAAGATTACCATAATTTAATGTCAAGACTTCCACAAATTGATCAATCTCTATCTGGATCGGAAGCTTTTGCGCGTGAATTTGGTGAAAAAATTGTTAATAAATTGATTGCACTGGACGTTGATGCCCAAAAACTAGGTAAAGATAGTCATAAATTGCCGCCGTTCATCAAGAAAAAGGATCTTTGGGAGTTGTCCAGCGTTATAAAACCTTTTCTTAGTAAATTTTGTGAAAGTGAGGCCTGGTTGCGCCGATTGACTGGTGCGGATAGCAAACGAGGCCAGGATGAAAGCCGTAAAAGATTTCTTGTAAGATTAGAATGGTTTAAAGAAAAATTAAAGGAAGTGATAGCAAAAGACAGTAATGAAATCGAACAATATCTTCCCTCTTTAGAAAAATTTGCATTAGGAACGCTTCGAGCTTTTAACGAGTATACGAAGCCATTTCGTATCGCAAAAAAATCACCCGCTCATTGCATGAGTTTTGTGAACAAGAACATAAAAAATTCTTTACAGAAAGAACAGGCCATTGTCTTGACTGAAGTTTTAGGGCAACTGGATAGAATATCCGAGAATCTGATTACCCAAGAAGAATTAAGATTTAAAAAGACCAAAGAATACAGAGAAGCAGGCTCCCCGTTTGCTCAAAGAGGATTACTTAATAAGCATATGAACCTCTTCAGAGAAGCCCTTTCTGTAGAAGAGAATCTGCAGTATCTTGAACGTGTCTTAAAGAGTCAACAACCCCCTCTTAAAAGAACGTTGACTAAAGACGAGAAAGCAACACTGACGAAAGAAGAAAAGGAGCAAATAGTACAAGAGGAAAAGAAAAAATAGCACAATGGAAGGCGGATAAAAAAGCCTTTGCTCCTTTGTTTAAGCGTGATACTAAAGCCGAAAAACAGGGGAAATCTATTGATATTATTAAACAGTTGACGGACCTTCATGCAGCGCTGGTTACGACTGAGGCGGCAAGAATTATGTATCAAGAGGCTGTAGAGGATGCTACTAAACCAGAGAAGCGTAAACGACGATTAGAATCAACTCAAACGTCTACTCAGATCGAAACCGTCTCAAAGGAAACAACAGAAGTCCATAAAAAGAGAAAAACGGAGGAGGGTAAATATGCCAGAAAAATGCGCCTTTTCCAAGAAGCAGAGCAACAGCTTGAGCAAACAGAGCAAACTGTTGATATGGATCTTGAAATCGTAGATGCATACGAGACTCCTCATATTCCAAGTAAATAAGAGCTGAAAAATTTCTCGTGTCTTGTATGGGCCAAAGTATTGTAAGTTTCAAGCAGTACTTTGGCCTTGTTATTTAATACTTTCCTGTGTTTATTATTAGTTTGGTGTGTCCCAACTCTTTACGCAATTTCTGCCAGCAGCCTTTGCGGCGTTCATAGCGTGCTTACTATGATCTATACATTGCTCAATGGGTAGATGAGGATCAAGCAAGGCCAAACCAATGGAAACTGTAACACGGATGGATTCCTGTTGACCTGCATCGATAGTTATGGTGGCAAGACCTTTTTGTAAACGTTCAACCACTTTTTGCCCGGGGGCTAGTTCAGTGCAAGGAATACATAATAAGAACTCTTCACCGCCATAGCGAAATACTCTGTCATAAGGCCTAAGATTATCAATTAGATAATGTGCAATAGCTGCTAATACCTTATCACCTATGTAGCGTCCGTGTTGTTCATTAATCTCACTAAAATGGTCCAGATCAACCATAGCAATGCAACAATTTTGACCCTGACGTTTTGCTAATTCCTGCTGTTCTCGTAAGATGGGTAAGATACCCAACTGTGAGATAGCCCCAGTCAAAGCATCGCGATTATATAATAAGGACTCTAACTCTCCTTTTAATGTAGTAATTTCCAGCTGTAAATGTTCCAACGCACTGTTAAAAAGATCATAGTTTATAGGGCTGATATTTCCTGTTGCTGCTTCTTGTACTATCTGTAAAGCCAAAAGATGTATTTTTTGTGTGCTTTATCAATAGTTAGAAATCCAGGATAGTCGTTGATCTCTTTAGGAGCTGATGCGCATAGCCATTGGCCAAAGATGCATTTATTGTGTCCATCAGTTTGTAGATTATTATTATCAGCGGGCAAACGGCAAACAAGGGCGCGAATGAGTGTGTTATGCCATTGCAAATGTTCACAAATGGCTTGTTCAAGCTGGAGGATGATCTGTTGAAGCTCATAGCGTGGAATCATGTTGGCTGATAACATCCTACATCCTTATAGTTATCTAAAAACCACAGTCATTCTAAGTATATTAGGCTGCTATTACAAAAACAACCTGCCAGATTTCTAGCAGGCTATCAGATTTTAAGCGAGTTTGGCAGCTTGTTCTCTTTCCCAATGTTTTAAAGGTGATAAAGAAGGATTTGCCATGGCATCTACGGGTAGATAAAAAGTTTGCTCCAGCAAAAATTGACCGCCTAAAGCAGCATGGGAGACCTGATCAGTAAAGACTATCCAGGTGCTATTGGCAGGAAAATCAAATCGCTGTTTAGTGACGGTCTGTTGATATTCATCACTAAGCTTCATCGTGTCATGTAAATTGAGCTGATAGTGATCATAGGCTGAACGCAGCGTTTTAGTTGCTTTCACCCAATGTAAAAATTTAGCGCGGATAGGGCTATAGTTTGGAATCTCTGCGGCAAAGCGGTTAAGAACTTTGGCAAAAGGCTCACCCAGATGCCAGATTCTTGGTACTCCATGCGGATTAATATTACAAAAGACGCGCAATATACGTTGACCGTCGACTGGGCTAGCTGGAAAAGAATCAACGTGCAGACGAGTATCATCTTTACGTTTTGAGCTGACTCTTCCTTTTATCTCAGCAGGACGATAACTGGTCCTTCCCCATAGCAGAGCCTGTTGATAGTGAGGAAATACGGTATCTACCAATTGCTTCGCAAATTCAGCATAGCGTTGCATAAACGCTGTGAGCGTGGTGGCTAGAACAGTCTCATCATGTTGCTGACGATAACCGCCTAAGCGATGTCTGCGATAATCAAAACTGACATTTTTATGTTTACCATCCAAGATAGTTTCTGTAAGTAATTGCTCTGTTTCCACTGTCTGAAGAGAAAAAGCATAGTGAGGTAAGTAAATGACTTTACCAGTCTCTAAAGCTTGCAAAGCGAGCTCTTTATTATTGACAGTAATGGATTCTAAATCATTTATATTCAGGGTATGCAACTGATCGTTCATATTGCCTCAGACTTTATTAATTAAAACGTACTGATTCTAGCAAATTATTATCTTTATTTGCTGAAATTGATGAATTATCTTATTTTGCAGCCTATTATTGAAAGGGTATATGGATATTGTGTTATTTATCTTGACGAAGCTTTTAACGATAAATAATATCAATCGTTATGATTTAACTAATTGATTTTAAATTATCTTCTTTTTCAGCTATGTTTAATACATAAGAAATAACAAGGAGTTTAATATGAGCGATGTCGTTAAAAAACTATCAATTATCATGGCAGATACCTATGCACTGTATTTGAAAACTCAAAATTACCATTGGCATGTCACAGGCCCACAATTTAAAGCGTTGCATGAATTATTTGAGATGCAATATTTGCAATTAGCTGAAGCAGCTGATCAAGTCGCTGAACGTATTCGTATTATGGGGCATAAAGCGCCAGCAACGTTTAAGGAATTTGAGCAATTAAAAAGAATAAAGGATGGTGATTCTAGTCTTGATGCTAATCAGATGGTGACCGAACTGGCTAATGATCATGATACCTTGGTAAAAGATCTGAACCAGGCAATGACCTTAGCGCAGGAAAATAATGATGAAGGTACTGCTAATTTACTTTCTAATCATATTGAAGAGCATGAGAAAGCACGCTGGATGCTAAATGCATCACGTGCCAAATAGTTTGGAATGCAGTGTGCTAAAGAAAGCAACAGGACAGAGAGCCAGTTGTTTTCTTTATTGCTCATTGCATGATAAACCAAAAATATCTTCCTTAGTTTGAAAATATCAGCCACAATCCTTGCTCATTCGAATTCGAATGTAATATCTGAGTACTTAACTCAGGTAGTACAGAAATAGCAGGATGAATAGGTGATACAATTTCTTTTTGCCGCTAGTCTATTTTTAAGTGCAACCTTATTATTTATTATCCAGCCTATGGTGGCAAAGGCAATGTTGCCTCTCTATGGTGGTACACCGGCTGTTTGGACAGTCTGTATGTTGTTCTTCCAAGCGCTATTATTGTTAGCTTACGGCTATGCCTGGTTGCTTAGTCGTTTTGCTAATTGGCGGTTTGGAAGATCACTGCACTTTGTAGTCGCTTTACTAAGTCTGATTTTTTATTACAGCCCTTTGTTCCTTCGGAGAGTGGTACAGTACCTGAGTTTTCTATTTTAAAAGATTTAATCAGTCAGCTAGGATTACCTTTAGTCGTCATTGGTGCTTCCGCACCGTTGCTACAATTTGCTTATAGTCAAACACGGTATAAATATGCCAATGATCCTTATTTTTATATGTAGCCTCCAATATAGGTAGCTTATTAGCCTTAATGAGTTACCCTTGGCTGATTGAATATACGCTCGGCTTAGGACAGCAATTTCGTTACTGGCAATTTGTTTTTGTTATCTACTTGTTATTGTTAGGGTTTATACTTTTTGCACTCCCTTATCAGCACTCAAAATCAACGCAAGAGCACAGTCAGCTCACCTGGCAATCTGTTTTTCGTTGGGTAAGTTATAGTTTTATTCCCTGTAGTTTAATGTTGGGTGTGACTTTTTATATATCGACTGATATTGCGGCAACCCCCTTGCTGTGGGTATTTCCTTTAGCACTTTATTTATTGTCTTTCGTCATAACTTTTGCCAGAAAGCCACTTATTTCTCATACCTGGGTAGGTCGCTCCACCTTGCTATTTGTTATTTTCCCTGTGCTTGTATTTATCTTTGGGGCTAGTGTATTACAAGCCTGGCAGTTAATTATTTTTCATTTAGCCAGTTTTTTTATGTTTGCTTTATTGTGTCATGGTGAGTTAATAAGGATGCGGCCATCGGCCAGTCAATTAACGAGTTTTTATTTTTGCCTTGCTTTGGGGGGCGTGTTAGCCGGTTTATTTAATGGCTTGTTAGCACCAAGAATTTTTAATGATGCTTATGAGTATCCTTTGGTTTTCTTGCTAGCACTCTTTTGTTTGCCTTTACCTAAATCTACCCGTTTAGGTTGGATGCCTTTCATTGTTCTTGCCGTATTAGTGCTGAATTATTGTTTGCCGGGGCAACAGTGGGTTTTGTGGCTTAAGAAGTATCACCTGGCTGAGATTTTAGCCTTAAGTTGTATCATTGTTTGGCCAAAAAATAGAGTCACTTTGTTTGCCGGCATGAGTATTTTATTTGTTTTTCTGTTTTCTCCTTGGTTTAAACAAACACAAATTTTAAGTCAACAACGTAATTTTTACGGTGTGAAACAAGTCGTTTCCAAGTTTGGAGCCCATGTCTTAATGAGTCAGAATACGGTGCATGGTTTTCAACTGGAAGGAGCACAAGGGGCTGGGAATGGGGCTATGGCTTATTACGGTCCCATGTTACCCATAGTGCGGCGTTTACAAGAAACCTATCAGCCTTTGCGCGCTACTATATTAGGCTTGGGAACTGGAATGATGGCTTGTCAGTTTCACAAAGGGGATCAAGTCGAAATTATTGACATTGATGAGCAAGTACTTGATATAGCAAAAAATAGTCATTTTTTACTTATTTACGAGATTGTCCTCCGCAGGTCTCTCTCATTAAAGGAGATGGCCGGTTAATATTGCAGGATAAAGACAAGCCTACGGACTTATTAGTTGTCGATGCGTTTTCGTCTGATGCCATTCCAACTCATTTACTAACGATAGAGGCATTCAGACTTTACCAACAAAAAATTACTTCTGATGGTGTTATTTTGGTGAATATCAGTAATCGCCATCTCAATCTGTTGCCGGTGCTGACCGCAGCTGGGCGTGATCTTGAGTTGTTGGTGCTACATAATGGGCATTCCGGTAATAATAAATTAGGACAATTTCAATCAGAATGGGTCTTGCTTACAACTAATCAACCCTTGGCAATTCGCCTCATGCGTAATGACGGATGGCGTTTTGTTGCGGAAAAAGAAAGTCGATTGTGGACGGATGATTATTCCAACTTAATCCCTGTATTAAGGTGGTGATCTTTTAAAAGAAACTGCGAAACCTGGCTAAACTTCAGCCAGGTTTCCTTTGGTTTCCAGCCAGGCTTTGCGATCCGAAGCCCGCTTTTTAGCCAGCATCATATCCATCATGGCTATGGTGGCAGATTCATCATCAAGAGTGAGTTGGACCAGACGTCTGGTATTGGGATCCATAGTAGTTTCTCGCAATTGCATAGGGTTCATTTCTCCCAGGCCTTTGAAACGTTGAACGTTAATCCTCGCTTTCGTGGTTTGGGAAAGCTGCGCGATAATGGTTTGTTTTCCTCATCATCCAAAGCGTAATGTACTATTTTACCCGCATCAATCCGATACAAAGGCGGCATGGCAACATACACATGACCTGCTTGAACGAGTGGTTTAAAATGACGTAAGAAGAGTGCGCATAGCAGCGTAGCAATGTGTGCTCCGTCTGAATCGGCATCAGCAAGAATACAGAGTTTACCATAACGCAGGCCAGCCAAATCGGTTGAGCCTGGATCAACGCCAATAGCAACGGAAATATCATGAATTTCTTGTGAAGCTAATACTTCATTAGATTCTACTTCCCAGGAATTTAGGATTTTTCCTCGTAGAGGTAGAATAGCCTGAAAGTCTTTGTTACGAGCTTGTTTAGCTGAACCACCCGCTGAATCACCTTCAACCAGGAATAATTCAGCCTGGCTTAAATCTTGTTGCAGACAGTCAGCTAATTTACCTGGTAAGGCAGGACCTTGGTTAACCCGCTTACGAGCAACTTGCTTTGCTTGACGTAAACGTTTTTGAGCACGTTCAATGGCAAAAGCAGCAATCATCTCACCCTGACTACGATGCTGGTTAAGCCAAAGAGCAAAAGAATCTTTAATCACGTTACTGACAAAGGCTGCTGTTTGTCTGGAACTTAGACGCTCTTTGGTTTGCCCGGCGAATTGCGGCTCTTTCATTTTCACTGATAGTACATATTGGCAAGGTTCCCAGAGATCATCTGCAGTTAATTTCACTCCACGTGGCAGTAAATTACGTAATTCACAAAAAGCAGCCAGGGCATCATACAGTCCTGCTCGAAGACCATTAACATGAGTTCCACCTTGCGCGGTAGGAATCAGATTTACATAACTTTCATTTAAATTACTGTTGCCAGATGTGGCTGACCAGACTAAAGCCCAGTCCACAGTTGCTTCTTCACTGGCAAATTCACCAGTGAAGGGTTCATCAGGGAAATAATCACTGTTTAAGGATTGCAGTAGATAGTCTGCCAAACCTTTCTCATAACACCAATGAATTTGTTCATTCGTTGCCATATTAATAAAGGTCATGGACAAGCCAGGGCAAAGAACAGCTTTGGCGCGCAGAACATGAGTCAGTTGCTTAATAGACATTTTCGTTGTATCGAAATAGCTAGCATTAGGCCAGAAACGAATAATTGTCCCAGTATCACGTTTTTTGGTGACACCAATTTCATTGAGTTCTTCTAGCTTGTCACCATTGGCAAAGCTCATGCCGTAAATAATGCCATTGCGCTTGATGATGACTTCAACCCGTTCAGATAAGGCATTGACTACAGAGACGCCTACACCATGCAAACCACCAGAAAAGCTGTAATTTTTATCGGAAAATTTACCACCGGCATGCAGACGCGTCATAATGACTTCGACACCACTTAAGCCTAATTGCGGGTGTAGATCAACTGGCATACCACGGCCATTATCTTCTACCTCGATGGAGCCATCTTCATGTAGCGTGACAATAATTTGATTGGCAAAGCCGGCAATTACTTCATCAACACTATTGTCGATCACCTCTTGTGCTAAATGATTGGGTCTGGTTGTGTCGGTGTACATGCCAGGGCGGCGTTGCACTGGCTCAAGACCGCTTAACACCTCGATCGCTTCAGCTGTGTAATTTTCAGACATGGATAATCACTTATTTGTAAAAATATCTTTAGTTTAACACGAAAAAAGCCGTTGCGTTTAAGTTTATATTAAACACAGATTGATATTTTATTATTCAATTACGATAGGAGGAAACTTATCTGCATAATTTAAAGGTTTTTAGCTAAAGTAATTGCTGTTTGCATGGCTGTCTTGATAAACGTTTTCGCTAACTCGTCATTACCTTGGGCAGCAATAGGGCAACCTTCATCACATTGGCTGCGAATGCGGCTGTTCAAAGGCAATTGGCCTAATAACGTTGTTTGAAAACTTTCACTGAGTTTTTGTCCGCCCCCCGTACCAAAAATAGCTTCCTGATGACCACATTGGCTGCAGATATGTAAAGACATATTTTCTACTAGACCAAGAACGTCAATGCCTGTTTTAGCAAACATTTTCATAGCCTTTTGTGCATCCAAAGTAGCTACATTTTGCGGAGTAGTTACTACAACGGCACCAGTTATAGGGATCTTTTGTACCAAACTTAACTGAATATCACCGGTTCCAGGAGGCAAGTCAATCAACAAATAATCCAATTCATCCCAAAGAGTAATATCTAACATTTGTAACAGTGATTTTGCCAGCATGGGGCCACGCCAGATTAGGGCTTGCTCATTATCGGTGAGATAACCAATGGACATAGCCTGTATTCCATGCGCAGATACTGGTAAATAATGGTTGCCACTGATTTCTACCGGTTTGGTTTTGCCGAGCATTAAGGGAATACTAGGCCCATAAATATCAGCATCAAGAATACCGACTCTCGCTCCGGCACGAGCCAAAGCAACTGCTAAATTAACGGTAACTGTGGATTTGCCTACACCCCCTTTGCCTGAGGCAATAGCGATGGTGTTCTTAACACCACGTAATCCTTTGCCAGCTAATTGAGTACGATGAGCTCTAATAAAAATCCATTGAGACCTGAATTTGATAATTTGGCAACGCTTGTTGCAAGCTCTCGCTAAGGTGGGGTATGAGGCTGTCTTCTAACAATTTGGTTGGGAAACCTGCTGCCAAGGTCAAATTAATTTGATTATTTTCTATAGTTAGTTTGGACTGCAAACCTAATTGAGGTATCGTCAAGCCAAGTGTCTTGTCAGAGGTAGCCGCAAGGATGTCAACTATGATTTTTTCTACATTCATCGCCGTTTAACCCACTTTTTGTCGAGTTGGCATGATAGCCTACGATTGCAAGTTCGGGAAGCTTGCTAATTCGATGAATGTAAAAAGCAGTCAGGACTCGGAGTGAAACAGTAAATATAGCTTACAGAGTGGTGGGTATATTAGGAAGAAAATAGAGTTTACTTTAGTCTATATGAGTCTCGAATTGTGAATAATTTTGGCAGAAAGGAAAAGGAAAGCCTTGATCCTGTAACCTCACCGTTTTATTCTGTAGTTGCAATGAAAATTTTATTTTTCAGGAGGTTATTTTGGATGGCAGATCGGATTAAGCGTGATATCTTAAGTATTCACATCGATTGTAATACTTGATAATGGCATATGTTCAAGGGCGTTCATTAAGTCTTTTAATAAATTTTCAGTTGTTGTTTCCAATCCAAAGAGGCGGGTTGTTAACCCTCTACTGCTTTTAAATGTTCTCAAGTTCGTTTGAATAAGCTCAAGGCCTTCGTGTGGGGATTTTGCTTTTATATCTTGCAATAATTTTTCCAGTCTTCCTGCTTTCTCTATTATTTTATCTTTATGAAATACACTCTTATCAGCAGCCGCATATAATTTATCCACATACTCATGCAATGTTTTGTACGCATTCAAGATAGCTATTCCAGATTGATATTTGTTCGTAATAATCCACCCATCGATAATGTCTTGGCGTAATTGTTCAATTGCAAAAAAGTCAAAGCGATTTGGGTTCCATAGCATCGTGGGTTTAAAGCCATTCCTAATTAATTCTCTATTTAGAACTAACATCACCAATGTTCGGCAATTGCCGTCAATAAAAGGATGCAGTCGTTCTATTTTTGAACTAGTTCAATAATGACATCCATTTTGTTTTGATCGCCGGATACACGCTTTAGTTTTTCTTCATATTGCAGAAGATAGCGATTAATCTTCTCCTCGATGACTTTATGCGTCATTCTGGGTGAAACAAACCTGCATTTTGTATTTTTATTTTATCTTCTAAAAAATCTAAAGCATTCTCAATCCCTTGTTTTTATCAAAATTTTTTCATACTGTAATAAGGCTTCTTCTAGTACATCTACGCGGTCATTACTCAAAATTTCAAATTTATTTTCATTCTTATTGGCAATCACTTCTTGTAAAAATTCTCGCAATCCCTCTCTCGAAACATTACCTTCGTTTCCATCAGAGGTATTTAGTTTTAACCAAAAACCACTAAAGTCATTTGATCGAAAACGATCAAAGCGATCGAATTCCTCTAAGTTTGTTTTGCTTACACCTTCTAAAGCAGCTCTATATAATTGCACGATAAGTTGTGGAGTGAGTTTCTTGTGCAAGGTGTCATTCAGTAACCGATGTGCTTTAAGCATAGCAGCCATATAACCCGGCTCTTCCACATCAAATAGCTGAGCCCCTTTTTGTTTGCCATCTGTTGTGATTTGCCGATAATAGTCAATATAAAATCGCCATATTTCATCAGAGAATACTTTAGCATATTCATAATTCATGCTTAACTTAGGCATTTTTACGACCTCAGATTTGCGCTTTCTTTATTATAGTTCACCGCATTTATTGCATTGGATAGGTTAAGGTAACTATGAAACAAGCAGCTGAGTTAAAGAGGCAACTCACCACATAATAAGAGAAGATCCGATTGCTAATGGAATGCCTTTATTAATAAACTCTAACTTCGATATTACTACTATTTCATTGCACCAGGAAGATAAGCAATATGCGTAAAATAACCACACTCCTGTTTTGCCTTCTATATTCTTTTTCTCTTTATGCTGTTTGGGAACCTCGTAATGAACAAGTAAAACATAGCTTTGTTCCTGAGGTAAGTAATCAAGTATTTCGCGATCAAGTGATTAAATTTATTCGTGCAGCAGCAATTGAGCAAAACGCAAAAATTTTACAATCTAAACTGAATGATTTGGATGCCACATGGAGTAATCCTTATCAAAAAATGGATTGGAGTGTAAAAATCACTGCCTATTATCAAGGAAAGCAGGTGGGGAAGGGGTGTGCCCATGGCGCACGGTTAACGGATACTTTAAAAAAGGCAACGGCTTTAGCACTTAGTCAGCAAGCTGCTGATAAATTAACACCAGAGCAGCTTAAGGAGTACCGTTTTAAAGTTGATTTTGACTATTATCCGGCAAAAATTTATTCCTTTATTGAATATTATGATCAGGGACTTGAATTGGTGGGTAGTCGTGTTGCCATTAGAAAGTTAGATACCAAGGCGGTTGAGCAGCAAATAGAAAATAGTGAACACTATTTGTTAGAAACAATGCATCCACAATTGCACGGTTTTTTAAGTTTTATAATGCACGTGACGACAAACAAGAAAGTTTATTAAGGACTATTTATTCTTCATCCAGTTTATATACGCTGTTAAAACTTTACGCTTTAAACAAAGATCCCCAACTACAACAGAAATTTAAACCAATCGCCGATTTTATTCTATCTAATCAGGTAACAGAGGGGCCTAATGCCGGTGGTTTTTATTATGGCTTTGATCCCAATACGAATCAGAAAACGTGCGTGGTTGTGGTAGGGACTACTTCGAAAACTATTTTTACCTTGTTGGAGCTTGCTCAACTCTACAAGGATGAACCGAAGTATATACAGTCAGCTAAAAAAGCAGGGGATTGGTTATTGACGATGGTAGAGCAGGATGGCAGGGTAAAACCAATTGCTCGTTGTGATCGTGGTAGTTGGCAATATAATGAAAAACAATCATTTCTGTATTCTGGACAAGTCTTGTCTGCCCTATCGAGACTTTATGCAGTGACACAGGATAAGCGTTACCGTGCAGGGGCAACCAAGATTGCTAAACGCTTTGTCGATTTGGTGAATACCCAAGGTCCTTTAGTCGGTGATAATTACCGTCCGGCGAATTCTATCTCTACAAGTTGGGTAATGATGTCCTTGATTGATTTTGCCAAGGTAGATAATACACCGGTCTATCGGGATACGATCCAACGTGTAGGTAGTAAAATTTTATCCCGCCAGATTACCAATATGGATGATATCTATAACAATGGCCGTTATCTGGATGCTATGTCAGCTAGTGGCAATGGTTGGATTAATGAAGTCATGGGCGTGTTTTACGAGTTTTGTAAATCAAACCATTTGACGGATTGCCAACAGTATAGACAGGCTATTACCTTATCAAGTCGCTGGTTATTGCAAAATGCTTATACCAAAGAAAATACTTACAATGTCAAAAATCCTGCGCGAGCGATAGGAGGCTTTATTACCAACTTTAGAACACAAACAGTTCGTACTGATGCTGTTTGTCATGGCGTCAATAGCTTAATCAACTTATTGGCAATTGTAGGTCCGCAAGAACAGATTTTACTGGAATTACCTGAGCGGCCGTTGTCGGAGGTGTTGCCTTTATTGCGTAATGGCAACGGGTTTATGTAACTCCGTGATTCTTGATAATACAGTGCGACAGCAGCTCAAGGACATGTCATTAATGATTCATTTTCCTCTCTCGCGAAGGATAGAAATTCCTTGCGCACGAGAGGTAATTCTTGATTCGGAGGTAATAAAAATTTAGGCTGTTTTAATAGAGTGGTTTTTGCTGTAAAAATTCGTTGATATTATGTTTGGTTACTTCTTTAAAGCAATTAGTCTGCGCAAAGACCTTTCTTTGCCGTTCAGAACTGGTACCACGAGTTAGAATAGTTTGCAGGGTTGAAAAATAAGGTTGGTAATTCAGTTGATTAATATAAGGCTGCAGTTTTTCAATCCATTCTTCTAAGTCATTTCTCATCAGCTTTATTTTGCCATCCGTATTCATGACCAACTCAGCATCCAAACCATATCGAATAGCTCGCCACTTATTTTCCCGTGATAGCCAGTGGGTTGGATAGGACACTGATTCAAGCCAACTGCCATTATCATTAAACCAGTGAGCGAGAGTATGGATAAATGCAACAATTGCTAACGTTTCAGAAAGAGTAGCTGTGCCATCGCAAACCCGAATTTCCAGTGTGCCAAAACTAGGGCTTGGTCGCAGATCCCACCATAAATCTTTTAGTGATTTTATCGAGCCACATGATTTGAGTGTCTTATAAAGATATTCGAAATCTTGCCATGTCTGCACATGATAGGGTTGGCCGGCTGTTGGCAATGATTCATAAGTAGTTGGCCGACACGAGGATAGTCCGGTATCAATTCCTTGCCAAAAAGGAGAACTTGAAGATAATGCTAGCAAATGAGGTAAAAATACATAAAAAATTATTAAAGCGAATGCAATCTTCACCACTGGACATACCCAGATGAATATGTAAACCAAAAACACTCATGCGACGCGTCAGCCACTGGTTACGATCAATTAATTCTTGATAGCGAGCGGTCGGAGAAATTATCCAGTCGGAATATTTGGAGAAAGGGTGAGAACCTGTGGTTGAAAGTAAAAGGTTTAGTTCTTTTGTGACAGGTTGTAAGTCAGTGAATGTTTTGTAGAGATCCTCTTCAACATGTTGTACTGAATAGCATTTATCCGTGTTAATTTCTATGGTGCTTAAATAAAATTCCGGTTTAACTTTTCCCAGATGTGTGGTGGCTTCTAATACTTCTTCTGCGCGTGAGCATAAATTATAATGAGTGGCATCCATGAGTTGTAATTCAACTTCTACTCCCAAGGTAAGAACACCATCGCTACGAAAATAAATTTCGTTTTCTTCTGCTGAGGCTATCGTTGTTGGTGCAGCAGAGAATTCGGACTCAGGAAATGCTAATAAGGATTCATAGAGTTGATTTTGCATCAGTTAATCCTTCTTTTTATTATTTTGATTTAAAAAACTAGGTATCATGAATTCTTCGATTCAGATTTGTGGGAGATAACTTGTTTGTCCTCACTATATTTACAAAGGCTCCTACAGTTGTATGGAATAGTTGAGTACAATAGATAGTTTATTAAAAATCTATAGCTGTTGAAATGATTAGTACACAAACTACTTTTTCATACTAATAGTTTAAGCAGCTCATTTCAACCCTAGACGAGTTAGTAGACTTATTCATGAACAATTTTGACAATAATGTGTTAGAAAAAACTCAGCTCGATGTGCAATCCGAGCAGCGATCAAAAATGATCATGCTTGCCTTGCGCAAAATGATGCAACAGATGGATCACCATTCTAGACGTTTAAATAAGTGCTATGGGCTTACTGTCCCTCAAATTATATGTTTGTATGAGATTTATGAAAAAGGCATTATGACGCTTTCAGTATTGTCAAAGCGAGTTTATTTATCTACCAGTACCTTGGTGGGTGTTATTGATCGCTTGGAAGAAAAGGGTTTCGTTAATCGCGCCAGGGATTCAAAAGATCGCCGTATTATTTTTATTGATATCACCGAAAAAGGAAAAGAATTTGTTTGTTCCTCCCCCTATCTTCTCCATAACCGCTTGAATGAAAGTCTGCAGACTTTAGCTAGGGAGGAGCAAATAGCACTGGCTAATTCAGTTGATTTATTAGTTAGCATATTGAAAGAATTATAAGTTTTAATGAGGTATCTTGTACAGTTGTTAAATATATCCGGAAACACTAAGAGCAATTAAAATCGATCGCATTTGTTCACAACAGATAAATAGTATTCGTTAACTGGAAGAGGCTCTATAAACTAACGATTCAAATTGATTTGCAGATAATGGTTTACTAAATAGAAAACCTTGGCCGTAATGACATCCATTGGCGATTAAGAATTTTAATTGACTCTCTGTGGTGATTCCTTCAGCGATCACTTTTTTTGTAGTTTTTTGCCAGATGGATAATGACTTCAATTATGATTGCAGAATTACTTTCATTTTCAATATTCATGACGAATGATTTATCAATCTTTAAGGTATTAATCGGTAGGTTTTTCAAACGTGTTAGAGATGAATACCCTGTGCCAAAATCATCAAGAGATAAATGAAGGCCATTTTTCTCTAAAGCGATTATATTTTTTCAATGCTCGCTCGATTTTCTAACAAAGCAGTTTCTGTTAATTCCAAATTTAATGTGTCAGGCTTAATGTGATGTTTTCTTAATATAGATTTTATTTTTGTATAAAATTCGGAGTGGATAGTTGAACCGGTGATAAGTTGATCGAAAATTGTAAGGGTTTTTTATATTTATCATTCCAAATTTTAATTTGTTGACAAGCATTTTCTAATACCCAGTTACCAAGAGGAATCATTATTTCCAATTTTTCTGCGATACGAATAAAATCTTGAGGTATAATGTTTCCCAAAAGCTTATTTTCCCAACGCAAAAGCACTTCGCCACCAATAATTTGTCTGGTAGGTAAGTTATATATAGGTTGATATCTAAGGTAAAATTCATTTTTCTTAAGAGCGTTACGTAATTGGTTTGCTATCTCCAATTCATGTAAATAAATTTCCGATAAATTTTTTGTATAGAGTGTATAGGTATTTTTACCTGATGTTTTAGCTCGATACATTGCAGTATCAGCATTTTTTAATAAATCATGGTAGGTATTTCCATCTGATGGATAGATAGCAATGCCAATACTGACTCCAGTATAAAGTTGTTTGCCCTTGATACGGAATGGTTTATTCAAGATAGTAATTAATTTCTGTGCTACGAGATTAGCATCATGTTGCAAATTAACTTCTGTAAGAATGATTCCAAATTCATCGCCACCTAATCTGGCACAATAATCACTCATTCGTATGGCTTTTTTAAGCGTAGGGAAACTGCTTTAATTAAAGCATCTCCTATATCGTGTCCTATTGAATCATTAACGGATTTAAAGTTGTCTAAGTCTAGGTATAAAAGAGTAAAGTTATAATTATAGCGTTTAGCATTTTCGATCATTCTATTGGTGGTTTCTTCAAACGCCCGTCTATTCAGTAAATGAGTTAGAGGATCATAGGTAGATAGTTGTTCAAATTTCTCTTTTTGTTGCTGTAATTCTTTTTGGCTTGCAAGAGCGAAATCATAACTAGAAAGATAACTTAATATCAATGCGAAAAAGGGAATTAAATAGATTAACAATTGTATTAATAGCGCACTCAGATAAACGGTATTATAGATATGCGTTGAACCAAAGATCATATAACAAGATATGACAATTTGAGCGATCGCAATATAAAGAATAGAAAAAGGCAAGATAGAGAATTTTTTCTTAATTAACTGAGGATAAATAGCGAATATCAAATACAGATACAGGAATAAATTTATTAAACCAAAAGGGTGCATAATGGTTTTTCCTGGATATATAATTCGAGGAAATTTTTCTACACGTGGGAGCCAATATGTACAGTAATAACCGCTGCCAAGAATAAAGAGAATTGTTAAAATGAATAAACTTGCTATCAAGTGTTGTTGCTTTAAATTTTTTAGTAAGTAACTCGTTAAGCCCACTGCTAATAGGATTCCTGTGAAAATATTTGAAAGAACCCAAACATAGGCATGTAAATTTTCAATATTTTCACTTAAGGGAGATACCCATTCGTTAGCCAAGGTAAATGTGGTATTAAAGTAGGTCGCAAATAAATAAGCGAAACTTAAACTAAGCGCTACATTATCTTTTGTTAATCTATAATGAGTGAATGCAAGTAAAGCAACTATTGCCGCAATAATCGAAATAGACCAATAATATAAAGCATGGTAAATAATTACCGATTTATGCGACCAGCTAGGAATTGCTAATTTAAAGCCAAACAATATCCCCAATGTTGGTAATATAATTACCATTAGGATAAGGATTACAAATAATTTGGGCATCATGACTAAGATGCCATTATTGTATGAATTATTAATCATCCTTAAATTGAACAACTCCTGCTTAACATCAATTATCTGCCAAATATATTTAAACTATAGATAATACTACTATCTAAAACAACGCCTATTTCGGTAACCTTAACCTTTTACTGTCCTATAGAGGGTTGATCACTATTTTGACTCGGCAGATGATATTGCTAAAGGACTGACATAGTCCCATTGTATCCAATGACCGCTAGTCAGGTAATAGAGTCCGCATTTAATAGGTTGACTGCTTAGTTCGGCCAAAAGACGAGCGTACTCATTGACTTGTTGTTGGTGATGTTTTTTGGCCTCCATTTGTTCACTACCAGTTTTGAAATCAATGATCCAACGACACTCTTGAGTGATAAAGGTTCTGTCAATAATTCTGGTGCTAACAGTTCCTTGTTCGCCAACCAGCAATTCGTATTCATTTTTCTCTTCCGTGTGAGGTTGTATTAGCCATTGACCAATTGGATCTTGAAACAAAGAGGCGATTTGCTGACGAAGCATTTCATACGCTTTGTCTTGTTCTGTTTTATCCAAACCTAACTGTTTAAGTTGATTTATGACAAGCGACCAGGGTAGATTTTCATCGGTGCTGGGATGATGATCACAAATCCATTGCAGTAATTCATGGGTAACTATTCCTAGTTGGCGTGCATTACTATCTGTAGGCAAAAGAGTGGCTGTCGGTACTTTGGAGATAGACATCGATGGTAAATCAGGATAGAAAGCTAAAGGCAGCCGATAAAGTTCGGGCAATTTATCGGGAGGCATAATGGATTCCAATCTTTCTTCCTGGGCAAGAAATTCTTCATGTTTTAAAAAGCTGCGGAAAGTTCCTTGGGTTTCTTTTTCGCTACTGTCAAAAAGGAATAGTCTTTTTTAGCACGCGTAACTGCAACATACAGTAAGCGCTGTAATTCATAATTATTTTTTTCGCTATCCAATTTACCCAGATAATCATAAAGCAAGCATTGTTCTCGATGCGCAGCTTTTATAGGGGAAACAAGTAATAATTCACCATGTTTTTTACTGGGTAATTTTAACCAGCGTAACAAAGGCTTATCTTGGTTTCTGGCTTTAGAACTCAAGCCTGGCAAAATTACAGAATCAAATTCTAGTCCTTTGGATTTATGAATCGTCATCACATGTAAACGGGAAGGGCTGGTACGTTGAGAATATAATCGATTAAATTCGCTGTTAAAATGATCCCATTCAGGTAATTGGCCGTTGGGAGTACATCGATCAATCAAGAGCCAGAATTGTTCCAGGTCAGCTTGCTCTGTGGCGGTTAAAATTTTATCGCCATGCAATTGACGGAAAGACTGTGCTACCCAGTCAGAGAATGATTGTTGATGGCGACAAGCCAAGGTTTCTTGTAACACAGTATAAACAAAGCGAGCCCGTGTACGTCCTTCTTCACTTAGTGCAACTATATCGTCTAACTGTGATAACGCATAATAAATGGATTTTTTCTTGTCGAAATTGGCTAGTAAATGAAGATCAGCCAAAGATAGTCCAGCACAAGGACTTCTGAGTAATGCCAGCCAGGCCAGCCGATTTGCTGGCCTGAGTAAGGCTTGGGTTAATGACCAAAGATCGCGCAAATGAGGAAGCTTAGCTAGTAATTCAATCTCTACACCCTGAAAACTAATTTGTTGTTCGCGCAATAGTCGCATGATATCAGTGAGCTGATTACGTGAACGTACCAGAATAGCAATATCACTGTTGGGATTGACTTGTAATTCTGTAACAACACATTTTATCAACGCGTGTGCTTCTTGCTGGCGATCTGAAAATTGTTGGGCTTTGACGTAGCTGTTTTCATCAGTAGGTAGAACATTCATTGATGAATGAAAGGAAACGGCACCGGATTCCATATCATCGAGTTGGGGAAAAATAGTACGGAATTGGTTATTTACCCAATTGACTATGGTTGCAGTAGAGCGAAAATTACAACACAACTCCAAGGGTGTTAATCGAACAGGACCTATTCCTTGCTGTTTTGCTTTCAGGAAAAGGCCCACTTCTGCTTGGCGGAAACGGTAAATGGATTGCATAGGATCACCAACTACAAAAAGAGTTTTACCGTCATCGGGTTGCCAACCGTGGACTAATTTCGTCAACAATTGAAACTGTTGAATAGACGTATCTTGAAATTCATCGACTAATAAATGGTGGATGATGTTATCAAGATGAAGTGTCAAATCAGTAGGGGTCTCTTCATTACCGAGCGCAAGCAAAGCCTGTTGGGAAATGGCAGCAAAATCGACTTCATTTTGTTCACTGAAGATCAAATGTAAATGCCCAACTAACAAAGGAAGTAAAGTAAATAAAGCTTGTAGGACTTCCCATTGTTCAGGGTCATAGTGAGGCGCAGGTAGATGCTGTACTCGCAACAAGGCTTCAAGAAAATCAGGTGCATTATCAAGTTGGCTGAGAATTTCTTTACTATTTTCTTTTAAATGATTATATAAGCTATCCTCACAGATCCCGCGCTTCAGGCCGACATGATGATCAAAACTTTTTCTCAAATGTCCCTGAGAGGTTAAAAGTAAAGCAGCCAGATTGGTTACTAATTCTCTATCCAGTTGTGTGAAGCTATGCCAGTTACGCAGTGAATAGCGGGATGATTCCGGATTTGTTTCAAGGTTAGCGAATTGACGAACAAGCTGACATAAATCTTCCTGGCAATTGATAGGCGTGCTTTGTTTAAAACGGTTTAGTTCATGTTGTTCAATAAAGACAAGCATCTGCTCATAACTTGTTTGGCTTTGTTCACGAGCAAAATATAAAGGGGTTAACCATTGATCGCGATTGATTAGTAAGTCCCCCCAATAATTCTAAAAGCTTGTCCTGACGGTTGTCTAAATGTTGTAACAAACATTTTAAGGGGTGATGTAAATTTTTATCACTAAGAGCGTGCGCAAGACAGGCTCTTGCTGCTGCTTGATAATGGCGCTCTGGGTATTCGCTAATTTGTGCATAGGGGACTTGTTTTTCTTGCAGAGGGATTGCCTGACAGAGTGTTTGGCACAAAGAATCGATAGTTATAATTCTTAAACGTCCTGATTGTTGCAGAAGCTGCCACCCTCGTTCTGTGCTGCGGTTTAGTGCTTCGACAGCATAACCGTATGTCTGTTGTTGATGTGAAGAAGCAGGTAAGGTACCGGAAGCAGCTTGCTGTAAAGCCAGGATAATGCGCTCTCGCATTTCACTGGCTGCTTTGCGTGTAAAGGTAAGGGCAACGATTTGTTCGGGCTCGTTGACATTGCCTAACAACCTTAAATAGCGTTGCGTCAGTATTTCAGTTTTACCAGAACCTGCCGGTGCTTGTACAATAAAGGACTGGCGAGGGTCCGTGGCTTGTAGACGTTGTTGGCTGTCCTTAAGCATTTGATGATTAATCCCAAATAATTTCTTGCGCTGGTGCTCTGAGATTATAATTGGAACTCATGCAATGACCATAGGCACCGGCATTAGCAATGAGGATTACATCATTTTCCTGGGTCTCTGGTAGCAAGCGATCATAGCCTAAGGTATCTCCTGATTCGCAAATTGGTCCAACGACATGCGCAAAGCCGATCTTTTCCTGGTGAAGACAACTTAAATTGACTATTTCATGATAGGCACCATAGAGAGCAGGCCGCATCAACGAGTTCATCCCAGTTTCAATACCAATAAAGCGGACTTTGCCTTTTTCTTTGCACTGGGTTACTTTCGCGAGGATGACACCACTTTCGGCTACAAAGAAGCGTCCAGGTTCTAGCCAAAATTTCAAATGAGAAAAACGGGTTTTTACTGCCATTAAGGACGCATCCAGGGCTGCCAAATCCAAAGGCTGTTGTCCAGGTTTTTCAACGATTCCTAGGCCTCCCCCCAGATTAATGACAGATACGTCTGGGAATTGCTCGGTTAATGCTGTGAGCATCAATGCGGTTTGCTGCCAAAGTTCAGGGGTTAAAATCCCGCTGCCAGAGTGAGCATGTAAACCGATGACTTTAATGTGGTGTTGGGCAGCCAGCTGAATAACTTGAGGGAGATCATGCTGTGGTATGCCAAACTTGGATTCATTACCACCCGTACAAACATATTTATGATGTCCTGCACCACAACCCGGATCGATGCGTAATAGAATGCGTTTTTCGGTGAAGAGTTCTGGCCAATTTTCCAAAGGATATAAATTATCAACAGTAACGTGACAACCTAGCGCAAGCGCGTATTCATACTCTGTTCTTGCGGCAAAGTTGGGTGTAAAAAGCAGTCTTTCTTTGTCGATTTTGGGAAATAAGTTCAAGACATGTTTTAGCTCATCTATAGAAACACATTCAAAGCTAATTCCCTTGTTATAAAGAGTGTGCAAGATAGCTGGATGTGGGTTTGCTTTTATCGCGTAATAGAGTTGATCAATCGATTTTAAACTTAATAATTCATCCGCTTTATTGGCCTGTGTTGGACTATGATAGACATAACAAGGCGAATTGTTTGCTGCGATTGTTAGCAATTTCTGGCGTTCATTTTCCCACCAGGGTACTTTTTTCAATTCTGGTTTGCCGAACTCTTCCTGCCAACTTTTTGAATAGTAGAAACTTTGCGGGTTATTTTCAATCAGCAGGCTATGTAGTTTTTGGCATAATTTATCAGCTTGTGATTCATCAACAACAAAGGTTAAATTCAAATCATTTGAGGCTAAGGACATGAGGTAAATTTGCTGGGCATCGAATACTTCAAGGGTAGGTCCTAATTGGGGAAGAACGGTACGTATGTGATGACCAACAAGACTAACCGCACTACATGGTTCAATTAATTTAGCGCGACCGAAACAATTCAGATCAGCGAGTAAAGCATCTAGTGCCTGACGGTCACGCAGTTTGGCATTACTATCTAATGAAAGTGTCACGTTAAATTCTGATGAAGAGAGGAGGTCCACAGAAAACCCATGCATTTTGAATGCAGCAAATACATCGGCTAAAAAACCAACTTGTTGCCACATATTTAATGTATCAATGGAAATCAGAATAATACTATGTTTGACTTGAATGGATTTTATGGGCGGAGCATGATCATCACTTTCTTTAGAAATGCGTGTACCTGAATGGTCTGGCATACGGGTGAATTTGACTATCATAGGAATTCCTGCCCGACG
>NZ_CALJ01000249.1 GCF_000308315.1 Legionella tunisiensis | reverse complement strand
GTTTAATCTTGTGCGGATTGCTAATTTTCACGCTCGGTGAACAATCTGCCAGATTTTTCCCACTACGTAATGAAGCTGCCTCTGCGGTCTCAACTCCGCATCTTAATCGTGTTGTTCTTTTTCTTCATTGCTTGGTTTGTTCGGTATCTTGTGCCTGACGTATGATAAGTTAATGCTGAGCGGCTTGGATTATTCACATGGTTTAGCTTTTATCCGTGAACTCCGTGTTCAACAGGTTGCATCAGGAGTGGATGTTCATCGTTCTTTTTGGCTGTATCTAGGCTATCCTTTTTTTCGTTTAGTTACCCGGCCTTGATGCTGCTGGTGACAAATGCTGCAGAGATTAAACCTTCAGTAGCCCGTTTTGCTCAGCTTTCTGCCTGTTCACCAATCATCTACGCTTTATTGTATGGTGGGCGCATGCCAATATTCATTTTGCTCTTTCTTCTTTTAACCTGCTGTTTTATAAGAAAATTTCATGGAAAAACATTTTTTCCAAGAGAACACGCTTTATTCATGAAATTGGTTATCCTAAGTATTTGTTTTGCTGTTTACAGTAATCATGTCTTGGTTGAGCGTAGACAGAATTCCAATCAGCAGTCTTATAGTGATTTTGTGAACTTTGTTGTTGATCAAAGTTGGGGAGCAACGCCAAAGCAATGGATGACAACATTGGTTGATGATGATGTAGTCAGCAAAGATACTGCAATGACAGTTATGACGAATTCAATGTATCTCACACATGGTGTGGTCAGCTTAAGCAAAATAATAGACAATCATAAAAAATACACGCCGTATTGGGGAACTTATCAAGTTGGTATTTTATCACCTCTATTACGTGTTTTTTATGCTAATAACAACGTATTGTCTACCATGAAAGAGAATATGGTTGATACTAAAATCTATGGTTTTTATACCACGGCTTGGGGTGCATGGTTTTTGGATTTTGGATTTGTGGGGGCAGTGTTATTTATTGCTGCCTGGGGATATCTTAGTGGTACTGTTATGAAGCACGCCAGGGATCCGGCTCGATTGGGCTCACAGTTGATTTTAGCATATTGTTATACTTCGATAGCTGTAAGCATTTTTAATGGACCCTTCGGAATATCCAATAGTTTCCTTATTTTTGCTTCTCTCGTTGCTGTGGCAGTTATGTTAAGGGGATTTGGCAATAAGGTTGTCGCTCAAAGCGCAGCTTGATTGTTCCTAATTTCTTGGTTAATAGGATAAATGATAATGACCGATGTAATGTTTTTTTCCCACCACAACACTGGTCCTTGGTGGCAGCATCTGGCAGAGAGCTTAAATTTTACAAAGTCTGTTTGCCTCGTCAGTGACTTGCGTGGTGAAGGCGATATTTGTATCGTTGATGATTTTTATACCAATCTACGTGAAAAAGATTGTGCTCAAATTGCTATCCAGCATTTTTCCCAAGCATTGTGTGATGATATCATTCGTCGTTGCCGAGTTTTACGTAATCAACCAAAACCTCGAGCCTTAGCCATGATAGGCGCTATGTGGTTAACCTTTGACGAATTGATTAAAAAAGAAACCAAATTACTGATTACTTTTATTATTGACCGTTATGTTTTGGATGTTTTAAACCGAGTACTGCAATCTTACAATATACCATTTTTAGGTTTGACTGCATCGATTGTACCTGATCATGTTATGTTTATGATAAGAGGAAAATTGATTCGTTTGCGTGAACCTGAAACGCAAGAGATTGAGAAGGCGAGAAAGCAATTGCTCAATGAATCATTTACTCCATCCTATGTGAACAAGAGTAAAAAATATAGTCGTTTGCAGTATTGGCGTACTTTTTATATTTTAAATTGCGTGGTGTAGTGTTCGAATTGATTCGTCATTTAAAGCGCGATAAGTTAAATTTGCATTATCTTGAAGCATTAAACCGTTTAGAGCATAAGCCCCGCTGGCCTGATTATAAAGTACTTAGACTTTTAGATAATGCATGGGAAAAGAGACTAGCGGAGGTTGCCCCTCAGAAGCGAGTTTTCTTAGCATTGCAGTTACTTCCCGAGGCTTCTCTGGATTATTGGCTTGATGATCTTGCTTTGCTCAATAATGAACAAGTAGTCGAGGAAATTTGTAAAGTTCTCGGTAAAGCTGGCTACACTGTTTTTGTAAAAGATCATCCTTTACAGTTTGGTTTTAGAAAACGAGAAATGATGCAGAAATTGGCAAATTTACCTTATGTTGTTCTCGTTCCCTATGCTGCCCCAGCAACTCATTTAATTAAAGAATGTCCGATAACAGTTACTTTTACCGGGACTATTGGTTTTCAAAGTGCACTTGCTGGTGCTTGCTCAATCGTTAGTGGTGCTTATTATTCCGACGAGCAGCATTTTGTGCATTTTCACAATTTACGTGATATCGCTTTATTACCAGAAAAAATTGCTGCTTTTCAAAAAGACAAACCACAACGAATTAACGACACAGCGGTAGATAGCTTATTAAATAAACTTTTATCAGCGAGTGTGCCTGGAGATCTTTTCAGTTTTCGACGCTTTGATAAGAGTCAACCTCAACATGTAGAAAGGGCTGCAACGTTGGTTGAGTCGTTGAATAAATATTTGCCACAATTTTTAGTTGCAAAAAAAGAAGTGAAATAAAGGAATCTTGTTCTGTATAATCCTGTTAACGAATGTTACCAGTCTCTTGGTTATCTTAGGCAAGTTGAATCCCTTTCCGAGCTAATCTCCGTTGGAGTAAATAGGCGATCACTAGCATGATGCACCCAAGTGCTAACGTACAAGCACCCATAAGCAGGTAGTAATTTTGATAAATGGGTAAGCTGTCTAGTGCGGAGCTTTGATTTTCTGGAATTGCTACGAAACCCGCTATGCGTCCAGAAATGGTATTTGATAAGGAGGCTGCCAGATACCAAACTCCCATGGCGAAGGCCAATCCCTGACTGTCACAATAAAGCCCTATCATACTTAATCCAATGGCTGATACCCATAGTTCAGCCAAAGTAATGAGTATGTAAGTAAGCCCTATATAATTACCATTAACGTAGCCATTAACTGCATTGTTTGCAGCCAAAGTCATCACCAATAAAGCACAGCCAGCTAACAAGGTTCCGCCTGCGAATTGATACGGGATGGTGAAATTAGGGAAGAAACGGTAAAAACGTGGTAATTGAGTGCCTAAAGCAATGATGAGTAGTGGATTAAGCATTTGATATTGCGCTGGAGACACATGGAGATTTAAAAGTTTTAAATTCGAATTATTCTGAGCAAACAAGACGAGCGTGGTATTCATCTGATTATAAATAATAAAAAATACTATAGCTTCCACGATTAATAATAAGGCAACGAGTTGTTTAGTCCGAGTTTCCCCGGTGAGCGCTAAGGGTCTTAGGAGAAACCAAAAAATCCCTAAGCCGCAACCAATGGTCACAATCACACTGGCTATATAAACGTGTGAATAAGCAAAAAGAGTGAAAAAATAAATAATTATGAGATAAACAAATAAATAAGCTTTATTTGAGCGAGAAAAAGGAAGAGTGTCTTTGCCCCAAATGACATTGTCATAAAGGGAATAACGTTTAGCGAAATTTAAAGCAGCAATGGCCTTGCCAACAAAAACCAAAGTTAAGATTGACAAAGGACCATAACGATTTTCCATCATTGTGGGAGCAATGATTGTTGCCAACAGAGCACCAATATTGATTGCCATGTAATAATAAGTCATAGCCGATTTGGCCTTAATTGCATCATCAGAATAAATATGAGAAACCATACTTGATGAAGTACCTATTAAGAGAGAGTTTGTAGCTGGTATTAATGCATAGGCGGCGAGAAAGAGTAGGTCCCCATATTTGCTCAAGGTGTGACCACTTAACATGACAAGTAAATAAGCGGAGGCTAAAAAATACTGCCCAGCAGGATGGCACGGCGAATTCCTAATACTTTATCCGCCATAAAACCACCCAGAATAGGCATGAGATAGCCTGTAGCTTGGCTGATCCCTATGAAGGCATAAGCTTTTTCTTGAGTGTAGCCTAGACCATGTGTAAGAAGGGGGCGAGTTAGAAAAAGAATTAAAACAGTATTGAGTGCATAAGATGAAAACTGGCTCCAGAAGGTAATTAAAACGATATTATTGGTTTGCTGTTGCCGGGTATCCCAGTGAGTGAAATAATTCTTTATTGTTTGATAAATCACATGAGCTCCTTAACAGCGGTCTATGAATGGTATCTAATAGATAAAATTCCTTTAAATTTCTATTTTTTAGCCAGTACCACATCGATAATATGAGTGTCATGATAGGGAAAAGTAAATATTTGTCCAAAAAGACGTTTCAACCGTTCTAATAAAAAATTTTTGGGCAACATTCTCATGGAGATACTATTTAAAAACCAGGTGCCCTCGATGCCAAAATGCGCTAGTTCGTCAATATTTTGCAAGGTAATGGGTATTAGTAAACGTTGATGATGAATTACTTTGAATTGATGTTGTGCAAATACATGAAGTAACTCATCCAAACCTGAAGCGACTGTAGTGTTTTTTACCATTGCTTTATAATAATGACCAACAACGCTGCTCAATAAAGAACCTTTGGTAATGAAGTTGGCCAAATGTTGTTGAGCGACTGGGAATGATTCATAAGTTGTTGTAATCAGAGAAAAATGACCATTAGCACGGGTCAACAAATCAGCTTCATTAAATAGCGTATGAATTGGGATATAAGCGTTGATGAAATGAGCTAATGTTAAATCCTGGCTGTGGTGCGGGAGGTAATGGCTAGCCTCGGTTGCACTACCTTCTATCGTGGTTAAGGGCAAGGCCCTACGGGCACGAGCTAACATTTCTGTTGAAATATCTATACCAGTAAAATCCGCTTCTGGCATAAGAGGTCTTAATTTTTCTAAAAAAGCACCATTCCCAACACCAAAATCTAGAACTTTGTAATGTGGTCTTAAACCCAGATGTTCTTGCTTGATCTGTGCTATTGCCACTTTGTGGCTGTCGCTAATAGAGCCAAATCGATCTGCGGTTGCATAATTCCCCGCAATCTCGTTATACATGGCCTTCAAGGACATGTAATTTTCCAGTTCATAAACATTCAGACAGTATATCGCCAATTACGTGTAGGGAATACTCTTTAAAGGATTAAATTGCTGTTCTTACTCGGATGAAGATTGGAATTAGTGTAGGGATAACTGATAGTTTTTTGTTCATTATCAATTGGAAGAAATAATTTAAATATGTCTCTCTTGTTCTTGTTTTTCCTTTTTTTTGAAAAAAATTGTTCGATTTTGCTTAATTTGCCGTATAATCTACGCTTTTATTTCGTCACACACTTAATTTAAAAACAAATCTAGATAATAGGATTATCTCATTGATAAGATGGAGAGGAGATGGCTTGGCTTAGCTTATATTTAGTTATTTTAATGGTATCCTTCCTCTTAACATGGTTGCTCCGTCGCTATGCTTTGGCAACGAGTTTAATTGATATTCCTAATCACCGCAGTTCTCATCAGGTTCCAACACCACGAGGCGGTGGTCTTTCTTTTGTCCTTTGTTTTTTAGCATCAATACTTTTCTTGTTCTATCTAAAATTTATCTCATCTTCTATGTTAGCTGCTCTACTGCTGGCTGGTGGAGGTATCGCTGTTCTCGGTTTTTTGGATGATCGGGGCCACATTCCAGCTAAATGGCGTTTGCTAGGCCATTTTATCGCGACAAGTTTTGCTTTATATCTGTTAGGTGGTATGCCGGCTATCTCTCTTTTTAATTGGACTTTAACTCCTGGTTTGATAAGTAATATTTTGGCTGTTTTTTATTTGGTTTGGCTGTTGAATTTATATAATTTTATGGATGGTATTGACGGTTTAGCCGCAGGAGAAGCAATTACGGTATGTTTTGGCGGCGTTTTATTATACTGTTTTCAAGCCGATTTAATGGCGATGTTTTTACCTCTTTGCCTAGCTTTTGCGGTAGCCGGGTTTTTGATTTGGAATTTCCCACCGGCACGTATTTTTATGGGGGATGCAGGAAGTGGCTTCTTAGGGTTTGTGCTCGGGTTGTTATCTATTCAAGCTGCCATGGTTAATGCCGATTTTTTTGGAGTTGGCTAATATTTTTGGGTGTTTTTATTGTTGATGCTACGGTAACATTGTTGCACCGTGGATTGAATGGAGAAAAAATTGTCGGAAGCACATCGCAGCCATGCTTATCAGCATGCTTCTCGCCGTTATAGGAGACATTTGCCTGTCACAGTGGGTATTTTGATGATTAATTTGCTGTGGTTGTTGCCTTGGGCTTTGCTGGTAGGAGCAGGTTATCTCAATGGTAGTTTAGGATTGCTCATTGCTTATTCGCCTTTGGTAGTCTTGGCTCTAAAATTTAATGCTGGAAAAAGAGAATAAATTTTCTTTTATTTATACAAAAAATTTTTAAAAATCAAATTCCTTAATATTTTGTTAAGAATGATTGTGTAAAATTACAATCGAACGCATAATTGTTCATTTTTTGTTCGAATTGTAGTCATCTAGAGCACCATGGAAGCGTTCTATGGAATAGATGATGACTACTACCTAGAAGGGAGATTTGTCATGTTAATTTTGACTCGGCGTATTGGTGAAACGTTAATTATCGGTGATGACGTAAATATCACTGTCTTAGGGGTGAAAGGAAACCAGGTGCGCTTAGGCATTAATGCACCGAAAGACGTTTCTGTGCACCGCGAAGAAATTTACCTGCGTATACAACAAGAGAAAGAAACAACTGACACTGAAGAAGCGGTATAACCCAGATTTCAGCGCAGTCATCCTGCCCCGAATCGTTTAATGAGTAAACAAAGCGGGGCAAACTCCCAATCCCACCTTATTATTAATTTTTATTGGTATAAAGTATCTGAGGCTCAGCTCCTTCCTATTGGAATTGGTTGCTCTATTTATGTAATGAAGTATCACCCGCTGATAAATAATGTAGCGTACCTTCTTCGTCTTTTAAAGCAAGTTGGCCTAATTCATTAACACCACAAGCCCGTCCTGCGACTACTCCATTAGGTTGCGTAACGGCGATCTGTTTGCCGAATAGATAATCAACGCTTTGCCATTGAGCACTAAAAGCAGCGAAACCATTTTGTAAGAATTGTTCTAAATGACGGTCTAGCTGATAAATTAAATTCGCTAAAATTATATTGCGGTCAAAATGATGGCCTGTAATTTCGTATAAAGAACACCAGGGTCTACCGATCAGAATTTCATACTGGGTTGCAGTATTAACGTTAATACCAATACCGATAATCACTTGCGCGCAGCCATTTGTTTCGGCAATCACTTCGATTAGGATGCCGCATAGTTTTTATCTCCCCATAATACATCGTTAGGCCATTTTAATAGAAGCTCTTGCTCAATATCACTATCGTGTAAACTTGCCAGAATGGCTAGACCGACTACCAAACTTAAACCTGATAGATGTGATAGACAACAATGAAACTCCCAGCGACTGGAGAAATAGATGTTTTCCCCAAAGGGTGAAATCCAATGACGGCCAAAGCGCCCACGCCCATTGGTTTGTGTTTCAGCGCAACAAATCGCTAAGGAAGGCCTGGGAGGTAATTCTTTTAAAAATCGATTGGTAGAATCGATGGTGGCAAATAAATGAAAATCGAGGGGTTTAGTAAAGGATTTGTTAGATAAATAATGGCGAATTAATTGCTCATCAAGTGCATACATGGGCGTGGGTAATTGATAGCCTTGCTGGGGTAATCGGTTGATAACAAGACCTAATTCTGCTAATTGTCGAACATGTTTCCACACTGCTGTGCGAGATACACCCAATTGTTCACCAAGACTATTGCCACTATGGCATTGGCCATCGGCTAACTGATGCAGCAGTTGTAGTTGTATAGAGCTGAATTGTTTCATGGAAAAGAGAGTGTTTAGCCATTTTTTATTTACTAATGAGTATAACAGATTCGCTTCATTGCGCTCGAATTGGGGAAAAACGTTGGCCTGTGAGGTCGCTGAAAGCTATCGGTTAAAATCAGTTATTCCATATTAGGGTTTTACCTTAGTTACCCTGTTTTTTGAGTCAAAAATGCAACACCCAGGCAACTAAAGGTGCTTATTCCTATTAGTCTAATGGAGCCCGCCCAGTAAGGGCGGAGATTATTTATCAAATTACCCGCGTCGCTTTATGGCGAGTGCCAGAAAAATATAGGTCCAACCATCGACAATCATCTCAACAGCAATAAATAAACCAATAACCCATAAGCCACTGATTGGCCAATGCGCTAAGATCATCACGCCAAGTGCGATGGCAATGAGCCCTGCTAGTAATAACCATCCCCATCCTGCTGATCCTTTGAGCATGAGTGCCATAAAGAAACGACTAATGCCAATAATGATGAGTACAGAGGCTAACATGGCTGTAATTAAGGTAGAGGCTAGGATAGGATCGTAAATGATCAGGCATCCACCAATTAGATAAAGGACGGCAATTAGGGCATGCCAAGCCACACCTTTCCAATGTTTACATTTAAACACATCAATAATCTGGGAGACGCCTGCAACAATTAATAATGCTCCCAAGAAGATCATACTAGCCAGAGTTAGGCCTACAACCATTCCAAGACCAAGACACCCTAGAATAACAAACAAGATCCCTAAGGCTAGTAACCATCCCCAACTGCGGCTTAAACTATTTGTCACCGTTCCCAGATCTGCTTTTTTAGTTGCCATAAAAATATCCTTATTTAAATTCCTTTGGCAATTAAACTATAGACGAAATTATCTGATTTTTATATTTATACGTCAGTATATACCCTATCTTTAAGCCAATATATTAGAAAGTGAGGAATCCGCAACGACTCTGAGGCTCAATATTTAAATATGTTATTATGTGCAACATTTGGTCTGATATGGGATAGTAAATGGCAATAAAAAGTTTTTGGGTGCGCGTGTGGGCATTACCAGACGAACACGAATCTTATGTTCCTTATGTATTGACCTTGATGTTTTTATGGGCGCCAGTTGTTTATCTTGTTAGTAGTTTATGGGCAGTATTGAGGAATGAAAAAGAAGAGCCTCGGCAGCAGCTTGCAGAAACTAATAGACCTCTTTTCAAGCTCGCTGCAGAGGATGAGTTGCTAGGAGACGCGGAGCATAGAGCCGGAGTGTTTGCGCAAGTTTCCCCTATGGTAGAGTTTGGAATGACGTCTAACGTATACAATCATGACAGTCTGCAGCGTAGAGACTCCTCCTCAAATGAAGTAGAAGAGTGCGAGTTAATGGTCGAACAGTTTCAACAAGAGCCTTATTCTCAAGATGAGATGGCTAATACACCATTGACTGCATTTTTGGCGGCTAGAGTTTTTAATTCGATGAGCAAGTACTTAGAGTCCTATCAACAGGACGTGCTTGATCTCCTGCGTAAATTATGTGAATTAGCCAAAACCTCTAAAACTGCGCAGGAGTTGTTAACTACTGCAAATAATCAAAATATGGAGTTAAGTCCCGAAATGATTGAGATGGGCATGCCATCAAATACTCCATTGATGTTGTTAATAAAGGCAGGTGATAGCGAAGCGGTTAAATTATTACTTCCGTTTTATTCAGCAGAAGATTTAATGAAAGCGACGCCCCGAGGTAATAGTTTGCTCCATATTGCAGCAATCACTGGTCAAGCAGACGTGCTTATGCTACTAAAAAATAGAGCGTTAGAGCTTGGTGTTTGGTCCCAATTAAAAGAGTATGAAAATAAAAAAGGGTGTACAGCCTTTGATATATTAGACGGTTTCCGTTTACTCTCAAGACAGTGTTTATTTAAAGACCTTTTAGATTATGCCGATGATTTTTTAGGTGGGGAAGAAATTAACAAGGCTGCGGTTTCGGATCAGGGGAAAAGGCGTGTATATGAAGTTCGCAGTAAGGAACTGTTGCTGTTTGTTGAAGACGTTGAACTTGCGAATAAAGAGGAGTTAACAGCATCTTGCTCCGCTTCAATTTCGTGCTCTTAATTATTCTTGTTCGACTAGCCGCGTTTTTCGTAAGTCAATAAAATGGCTAAACTCGAGTGTATTGCTTGTCATTAAATTTGCAGACCTGCGGCAAGGCTTTTATTGATATCTTGTGGGTATTCAGCAATAGCCTGGATGGCAAGTTTGATGCCATTTATAGATGTTTCCAGGGACATACTGGGTTTTCCTAGATTACCGGGAAGTGCAGCGGTACTTGGCAGCATTGGTAAATGAATCCATCCTGCTTTTACGGGTAACTGATATAAGGCTATTTCATGTAGGATGCCATAATATAAGTGATTACATACAAATGTGGCGGCGGTATCAGAAATGTCAGCAGGAATGCCATTTTTGCGCAATACTTCCACCATGGCTTTAAGGGGGAGGTTACTTTGATATGCAACAGGCCCATCATCTATTGTGGGTTTATTATCATAGCTAACTCCATCATTATCGACTAGTTGGTAGCGTGAGGAGTCAATTAAGCGATGCGCAAATCGCTCACAGGTTATCATAGCGCGCCCCACGTATTCTCCCATCATAAGCACATAGTCAACTTTTTCTTCTAGCATTATTTTTTCACATGTGTAATTGATTTAAAGAACGTGTTAGGCACAATAGTTGAAATCACTTTAATTGCTGAAATAATTTCGCCATTTAAAGCGGTGGCTACTTGTTCTGCGGGATTGATAGGCGTTGTTCCATACGGTTCAAAACCAGTTAATAATAATTTAGGCATTAAGCATTTCTGAAACTATGAATGTCATTTAAATTTAGCACAGTATGGAATGATGAAGAGATGCTTCCAAAATCACGCTTGTTGCGAAACCAACCTATTTTGAAAATTTACATTTTGAAAAATGACACGAAAATATAGATGGTTTTAATATTGAACAGTTAGCATTAAAAATTGTAGGATCTTTGATAATTTGATAATGAATCTTGTTGATCTGTGGATTGTAACATATGGCTGCACTACAAGCTAAGTGGGGCATAAAAGAAACCATTTGCCATTCTATTTCATGCAAGGTATCGCTGATAAGTTCATCGCTTGAGGGAGTAATCGGTACATCAAATTGTTGAGTTGGGTAAGCGAGCCCTAAGCCGCTCGCTTTAATAAACGCTTCTTTTTGCGCCCAGATATGGAAAAAATTAAGGGTTTAAGGAAATTTGGGAGTTTAGAAAATAATTGTAATTCTTTGGATGAAAAGGCGTGTTTGGCCATACCATCATAAGGTCTGGGTGAAAAAACTCCAAATCAATGCCTATGGGAAATTGTCGCCCTATTGCCAGTAGGGCTAAATCACGTGAGTGGCTTAAGTTAAACTCCAATTGCAAGGAATTTTCAACCTGAGGTTTACCGTGTTTACCATAAATAAAAGTTAGTTGGCTCGCATCCTGTTTCAGGTAACGGGATAAAATGAGACGTAACATGGCTCGTGCAACAGTAAACCGACGTTGATGGTGTGGGAAATAATAACGTTTGGCACGAGCCTGTTCGGTACTGTCGAGCAAGGAATCTGCTTGTGCTGGGGGGTGTATTAAGGGAAATTCCCAGATATCGATCCGATTATCCTGTAAACAATAATCATCGGAAGGTATAGTTTCAAAAGGCAACATGGGAAGCATTCCCTAACAAAGAGTGACTAATAGAATGTTATCAACGGTGGCGTCAAAAAGCAGTTGCGGTTATCATAGCGCATGAAAATAAAATTCGCCAACGAGTAACTGAATGAGTCGACAATTTTTTAGATTTTTGAGCAACCTATCGAAGAGTTAAATCAGAAAATTCAAGCACTGCGGATGGTTGGTAGTGACAATGAAGTCAATTTGAGCGA
>NZ_CALJ01000250.1 GCF_000308315.1 Legionella tunisiensis | reverse complement strand
AATGCACGTACTAAAACAACGCAAATCATCCAACAGATCCAGGCAGAGCACAGGCTTTGTTTGTCGGGTACCCCTTTGGAGAATCACCTGGGTGAATTGTGGTCTCTATTTCATTTTTTAATGCCTGGTTTATTAGGAGATGCCAAACAGTTTAGACAGTTTTTTAAAACCCCCATTGAAAAGCAGGCCGATATGGAGAGACGGGCATTGTTAGCAAAACGTGTGCAACCTTTTATGTTACGTCGTACTAAAAACCAGGTTGCTAATGAGTTACCCGATAAAACGGAAATGACTCGGACAATTGAGTTGACTGGTACTCAACGTGATCTGTATGAAGCAATCCGGATGAGTATGGAGAAAAAAGTGCGTGAAGCTATTACTAAAAAGGGAATGAACAAAAGCCAAATAGTGCTTCTTGATGCCTTGCTTAAATTAAGACAGGTTTGCTGTGACCCAAAATTGTTATCGATGCCGGGTGCAGAAATTGCGCATGGGACTTCAGCTAAATTAGATGCGTTGATGGAGTTACTGGAAAGTTTGATGGATGAGGGGCGACGCGTTTTAGTTTTTCACAATTTACTTCCATGCTCAAATTAATAGAAGAGCAACTCATTAAAAGGGATTACTTATATCTTAAATTAACTGGCCAAACTCAAAATCGACAACTTTTGGTCAATACGTTTCAAGAAGGGAAGATTCCTATTTTTCTGATTAGCTTAAAAGCGGGTGGCACTGGTTTGAATTTAACACGAGCTGATACAGTTATTCATTATGATCCCTGGTGGAATCCAGCTGTTGAGGATCAGGCCACTGACAGAAGTCATCGTATAGGTCAAGAAAATCCAGTGTTTGTTTACAAATTAATTACTGCTGGTACTGTCGAGGAAGCTATTTTGGCAATGCAAGAGAAAAAAAGACAATTATTCGATGGTATCCTGTCTGACAAGGCGAGTACTATGGCCACCTTGACTGATAGTGATGTTGAACAATTTTTTATACCTTTACCCAAATCATAAAGACGGTTTTTATCACAAAAAATGATAAATCGCTGATTGCAAAGCTTCAAATCATAGCCTATTCTTCCATATGAGAAAATTTATGGAGAAAACTCATGAGACAATGGAGGGCGTTTTTAGCGTTGGTTCTTACGGTATTATTTATACCTGTTGCTCTGGCGCAATCACCTGCTGGAATGTGGACAACAATCGATGATAAAACAGGCAAGAAAAGAGCAGTTGTTCGTATTACCGTATCAGGCAATACACTAAATGGCACTATTGTGAGTGTTTACCCTCAACCAGGTGATACAGGTATTTGTTCGAAATGCCCAGGTGGCTTTAAAGACAAGCCAATCAAAGGATTGCAATTTGTATGGGGATTAAAGGATAAAGGTAATGGTGAATGGGATGGTGGTCAAATCCTTGATCCCAAAACTGGTAAAATTTACCGTGCCAAGATGACTTTGAAAGGCAATAAACTCTATGTAAGAGGTTATATCGGTATTTCTGTACTTGGCCGCACCCAGGTTTGGGTTCGCTAAGACGATGGTTGAGTAGAGTATTGTTCTTTTGTAATCTAAATGTTTAAAAAGGCACACTCAAGTGTGTCTTTTTTTTCTCTAGGTTTACAATGGTTCTCAAAATTATAGTGGCTTATCGAAATCATGGCAGAAGTTCAAACACGAAAAAATGCAACAGTGGATCCATTGAAACGTCCCCCTCATTCTGCGGAGGCTGAGCAAGCCATTATCGGTGGTTTGATGCTTGATAATCAGGTTTGGGATAATGTGAGCTCCAAATTATGCGAAGCAGATTTTTATCGCACGGAGCACCGCATTCTTTATCGTGCTATTGCTGAATTGGCAAAGAAAGAGCATCCTTTTGATGTCGTCACGCTATTGGATACCTTAAAGTCAAACAATGAGCTTGATGATGCTGGTAGCGAAACTTATCTCTTTGAATTAGCCAATAATACTCCCAGCGTGGCCAATGTGTCTGCTTATGCAGATATCGTGCGTGAAAAATCAGTGCAGCGCCAATTAATTGCTGTTGCCGGGCAAATTGCTGATTCAGCTTATAATCCAGGTGAAAGAGACGTATCAGAACTGCTTGATTTTGCTGAAACGAAGGTATTTGCTATTGCGGAACAGACTGGTGGCGATAAAGGACCTGAAAGCATTAAATCAATTCTTGTGAAAGCTGTAGAAAAGATTGATACCCTTTATCACAATGGCGATGCACTTACTGGGTTAGCGACAGGACTTAGTGATCTTGATGAAATGACTTCGGGTTTACAGCCCTCCGATCTGGTCATTGTCGCGGGGCGTCCTTCGATGGGTAAAACAACCCTGGTGATGAATATGGCTGAGCATGCAGCGATCAAATCAGGGAGGCCAGTATTGGTTTTTTCCATGGAGATGCCCGCCGATTCCCTTGCCATGCGGATGATGTCATCTTTGGGGCGCATTGATCAACATCGCATCCGTACTGGTAAGTTAGATGATGATGATTGGCCGCGTGTTACTTCTGCTGTGCATATGTTATCTGAAGCCCCTTTATTTATTGATGATACACCGGCACTAAGTCCAGCGGAAATGCGGACTCGTGCACGGCGTTTAGCTAAAGAACATGGCCGCTTGGGACTGATAGTTGTGGATTATCTACAGCTAATGAAGGTGCCTGGTTTCAAAGCGGATAATCGTACGGCAGAAATTTCAGAAATTTCACGTAGTCTAAAATCATTGGCGAAAGAATTGGAAGTTCCGGTAGTTGCTTTGTCGCAGCTTAACCGAAGTTTGGAGCAGCGTCATGATAAACGGCCAGTGATGTCTGATCTGCGTGAATCCGGTGCGATTGAACAAGATGCCGATTTAATCTGTTTTATCTATCGTGATGAAGTTTATAATGAAGATAGCCCAGATAAAGGGGTGGCGGAAATTATTATTGCCAAACAGCGTAATGGTCCAATTGGCAAAGTTCGTGTTGCCTTTCTTGGTAAATACACGCGTTTTGAAGATTTAGCTTTTAATGGTTACCAAGGGGTAGATTAATGTGACTAGACCTACTCGGGTTCAAATTGATTCAACTGCACTTGTGCATAATTTGAATCAAGTGAATCGTAATGCGCCAAATACTAAGGTTATCGCGATGGTTAAAGCGAATGCCTATGGCTGTGGTATACCAGCAGTAGTACCTGTACTGGAAGGGCAAGTGTATGCCTTTGGTGTTGCCTGTCTGGAAGAAGCAATGGCTATTCGTGCTTTAGGTGTGCGTAGTGATTGTGTTCTCTTCCAAGGAGTATTCAGTGCTGATGAGTTATATACTGTTGCAGCGCATCGTTTTCAATGTGTATTGCATCAACCGCATCAGTTGCAGTGGTTATTGGCTACGCCGTTGCCTTCTAAAATAAAAATATGGGTAAAGGTGAATACCGGTATGCATCGCTTAGGCTTTGCACCCGAGGATATCTATGAAGTCATGAATGCTCTGCATAATTGTCCTTGGGTTGATGATGAAGTTGGTTTAATGACTCACCTTGCCTGTGCTGATGAACCCGATCATCCAAGTAACCAAAATCAATGGCGGCTTTATAAAGAGCTTGATTTACCGCCATTAAAAATAATACGCAGTGTTAGTAATTCTGCTGCCATATTGGCGTTGCCTGACACCCATGAAGACGTTGTGCGGCCTGGCATCATGCTCTATGGTGTGTCCCCCTTTGCCAATAAGACTGGCCAGGAATTGGGGTTAATGCCAGTCATGCGTTTTGTTTCGGCAATAAGCGCTATTCACCATTATCCGGCTCAGGCAAGAATTGGTTATGGTGGAACCTGGCAAACAACAAGGCCGTCTGTTGTGGGGGGTAGTGGCTGTAGGCTATGGGGATGGTTATCCTCGTCATATTGCTCAAAATACGCCGGTTTGGGTAAACGGCTATCAAGTTCCTATTATTGGCCGAGTATCGATGGATATGTTAACCGTTGATTTAACTGATTGTACGGAAGTCAATATTGGAGATCTGGTGGAGTTATGGGGACAACATATTGCGGTAGAGACTATTGCGTTATCAGCTGGTACTATTGCTTATGAATTGCTATGCCAATTTTCTCCACGGGTACGTCAGGATAAATTGTTATAGCATTAGAGGCTGTTTACATTTCTACTATCTTGGTGCTTATGACTTGATGTTCTGCGCTTCGCTGCTCACATACTGGTGTGTATGCTCCGCTGCGATGCTCGAACATCAAGTCATAAGCACTTAAGCTAGCGAAATGTAAACAGCCCCTATTGTGGTTGTGGATAATATCTAAACGTGATGGTAGAATAGCAACCGATTTTACAATGATTACGCAGGTGAATTCGCATGAAAAAATTAGCGTTAGTATCACTCTCTTTGTCAGTGTTTCTTACTGGTTGTGCACAGGTAACTAACGAAGGAGTAGGAACAGTGACAGGCGGTGTAGTTGGCGGTCTTATTGGTAGTCAGTTCGGTGGTGGTTCAGGTAAAGTTGCCGCTGCAGCCGGTGGTGCGTTATTAGGTGCTTATTTAGGCGGTAATATTGGCCGTACGATGGATCGTCTCGATCGCTTGGAAATGCAAAAAGCGTTGGAAACTGCACCAACAGGACGTGCAGTGAATTGGCAAAATCCTGATAACGGTAATCGTTATACTGTGCAGCCGACAAGAACTTATTACAACAATCAACAGCCTTGCCGCGAATACATTACGAAAGCTATTATTGGTGGTAAAGCGCAGCAAATCTATGGCAAAGCTTGCCGACAAGCAGATGGTTCTTGGCGTGTAGTAAGCTAAGTTCTGACTTGCCCATCGATTAAATCTTGTAGGTCGGGCCCTTTTGGCCCGACATTCTCCTCAAGCGCAATGTAAACAGCCCTAGCGGGCATACCAGATGCTGTTATTATATCCGTCAGGATAAGAGACGCCATACCATCTATTAGGTTCATTATAGCCGTAACCGGCGTAGTAACCTGTATCGATGTAAGAGCCATTTTCATAATAACCAACGGCGATAGGCTCATAGGCTGGGCCACTACGTTCGTAAATTGTGCAGCTACTCAATAGAGCAACTGACGAAAAGATTGCTAGTAGTGGAACACGTTTCTTCATGATGGCATCCAAGCATAATCTATGTAATCAAAGTATAGCTAAATTACTTGATAATTTGCGGCGTTTCATTTTCAGATGTAACGACATCAGGGGCGTCCGGTAACTCTATCGTTGGCTTTTTTCTAGTTACTGGCGGTGCCAATAAGGTAAAGTCAAGTGATTTTGAAATGGTGAAGCTCTCTTGGGGAAGTGCTAGAGGGGGAGAAAAAGGGGTTATAGGCGAAGTAAATTTTAGCTTTGCACCAACGATTTTATCTCCTTGCATACAATTTCCAAGAGAGACTGCAGTGGCGTTTTCTGCCACCTCATAGAGCGCTTTTAATTGGTTTGGTCCCTCTAGTAAATGGCCTGTTAACAAGAGATTTAAGATAATTGCTAGTCCTTTTCCAGCGCCACCAAAATAATAATGCCCTATATTTTCTTTGCCTGAAGTAAAGGCACCAGCATTATCTGCATCACTAATACTGCGCTTTTTGTAGCCATGATCTGCAATATAGGCAGGAAAATTTTTGATATAGTTATCGGGAAAACCACCGCCATTATCTTTAATAATAACGGAAATGGCTCCAGCGTCATTAAGGTCAAGCTCAAGACTCATGTTTAGTCGAGCCGTGGTTTGCTGGTTGTCTAAATAATTTTTAAAATGGCATCAATACTATTTTTCAAGAGCTCAATATAAAAGCGATCAAGTGTATCTATAACAAGTGGTAAAGGCTTCGTGTAGTTTGCGTTTAAAAAATCAAAACCTCTTTCTTGAGCAGAATTAGCCCACAATGCCTTGATAGTTGGCCAATGTAGTGCTCCACCTAAACCAGTTAACTCACTAACCACTAGGGTACGTAGCTGATTGAATTTGGTACAGAACTCTTCATTAGCAGGGTCGGCTGTGTGCTTGATGTAAGCTTCACAATATTTTCGTAGGTCTAAAGATAATTTTACAACAAATGGGTTTGTTGTGGGGGTAATTTTGATTGTGGTCATAGAGCGGAAAGTCAATTTAAATTCAAAATGCTCGAATAATATCACATTGCTCTTAAAGAGAGTAATTATGTTAATTTTTTGATACCCTAATAGGAACCGAATAATCAGAAAACCAATACAGGAAATAATAGTTACTAATAGCGTACTATGCCTTCATTGCTCATGAGGAAACCGTGTTAATGTAATGTTAATGCACTATTTGTGCTATATTTAAACAGTACCTGCTACGTTGCTTAATCTATTTTTTGTAGTAGAACAAAGTAGGCGGATTAGAGGTTTAAATTACAACATTCTTTCAGGGAGCGAGTCATGACCGACCTAATTTTTCCGCTTTGCCACAACCAAGGCGTCCTATTGTTTATGTTCATCCCTATGTCACAGTAACCCAATGCGTTGAAATGATGACTAAAGATAATATTGGTGCTCTCGTTGTATGTGATGATGATACAAATTCTAATCTTCTGGGAATGGTAACTGAACGAGATATTATTCGATCTTGCCTGTTTCGAGGTTTAGATCCTAAAAAACAACTGTAGCGGATGTACTTTGTTCCGATGTGAGTGTCTTAAATTTGTTTGACCCTATCGAAGACGCTATGGAAACCATTACCAAAACAAAGAGACGCCATGTTTTAGTCGCTGAACAAGGTAATTTAGTTGCTATTCTTTCCATTGGGGACTTGTTGTTTCATTTGCTTGAAGACAAAACACGCGTCATTGAGCAACTTGAAAGTTATATTCATACCTCTTATTAGGCCTATTGTAATGAAATGGTCATCAACGGTGGTCTTTATTTTTTGAGGCTAGAAAAAGAGGGAGTCAAGACTGTTTTTTATTATTTATTTGTTTATTATTTCTTGGCCGCGGGCTTAATTATTTTGTCTAACAGTCTGTGGATAATTCTTTGCTCCCCTCGCCTTTTTTTATCAAAAGCAGCTTTATTTTTGTTACCAGGCCTTATTTTGTAAGGGACGAATAAATTTTTATGTAAATGGTTGATTTTTCCTTTATCCACAAATTCTGTGGATAAAAATGTGTATAGAATGCCAAAACTCAATGGGTTAATGAAGTTAATTGAATGTTCAATTACTTCCCAGGGGTGATGTTCCAGACAAACTCGTTTAAAGCTCTTTTTCTTTATACAGCGCAATATTTACAGAAGGTGTCACAGCATACTACTCTAAGTCTAATGCTTTGTTTGTTCCATAAATCGTGTCATTCAATAAATGATCATTATGAGTTAATTAACTTCTTTGCCTTCAACATCAACGTGCCGTCCTAATCATTTGAAGTATTTTTTGTCTTAAATAAATAAAATTACCCTAAGAGTTCCTGTTTTTTCAATGAAAAAGGAACTAATCTTGTCCGAAAATAGAGGCTACGTACATATATGGACTCCTCGGTTTTTTCAACATCATTATCATTTGTTGATCAAATTTAGTCATATTCGGCATCAAGACTCAAAGTCAGTGCCATGATGAAATTTGCGAGCTATCTTTTCCTCAAATCACACTATCGATCTCTTAGATCAGTGTACGTCACAGGTTTTCAAGATAGCAGGTAACACTTTATGAGCATCAGTTGATAATTTATCGCAAACTGGGATGTAACTCATCTAACAATGCACGTGTTCTACGCTGTAAGTAGTATCTTTTGTAATTATTGACCAAGCAATACGAGCATTTTTATTAGCTAGGGCAACCACCGTTTTGTTAAAGCCACTTTTCTCTAATAGTCCTTTTATCCAAAGACTAGTCTTATCAATTTTGTCTTTTACCTGATTTACAACTGCTCGAGCACCATGAATTAAAAGTGCCCGGAGATATTTATCACCCCGTTTACTAATACCTAATAACCTGGTTTTTTGACCACTCGAATTTTGTCGTGGCACTAATCCCAGCCAAGCTGATAAATTACGTCCATTTTTAAAGTTGTTGAAATCGCCTATTGAAGAAATAAGAGCTGTCGATGTAATTTCCGATTCCAGGAATACTCATTAGTTTTTTGCAGTACTCATTCTGCTTGCTAATTAATAACAATTTCTTTGTGTATTGTTCCATTCTCAATTCAAGATTTAGAAACTCGGTGTATAACTCATTGAAGATAAACATAGATTTTTCTGTAAGGTCACTATTTTTAATAGAAGATAGATCTGCGAGTGCTTTTTTAATGAGAAGTCACCTTGAGGAATTGCTACCCCATATTCCATTAATAAACCCCTGATTTGGTTTCCAAGAGCAACCTTTTCTTTAATGATTTTTGTTCGTACTTTATGCAACAGTTGGATATCTTGTTGCTCCACTGTTTTATTGCAACAAAACGCATCGTGGGTCTAGTCACTGCTTCACAAATAGCTTCCGCGTCATTACGGTCATTTTATTAGTCTTTACATAAGGTTTAACGTATTTGGCTCATCAATTGCACGGATGTGACCCATTTGGGTAAATCGCCTTGCCCAGTAATGAGCACTACCACAGGCTTCCATTCCAATTAAGCTGGCTGGAAGCTGCTGAACAGTTTCTGCAAATTTTTCTCGACTAACACGTTTACTGAAGACCTTTTTACCACAACTATTTCGCTCCATGTAATTGAAATACATTCTTTGCTAGATCAATACCAACCGTTGTTATATCCATTATGAACTCCTTATTTATTCCAATCCTTAGACAGCGATATTATCTCCACTGTAAGGAGAGGAGTCCATTTCATTACACCTAGGCCTATAACAATTTAAACGGTATTGTTTATACGGAAAGTTGAGTCAAAACTGTCAATCCACTTTGAATAGACATAGCGCATATTTCGATTGATTATTGAAGTCAAGCTATCGCCATCAATAACACTACCTGAATAATCAGCAAACATGGATGCGAATAACTCAGTATCTATATGAACATTAAACAAGATATTGGGCCTGGCTTCTTTTAATAAACCGAGCCAATAGTGTCCCATTTCATTTGAGCAAGCACCATGATTCATACCATGGAATATATTGCTTATTTGTTTTTTGAACCTTTAGTCAAATGTGACACGATGATAGATTCGAATATCATCATTTCGCTAGGAGATAAATCGTCCTCACATTTCATTCTAAAAAAGTGTATGCAAAAGTGGGCAATTCATTCCTCAAATCATCAGCTAAAAAGCTTTTCTTCTCACCTTCAGCAAACATACTCAAATAGAGCATCATTATCATGGTATTAAATATTCCATCATACTTGGAGTCATGGAGTTCTTCTCGAACATCATCTATATGAATAGCGTGGTTGTTGTCATCTAAGTATTCTTGATACAACTCAGGATACAAGGCTTCAAGCTTAGCTAAATAACGTTGAAAATCATTATCACTCATCGTCTCGCCCAGGCAACTGTAAAAGAACTCGCCACTCAAGCTGCCATTTTGTTTATTATTATAGAAAATGTCCTTCACCGATAAGGCTTGCATTTTACCTGTATCGGTATCAAAAAAGTCCAGTGGAATGAAAAGATCTCCCGACAAAAACATCTCAACCCAAGAAAGTCCATCACTAGAGTAGTGTTTATCTTTAAAATACACACCTGGCATCAAATAATCTAACGGGTTTGTTATTGATAAATCTTGAGCCAGAGTAAAGCAATATTGAATTGCTTGGGTTGGTCTAATTGTTAGATATTCTTCTCTGCAGTTTTCCCATTTTTGCTTGAGTTTAGACTCTTTAATGATTTCCATAGGTTGGAATAAAAAATCTCTTTTTTTGACAGTTCAATTATTAATTGCTTACTATTGGTACTCATCTTAATCTTACTTGTTTATTTAAAGTGCTTATTGTGCAATAAAAAATTAAGTAAGTATTAATACATCGCGTTTTTTCAACGGATAAAGCCTTCTATCGTATAGGGAATCAAGGTTATGACTAATTTAACGGACATTCAATATCTGATATTGAACTTCTTAGGGGTTAAATCCTCTTATTCTTATAGCATCTTAAATAAGCAATATTCAAATAATTTTAAAGACTATATTTTGATTAGATATAAATCTATAAACAAAGACTTAGATTCTTATGAAGCTTTTGTAGAAAGGCTGGGCGCAATTGATGAAGCCGATAAAAAATACCATACAAATCTGTCTGAATTGATTTTATCAAGAAAAATGAGCTTTGTTGATGCCGAGCATATTGTGGATTTTTCAAACTCAAATAATGAGGACAAATTAAATCTATTTATCAATTTGTTAGAGTTAAAACGCGATGAACCTGTTGATCAAAAAGAGAGGAACCAATGGGACATCCTATTGTGTAAGACTTTAATGCGACCGTTTAAACGTACAGCACTGTTTCAATCCTTAATTGAAAACTTACTGCCGATAGAGCTTTACACGCCTGAACGACTCAATACCTCAAAGGCTTTGCAAAAACTTTAAATTGGCATCCTTCATCGCTTTTAGATGATAACTATAAAAAATTTCATATACTCGATGAGATTAGAGAAGAACGCCTATCCTGGGATCAAATAAGTGGTCTTGAAAGAGAAGAGTCGTTGGCTTTGAAATTGTAACTGCTCGCCCCAAATTGGGTATTACCGTATACCAGCCCAAACTGGCAATGAGCCAAATTGAATTGATTATTTGGGAATAAGAATTTTTTAAGAAAAACAAAATGGAATCACTGAAATAACCAGATCTCTGATGCTCAATTTCGTAACCTAATCTCTGGTAAAATCCTAGCGCCTCCCAATCCATTGTATTAACTGTAGAAAATAAACACCCTTCTCCGTATCAAGGCAGACAAAAATCCGCACATCAAATTTGATTCAAAAGGACGGATGGTTCTGGCAACTCCTAAAGTCGAAAAGATAAATACACAGTCTGTATCTTCTCTATTTGCTGATCAGAAATACACATCGGTACTGAAAATATTGAGTGATATTCAGCGGTTAACTGGTTACCTCGATTGCTTTCGCCATCACAGCGTTAAAGACAAGAAGATTTTGCCTAAAACATTTTATGCGGCGATTTTAGGAATGGGATGAGTCTTGATAATATTAACGCAGCCAATCAATGCATTCTTGATCTGCTCGGCAAGTTATCATTAGCCAGCCCAGAGCCATAGCATCTTGGCCAAAATCCAAAGGATTATCAAATTGGGATTGGTAGATATAGCTTGCCTGAGCATGAATCGTATTTTGTAGAGCCGTTGGTACTTTATTCAATTGATAACTGGTGAGCTTTAACAAATCATCCATTGTTGAATAAATCCCGCAGCTGATAACGGCTTTTTCATTGCCTGAGATAATCCCGATCATGAGCGCTGGAACACTACTCTGTACTCTGTTCAAAAACAGCCAGTTGAATATAGCTAGTCATTTCAGCCAGAGGGAGTGTTTTGATGTTCTGTTTTTCTATAACCTGGCATACTGGAATAGTTGCTTCGGCGAGGAGTGGCAGAAATAACCCGAAGACAACACTTAACTTTCTTGTAATCATAAAATACGTTTGCCTATATAATAACTTGGTTTGAAAATAGAACTTAATGTACAACTTAATAGGATGAGTTGTATAGTGATGGTGAATTATTGATAAAGAAGGGAATGAGCATGCGGATCGCATTAAAAATTATTTTGAGCACGCTTCTTTTTGTTCTGTTTCTATCGGATTGGCCGAGATACCTCCTACAGCTTGGTTTAGTCAGAATCAAAACAAGCAAGTCAAACTGCGGGTTGATCTGTTTCTTTCTTCTCTGTGTCCACATTGCAAGAAGGCAGATGAATTTTTTCGTACTTTGGAAGCTAAGACACCCTGGATTGAAGTCCATCGTTACATTGTCAACGAAGATAAGGCAGCATTAGAGTTTTTTAATCAGCGCTTGCAACAACAACACGTGGATAGTTTTGCCATGCCGGCCATATTTTTTGCGATTCTCGCTGGGCGGGATTTGATAGAGCAGAAAATAGCGGTAAGGTGTTATTACGGGCTTTAAATTATTGCCATCAACAAATTGTTGCAGCAGGCCAATTAACTCCATTAGCTCGTAATCTGCTGAAACAGTGGGCGACAGCAAATTGGTACGATATGAGTATTGATTACAGGCCTTCCCCGGCTATCTTTGTTCCCATGATGGCTTTGACTGATGCATTAAATCCTTGTGCAGTATTTTGTATAATGGCTTTGTTTGCATTTCTGTGGCTAACGCCAACTCAATTAGCCCAATTAAGCTTGGGAGTTGCCTTTATTGCGGCTGCCAGCTTGGTGCATTTTATCCAGCAAGCCTATACAGCTGCCTTTTATCAAACCTGGACCTGGTTATTTATTCTCTCAGCCTTGCTTGGTTTAGGACTTCTTGTTTACGTGGGTTCTAATTATTTTAAGGGTAGAACTGAAAAACCAATTTATATAACAGGTATTTTGGTAGTACTTACAGCGATGGTCATACAAGCCTACCAGCAAACCTGTTCACCCAACTTTGCGCTTGTGTTTGAACAGTGGCTTGCTGCACAGCTTGTTTCACCTACAAAACTGGTGCTTTATCAACTTAGTTATCAAATTGTCTATGTATTGCCTTTGTTTGTGTTAATGGTTGTTTTTCTTTTTTGAGCCGTTCAAAGTCATTAGAAAAACGCCGCTTAATCATTACCCAGGTATCTTGGGTAATTCTGACAATTATTGGCTGTTTCTTCATTTTTTATCCTAAAGGACTATCTAGTCTCTGGATTTCCTTTATGGCATTGGCTGTTGCTATCTTGCTTGGATGGCTAACTGCAAAACGAAGTGCATGAGTTACCTAAGAAGAAGCGATGGTGCATAAAACGTCCAACCCCCCTTTTTTACCCATTCCTTGCGATGTTGAGCAAGGAAAAACCTATTTTTGGTGTGGTTGTGGCGAGAGTAAGAAGCAACCCTTTTGTGATCGAAAGGATTGCGGTGATAAATGTGTTCCTTACAGAGCTATACTTACAGAAACAGTTTTTTTTGTAGTTGTAAGCAAACAAAAGAACCACCTCTCTGCGATGGTTCGCACGCTCAGCTAGTGCTTGACTACTTAAAGAAGCGTAAGCAGCAACTTTGAAGGGACATTATCATGATGGATCAGCAGTTAAAAAGAAGGTTGTTAAGACAATTACCAAATGCGAGCAGCAATACGACAAATTGCAAATGGAAGTTAATGCTCTGAAAGGCACCATTAATCAATGGAGTCTGCAAACATTAAAGGAAACAGAGCAATTAGAGTCCGGGATCAAGATCAAGATTAAACAAATTAAAAAGCATATTACACACTCTAATTCCATTGAAGATTTAGCTCATAAAATCCAAGAAAATTTGGTCGTGATGGAAAAACAATTGAAAGACTATAAAGCAAATGAGCAAAAACGTTGGCAAGACAATGAGCAAAAGATAATAGCATTAGAAGCGCAGCTCATTAAAACCGAACATGAAGGCGAGGAAATTAAAAAATCTCTTATCCAATGAAACGATTAATTTAAATCGAGATAGCTTAACGGGTCTGCCAAATCGCACTTTGTATAGCGAATATATCTTGTATGCGTACTATCGTTGGCAAAGAGGCTTTGGTGATTTATCGCTTGCTTTGGCAGATGTCGATCATTTCAGAGAGATCAATGAAAAATATGGTCATTTGACTGGCAATAAAATATTGCAAGAAATAGCAACTATTTTTAAAACATCGATTCGTCGTGCTGATTTTTTGGCGCGCTATGGTGGCGAAAAATTTATTTTTATATTTGAGAGAACTCAACAGCGACATGCAGCGATGGTTTTGGAAAGCTTGCGTAGAGCCATCGAAGAATGCCAATTTTTCATGGTAAAACAAAGATTGATGTGACGGTATCTTTTGGCCTGACTACCTTAACGCAAGGAGATGAGTTGGAGGGGCTTTTGCATAGGGCAGACAAAGCAGTATATCAGGCAAAGCTAGGTGGTCGGAATCAAGTAACAACACTTTAGTTGTAAATTTTGGACAAGCGCCCAAGGGCTCTATCCTTGAATAATTACGAATCGTTTTTCTGAAAATAGTCGTTCGTGAATTAATTTCTTTTTGTTCAATACAAATAATAATAGCTATAGGTAAATTAAGTATAATTACCTAATAGTTAAATAAACTTGATCTGAACTGGTTGATTTGGGATCATCAGTGCATTCAGATTTGTGAGCATTGGTATGAGTAAGTTAATTGATATTCCAGTTGTCGTTGAAAGCGGCCAGAAATACAAAACGTCGCAAGGTTTTGTTGCTATTAAGGATGGGGTGAAATCGGCTGGTTTATCTTCTGAGCGGTTGCCGAAGCCTAAATGGTTGCGCATCGTTAATCAGACTACACCTGCTTATAGTCAAGTAAAAGAGCAAGTTGTGAAGCATCGTCTTGCAACAGTCTGTGAAGAAGCTAAATGCCCTAATATTGCTGAATGTTGGTCTCATGGTACAGCAACTATTATGTTGATGGGAGCTGTTTGTACACGTGCCTGTCGGTTTTGCGCTGTAGATACTGGAAATCCTCATGGTTGGCTTGATGCGCAAGAACCTGAAAATACGGCTAATACCGTTGCGTTAATGAATCTTGATTACGTGGTGCTCACGTCAGTGAATCGTGATGATCTAGCTGATGGTGGCGCCAAACATTATGCTGACACGATTCGGGCTATTAAAGCGCGAACCCCAAAAACAAAGGTTGAAGCATTAACTCCCGATTTTCAAGGAGTGCAGAGAGATATCGCTGTTCTTTTGGACAGTGGCGTGGATGTTTTTGCGCAAAATGTTGAAACCGTGGAGCGCTTAACTCATCCTGTCCGAGACAATCGCGCGGGTTATTGGCAAACTCTGAATGTTTTGGCCTATGCCAAACAATATCGGCCTGATGTTTTAACAAAAACCAGCCTGATGCTTGGACTGGGGGAGACAGATGAAGAAATTATCAAGACGATGGACGAGTTGCGTGCACAAAAAGTTGATATTTTAACGTTGGGACAGTATTTACAACCTACCAAACATCATTTGCCTGTTGCTCGTTACGTCACACCAGAAAAATTTATTGAGTTTCGTGAAATTGGTTTACAAAAAGGATTTTTCGAAGTGGCATCGGGTCCTTTGGTGCGTTCAAGCTATCGCGCAGACCGGGTGTTTAAACGAGACAATCTGGGTTTATAAACACTTTCTGAAGATGTTATGCGGGCTATGGGTTCCTAGCCCGATCATTCATTTATTTAACACCACACACTTGGCAAGATTGATAAAAGCCGACAATGGTGAACTCATCTTTTGCCAAGCGGTTTAGTTCTTGTCGTTGTGCTTCCCAGTCTGCTTCGCTTTGTCCTTGAGCAAGCGCGGTATTTTTATAGGCATCATGTCCGGCCAGGAGCAATTTTTTATTGCGCTCTGTCGTTAACAGGGGTTGTATCAGATTAGCATCTTTTATCTGGAAGCCGTTTTTTTCATCCAATAGACAAGCTTCATGCCAAACTCACCATCTCGCTGCACACCATCAACTTCGTCATCAGGAGAGGGTATGTCTTGACGATTGTAATGCCAGGCTTTGGAGGGAGGATAGGAAAAGGCAGCACTAATAATCCCTTCTTCTGCCATATAAAATCCGCCTTTGTTTAAGTGGTGATAAAAAAGATTGATCGCTTCTCGCGGATTGTGTAAATGGTGTAGTACAAAGCGACAGTAAATCAAATCAAAGGCTTCATGATGTTTGTCTAAATCGTAGACAGAAACGTCTTTAAACAGTACATTTTTGTCACCTTGTTGATCGCAATATCGCTTGGCTCTTGCCAATTGTGCGGCACTGATATCAATAGATAAGACCTGACCATGTTGACCAACTTGTTGAGCAAGATAGTGAGTCATAAGGCCTGAACCACTACCAACATCCAAGACACGCATACCAGGCTTAATGCCATTACGTTCAATAAATGCCTGAGTAGTTGGATTAAAGGATAGATCCAGAATATCGTAATCCAAGCCTTCCTCTGATATCTCAAAATCGTAGCGTTCTTTATGTTCATCGCTCATAAAGCAGTCTCCTTATTCCATTACGTAAGCCGCGCCTTTGACCCGACATGGCACTCCATTTTGGACGAAGCTAATTTTGAAAAGTAGAGTAGGTTATACTGGGCCAGGATCCGACTTACACTATTTAACTAACCAATTTATTCTTATGGTAGTCAACCGTTTGTTGTAACTGCTCCTTCATCGTATAGGGAGGTTCCCAGGCTAAAAGTGTTTTGGCCTTATCTGAATTAATCTCTAAATTATTCAATAATTGCTCGGCCAACTTGGCTTTACCAAGACGTTGGAATCCCCATTCCAATAGTGCATGCGGTATAGGCAGAAGGATGGTCTTCTTACCCATTGCCTTGGAGAGTTGTTGGAGTAATTGAGTTGTGGTAACTACTTCTCTATCAGCAACTAAGAATAGTTGATTCGCTGCGTTAGATTCTTCGATGCATCTAGCAATAAAATCAGTGAGATTAGCAACTCCAATAAATTGACGTCTGTTTTTCACTTTACCAAAAGGAAGTGGGAGCCCTTTACTGACTAGACTCAGCAATTTTTCGAAATTACCCTTGACCCCTGGCCCATAAACGAGAGGTGGTCTAATAATGACTAATTCCATGGTAGTAGCGAGTTGTTTTAAACGCTGCTCAGCTTCCCATTTAGCTTGTGCATAAGGCACTTGGGGGTTTGGCTGTGAATTTTCATTAAAAGGATTGGCATAGCTAGCATTTCCTAACACACCGATACTACTAATAAAAATAAAGCGCTTAACCCCCAGACGATTTGCTTCTTTTGCCAAATGCTCGGTAGCCTGGCAATTGATTTGACGAAAGGTTTCCAACGGATTACCGCTTGTTTCGCGCAGAACATGGGCCCTTGCTGCACAATGCACAATGGTATCAACTCCCTTGATTATTTCATCCCAGTTGGTTTCAGCACTTAATTCACCCACATTATAGATAGTCAGTTCGTCCAGCTGCAGTTGCTTTTTAAGTTGCGAAACAGATTGTAAGGCTGACTCTGAACGAACAGTAGCTCGTACTTCATAGCCATTTTGGCCTAAGGTTTTAATGAGCGCCTGCCCTATAAAACCACTCGCCCCTGTAACCAGAATTATCTTATTGGACATATTCGTCTCTTTTGCGATATTGCTGAATACGATCGAGCAATTTACTGCAAACCATTTTTACTGGTGAATATCGGTAATTGTGGCTCTTTAGAGCGCGCATTATCTCTTTATTTTGATTGAAAATATTTTTTAGCGATTTATTTGTAGTGCCCCCTAAGCGCATTTTTATCATGACTTCAGGAATATAGCTGACATTAATCTTGTGCGAAAACAGAAGACGCAATAATAATTCATAATCAGCTGCCAGTTTATAATCCAGATTAAAGAGCATGCTATAGTTATCATGAACCTCTCTGCGTGCATAAAAGGTAGGATGGGCAGGGATCCATCCTTTGGCGAGGAGGGTTGAGTTATAAGGGCTGGAACGCCAGTAGCGCGCAACCTGATCGATATTATCCTGATTAACGTAAACTAAATCACCATAGCAGGCATCTACTTCAGGGTCAGCCAGAGCCTTTGCTACATGACTAAGCACATGCTTATTAGCAAGCATGTCGTCTGAATTCAAGAGACCAATGACATCACCAGTCGCTTTTGATACCCCTTTATTCATTGCATCATAGAGACCATTATCGGGTTCTGAAGTCAAGTAAGCAATGTGCTCCCGGTTTTTTTCAAGAATTTCAAGCGTGCCGTCAGTAGAACCACCGTCAATGACAATATGTTCAATGTCTTGATGAGTTTGCATTTGAATTGTCCGCAATGTGTCGCGAATGGTTGCTTCACTGTTGTAACATGCGGTAACAATGGAAATTTTCATAGTAACCTCAAACTAAGATTGTAAAAGTGGGAACGGGCGTATGGTTCTTTGAACCATAACAACTAAGGCATAACCTAATAAAACCAAGCTTGCACTAGCTGATGAAAGTGCGGCACCTACGAGTCCGTAGTGTGGCACTAAAACAGCATTGCCGACAACCATAATAAAAAAGAAGCAAGATTGATTAACAGGATTAATCTATCACTGTGTTGGGCATAAAGAGTATACAGAGGGACATCGGCGATGCTGCGGCAGGCAGCACCAAACAATAGAAAATAGAAGATATGCAAATTCGTGAGATAAACCGATTTATTGATAAGGCCCACGAAAGGATAGACAAGAGCGATGCTTAGTGCAGAAAATACGATGACAAAAGCAGTGGTATATTTAAGCATATGCATCGCTTCACTATAAAAAAGCTGGCGGTCATTTTGTTTCCATGCTGCTAACAACTGTGCCAACCGCATTTTTGACACGCCGGTATTGACCAAATTGTGTAAGGTTACACTAAGACCGGCGTAAAAAGTATAGATCCCAACTGCTTCCATCCCGCAGTAATAACTCACGAAAAAACGCTCTATATAGAGTAGACTTAAAGCCGAGAATGCTGTAACTAAAAAGGGGCGTGAAATTTTTAAACCCTGCCACATTATTTTCCAGCGTACAGGATGTACCCACATGGTTTTCCAGGGCAGATTATAGAGTGCGGTAAAACCTACAAAAATACTAAAGGCTGCCCCTGTAATCCAGACAATAAAAATAAGATTGAAATAGCGACTGGCAGGAAAAAATAGAAAACCGGCAGCAAAATATAGATCCAGAGTCCCTGGCGAAGAAAATAAATGAAATTGGCTAAATAAGGGCGAGACAAGGCAATGAGAATTCGCATCAGCTCATTGGAAGCATGCTCAAATATGATAAGAATGAAAAACCAGAAACACAGTGAATACGGAACCAGGTTCAAATAGAAAAGAACATAAAAGAAAGGGGCACTTAAGACAAAGGTAATCGCGTAAAGAATGAATTGATCTCTTATGATAAGCACTTGTTCGATTTCTGAAGCGCCAACCAGTGTTCTGGATGTGTAGTTATAAAACTCCAATCCTAGAAAAAAAGAGCATAAGCTACTATGGCCGCCATAACGCCGTATAAGCCAAGTTCGCTGGGTTGGAAATACTGCACTAAACAGATTACTAGTAAAAATTTTGCTGCTAGAGTAAGTCCTCTTATAGCAATTGCTGATAAATTGTAAAACCAAGAAAAACGCATAAATTAATAAGATCCTTAAATGAGTTCAGGCCTGCTTTTTCCTAGGCTTCTTTCGAAACTCTACTGCATTGGCGTATGGCTTCGTCGGTACAGTGCTCTGCCTCATTGCAGCGAGTTTCGAAAGAACTCTCTTGTTGCGAGCGGTGAAAATTAACAAATGAGTCTGAATTATCCTGTAGAGATAGGAATTTGGCAATCACTTTGTACCTATTTCCCTGTAAATAGGCACCTTATGAGTACTTTTATTCAGGTAAACCTTAGTTATTTTTCTGGTTGTCAATTAGTATTGATTAGCCACTAAAATTAGTAAAAAGATCGAGCAAAACGAGATTTTTGTGTTCCGAATGATATTATTACCGCGGGTTACGTGGGGCCAGGATTTCGATAAATATAAGGAGTAGAAGTGACAGGACAGCAAGCTGCGGGAGCAAGTTATAGCAACGACGACATTGATGTGATGGGAGTTCTGCGTCTGCTATGGCAGAAAAAATGGGTTATTTTTTTATCACGTTGTTAACTACAGCAATTGGCTATTTTCATGTTTGGACTACCAAGCCAATATTTGAGGCTAAAGCCTATATTTTAGCACCAACAGATGGTGATATTGCTGCTTTTAATTATGGTCGTTCGTATGATAAAACTTCATTACTAAAGCCCTTTAAGGTGAAAGATGTTTATAGCGTGTTTGCCTCTTCTTTATTATCTCAGACAAGTAAGTGGGCTCTCTTTAATGAGGTCTATTTACCCTCGTTGCCAGCTGAACAGCGCAGTGAAGCAGCCTTGAATTCACTTTATCATGGTTTTAGCGGTATCGTGACTGTTAAACCAGATCCTAGCTCTCCGACAAAATATACTGTAATTGCTAGAAGCTCTAGCGTTACAGAGGCAGTCAATTGGGTGGAGCGCTATCTTGACGTAGTTAAACAAAATGCAATAAACAACATGCTCCGAATTGTCTCCAACCAGAATCGAAGTTTGGCACACGATTTAGAACAGAGGATGAATATTGCACGTGAGATGGCCAAAGAACAACGCTATGACCGCATTAAGCAATTACAGGAGGCTTTAAATATTTCTCAGGCAATTGGGTTAGAAAAACATGATCCTAAAATCATATATTCCAAAATGGTTTCTCCGGGTCCGGGTGAGTCTAATCTGTACAAGCGGGGTTCTAAGGCATTGAAGGCGGAAATAGAAAATCTCAAGGCACGCCAATCTGACGATGCTTTCACGCCAGAATTACGTAAGTTAGAAGGTGAATATAATTTTTTACGCAAGATTGTTGTAACCCCTGCGGATGTAACTGTTTTTCGCCTTGATGGCAAGATCGATTTTTCTGATACACCCGTAGCACCAAAGAGCCGCCTAATCATAGCTTTTTCCCTCGTTCTGGGTTTAGTGCTAGGTGTGTCTCTAGTACTTGCTCGAGCAGCATTTACAACTAATCGTGCAGATGAGTTGGCGAAAAAATAACTATAAATTAGCCAAAGCGACCTAGATCAAGCTATTATTGTTCTGAATTGGTTCATGGCCGGTGTTTTTGAACCGCGCCATGATTTTTATTATGAAGATATTAGAGGGCGGTTGACATTTCGCTAGCTTGAATGCTTAGGGCTGATATTCGAATATCGCTGCGAAGCATACACCTTAGTATGTGAGCAGTGAAGCCCAGAGAATCAAGCCTTAAATGCCAAGATAGTAAAAGTGTCAACCCCCTGGAATTGGAAATGAGGATAGTTAATGAAGGCCCTTATCACCGGTGCTGATGGTTTTATTGGATCTCACCTTACTGAGTTATTAGTGAGAGAAGGTTATGAAGTGAAGGCACTTTCTCAGTATAACTCATTTAATTATTGGGGTTGGTTGGAAGATATTGATTGTTTAAATGATATTGAAGTATTAACAGGGGACATTCGTGATCCTCATTATTGTAAACACATTACTAAAGATGTGGATGTCATTTTTCATCTGGCCGCATTAATTGCTATTCCTTATTCCTATATTGCACCAGATAGTTACGTTGACACCAATGTTAAAGGTACATTAAACATTTGCCAGGCGGCCATGGAAAATCAAGTTGGGCGTATTATCCATACGTCAACCAGCGAGGTTTATGGTACGGCGAGATATGTTCCGATTGATGAAAAGCATCCCCTTCAGGCGCAATCTCCCTATAGTGCTTCTAAAATTGGTGCTGATGCGATGGCAATTAGTTTTTTAATGCCTTTAATCTGCCTTTAACTATCGCAAGACCTTTTAATACCTATGGTCCAAGACAATCTGCACGAGCAGTGATTCCAACAATTATTGCGCAAATTGCCAGTGGGCGTGATCGAATTGAGTTGGGGGATGTGACGCCAACACGTGATTTTAATTATGTTGCAGATACATGCCGCGGTTTCTTGGAATTGGCACGTTGCGACAAGGCAATTGGTGAAGTGGTAAATATTGGTTCAAATTATGAGATTTCTGTTGGTGATACATTGAATCTAATTCGCGAACTTATGAAGAGCAATGTTGAGTTTGTTCTTGATGAGCAACGATTGCGGCCGGAAAAATCAGAAGTTTCCAGGCTATGGTGTGATAATACTAAAATTCGCAATTTAACAGGATTTGAACCAAGGTTTTCTATCAGCGAGGGCCTGAAAAAACAATAGAATGGTTTACTTCGAGTGATAATTTAGCCAAATATAAGGCGGATATTTATAATGTTTGAGTATGATTATGTTTAATTTCCTCATTCAATTTATTCGTGAGCAATATCGCACGGATGATTTTATTCCTTTGCATGCACCAAAATTTATTGGCAATGAACGCAATTATGTGCTCGCTACTATTGATTCTAGTTTTGTCTCCAGTGTAGGTGCCTACGTTGATAAATTTGAGCAAGAAATGGCTGCTTATACGGGTAGTCCTAGTGCTGTAGTCACTGTTAATGGTACCAGCGCTTTACACATGGCTTTCATTCTAGCAGGTGTTAGGCAGGGAGATTATGTGCTAACCCAGCCGTTGACTTTTGTCGCTACCTGTAACGCCATTAGTTATTGCAAAGCAGAGCCAATATTTTTAGATGTCGATAAACGAAATCTCGGCTTGTCGCCACAAGCAGTTGATGCCTGGCTTGATGAGTTTGCTTTTATTGATGATGCTGGTCTTTGTCGTCATCGAACTGATAATCGTATCATCCGGGCTTGTGTGCCGATGCATACTTTTGGTCATCCGGTAGATATTGATGGTTTACTCGATGTTTCTGAGCGTTGGCATGTGCCGATAATCGAAGATGCTGCTGAGTCGTTGGGTAGTCTATACAAAGGCCGCCACACAGGTACTTTTGGCAAGATAGGTATTTTAAGCTTTAATGGAAACAAGATCATAACCACTGGGGGTGGTGGTATGATTCTAGCAGATAAAGAACTAGGTATTCGGGCAAAACATTTGACAACAACTGCTAAAAAGCCCCATCCCTATGAATTTATTCATGATGAAATAGGTTTTAATTACCGCATGCCAAATATTAATGCTGCATTAGGATGCGCTCAGTTAGAGCAATTGGATGCTTTTATAGAAAATAAACGCTTGTTAGCTAAAAATTATGCCGAGCTTTTGGCAAATACACCGTTGCAATTTGTATCAGAGCCCGAGGATTGCCGTAGTAATTATTGGCTTAATGCGGTTATATGCGAGAATCAGCAACAGCGCGACGAATTGCTGAAAGTAACAAATGGAGCAGGGGTTATGACCAGGCCTATCTGGCAACCCATGCATCAGTTACCTATGTTTAACAATGCATTAAGTGATTCACTCAGCAATGTAGAATGGCTTGCTGAGCGAGTGGTTAATTTACCAAGTTCTGTCGTAATTCAGAGAGATGTGCATGCGTAAGATTGCAGTATTTACAGCTACAAGAGCAGAATATGGCTTATTGTATTGGCTAATGAAAGCAATTCAGGACAGTAGTGACTTGGAATTACAAGTCTTGGTTAGTGGCATGCATTTAGCGCCGCAATTTGGGGAGACTTGGAAAGAAATTGAAGCTGATGGCTTTAAGATTGATGAAAAAGTTGAAATGCTATTAGCTTCTGACTCCACTGTGGGCGTTGTAAAATCGATGGGGCTTGCTACCATCGGTTTTGCTGATGCCCTGGCTCGCCTAAATCCGGATATTCTATTTTTGTTGGGCGACCGTTTTGAAACGTTGGCGCTTGCTCAAGCCGCATTAATCATGAAAATCCCTATTGCCCATGCCCATGGCGGTGAATTAACTTTGGGGGCTTATGACGATTCAATCAGGCATGCTGTTACCAAGATGGCATCCATGCATTTTGTGGCCGCTGAAGCGTATCGTCATCGTGTAATACAAATGGGAGAGGAAACCAGTAGAGTATTTAATGTGGGGGCTCTTGGCTTGGAACATACTATAAGAACGAATTGTTTTCATCTGCCCTGTTGGCGGAAGCATTGCAAATTCATCTTCATAGCCCTTATTTTTTAGTGACTTATCACCCCGCAACGAATGCAGATGAACCTGTGGAAGCTACTTTCGCGGCTTTACTACAGGTACTTGATGACTGGCCGGAACATCAGGTTCTTTTCACTTATCCGAATGCTGATAATGGTGGTCACATTATTATTCAACTGTTGGAAAATTATTGTAAAACTAATCCAGGCCGAGCGTTTGCTGTGAAATCACTTGGTTTTAAAAAATACCTGAGTGCTGTCGCACATGCTGAGGCTGTGATTGGTAACTCTTCAAGTGGTATTATTGAGGTGCCCGCGTTTGGGGTGCCAACAGTCAATATCGGTTTGCGCCAGGAGGGACGATTGGCCGCTGATTCAATTCTTCATTGCAAGGCAACTTACCCTGCAATTAAAGAAGCCTTAAGTAAAGCGTTAAACCCCGCATTCAGAGAAAAATGCCGTCAAGTTAATAATCCCTATGGTAATGGACAGGTATCAGCGCGAATTTTGCCTGTACTTAAAGAGCATGAATTATCAACAGTAAAACACTTTCAAGATTGGAATTTTCAATATGTCTGAGCATAACAAATCGGTTTATATCATTGCTGAAGCTGGTGTGAATCATAATGGTAGCAGAGATCTTGCTTTTCATTTGGTAGATGCTGCTGCAGAGGCTGGCGCTGATGCGGTAAAATTCCAAACATTTAAGGCGAGCAGATTAGCCAGCAAAAAAGTTGAAAAAGCAACCTATCAAAAAGCAACGACTGATGAAGCGGAATCTCAATTAGATATGCTCGCGAAACTAGAGTTACCGGAGGCCTGGCATAGCGATTTGCAAAATCATGCAAAAGAACGAGGAATTGAATTTTTATCAACGGCATTTGATGAGCTGAGTTTACAATTTTTACAAGCACTCAATTTACCTCTTTATAAAGTTCCTTCAGGCGAATTAACCAATGCACCTTTACTGTGGCGTTTTGCTAAAACAGGTAAACCGTTAATTATTTCTACTGGAATGGCCACTTTAGCGGAAGTTGAAGAAGGGTTGGCGATTGTAGCTTATGCTTTGCAATTCCCAGAAGAGCCGCGCAGAATTGCTGATGTCTGGCAATGTTGGTCTAATCCTCAGATCCGGGAAAGGCTCAAGGGCCACGTAACCTTACTCCATTGTACTTCGCAATATCCTACACCTTGGAATGAAGTGAATCTGCGTGCGATGGATACTCTGGCGGCAGCGTTTGGTTTGGATATTGGCTATTCCGATCATACTGAAGGTACAGTGATTCCTATTGCAGCAGTTGCTCGTGGTGCTAGAGTGATTGAAAAGCATTTTACCCTGGATAGGACTTTACCGGGTCCTGATCACCAGGCGTCTATTGAAGTGGCTGAGCTAAAAAAATTGGTTGCAGATATTCGTGCTCTTGAAATTGCATTGGGCAGCTCCATCAAAGCACCACAAGCCAGTGAGTGGGATACACGAAGAGCAGCCAGGCAATCTATTGTTGCTGCGAACTATCTACCTGCAGGAAAAGTGATTGAGCGTAGCGATTTAGCAACAGCACGAACGGGTGGTGGATTGCCACCTAATTTATTTTGGGAGCTTATTGGCTCTGTCAGCCTCAAAACCTATGAGCCAGGAGAGGTTTTTGAGTTATGAATTTAACTAATTATCAGCAAAAACCTTTAATTTTACTTGGTGCTGGTGGACATGCTAAGGTTTTGCTCTCACTGGTTAGGGCATTGGACTTACCTGTACTTGGAGTATGTGCCCCTGAATTAGTCAATCAGGGAGCCAATTTCTGGCGAGATATCCGAGTTCTCGGCGCTGGAGATGATTTAAATGATTTCAATCCTAATGAGGTTGCGCTGGTGAATGCCGTCGGACGGCGTGTGGGAGATACCAATAGTAGGCAGCGTATCTTCGATACCTTTAAAGAAAAAGGTTATTATTTCCCTGCACTGGTACACCCAATGGCTTGCGTTGATCCTGATGCTCACCTGCAAGAAGGGGGTACAAGTCATGGCGGGTGCGGTAATCCAGGCTGATGCTCGTATTGGTAATAATGTGATTATTAATACTCGCACAGCGATTGATCACGATTGTGTCATCGAAGACCATGTTCATATTGCCCCAGGTGCTGTATTGTGTGGCAATGTCTATGTCGGGAAACGAGCTTTCGTTGCCAGTGGTGCTACTTTGATTCCGGGAGTCAAGGTCGGTAATGATGCGGTAGTAGGGGCTGGTGCCTCTATTGTGCGTGATGTGCCACCGAGACAATTAGTCTTACCGGCGTTTATACGCCGGACAGAATTCAGCCTAGAAACCTATTGTGGTGATGAAAAATGATAAATTGGGAAACATTACTGATAAAACCCGATACAACGATTAATGAAGCAATAGAAATTCTTGATCAGGGTGCGCAGCGAATCGCCCTTGTTGTGGATGAACAACGCCATTTGTTGGGAACCGTAACGGATGGTGATATACGGCGCGCTCTGATCAAACATCTCGCTTTAGATTTGCCGGTAAGAGAGATGATGTGTGAGACTCCCAAAAAAGCAGATGCTGATTGGAGTAGGGAGCTCATATTGGCAACCATGGAAAAATACCAGCTTTTGCAATTACCGATTGTAGATCCTGATGGGCGAGTGGTTGGCTTGGAAACCTTGCATGATATTTTGAGAAAACGTCATCGTGATAATCCTGTTTTCTCATCGCGGGCGGATTTGGTACGCGCTTACATCCTTTGACTCAAGAGTGTCCAAAACCGTTGCTTAAAGTAGGCGACAAAGCTATTTTGGAACTGATTATTGAGCGTTTTATTGATGCAGGTTTTCATCGCTTTTTTATTTCAACCCATTTTATGCCGGAAATGATCAGAAAACATTTCGGTGATGGCAGTCGCTGGGGAGTCAGTATTCGCTATGTGCATGAAGAACACCCACTTGGTACAGGTGGTGCTTTGGGTCTGTTGCCTCACGACGAAATTGATTTACCTATATTCATGATGAATGGTGATTTGCTTACTTCTCTTAATTTCCAGAATTTATTGGACTTTCATCAGGAACATGAAGGAGTAGCGACCATCTGTGTGCGTGAATATGAGCATCGAATACCTTTTGGTGTCCTGAATTTCCAGGGCCATCGAGTCACTTCGATTGTTGAAAACCAGTACATCGTTCTTTTATTAATGCGGGAATTTATTTGCTTTCTCCCGAGTTTGCTCGTAGCGTTTTACCGGGTGTGCGCATTGATATGCCTGATTTGCTGCAACATCACATTGACAAGGGAAAAATGTTAATATGTTCCCCATCCATGAATATTGGTTGGATATAGGTCGCATGGATGATTTTAAAAGGGCACAGGAAGAGGTCAGTCTGTTAGGTTTTTAAGATGATTAAGCAAAAAAAGTTTTGGCTATTATTCCAGCTCGGGGTGGCAGCAAAGGATTACCGGGAAAAATATTCGCCTTTTAAATGGAATACCCTTGGTTGCTTGGCCTATAAAGACGGCTTTAAATTCGCGCTATGTGGATAGGGTCATCGTAACAACCGATGATCCAGCAATAGCCAAAGTAGCATTGGAATATGGCGCTGAAGTGCCTTTTATGCGACCAGCCGAATTTGCCAAGGACACTTCGCCCTCATCAGAAGCAGTGATTCATGCAATTAAATTCTGTGCTGAGATGGATGGGGATTATGATTATTTTGTCTTGCTGGAGCCGACCTCCCCTTTAACAGAAGCAGCTGATGTTGATAAGGCACTGGAGACTCTAGTAGCTGGTGAAGGATTGTCAATCGTTGGTGCGAGTAAGGTTGAGGCTTCACATCCTGTTTATTGTGCAACGATAGGGGATGATAATTTTTTACGGCCATATAATCGGGAAAGTTTTGCTAAACCAATCCGTAGGCAAGATGTAGATGATGTGTATTTTTTGAGGGGTCGCTTTATATATCAGACATTAAAAAATACCTTGAAACAGAGACTTTTTACCATGAACGCACGTTGCCTTATATCGTTCCTGCTTGGAAGTCTTTGGAAGTTGATACGTTATTAGACTTCTTAAAAATAGAAACCATATTGAATAATAAAGAATTATTAATTTAAAACTAGGAATAAAAATGAAAAACGACTTTAAATCGCGTCTGTTACATGTCATTCCTGGTGGAGCACATACCTATTCACGCGGTCATGATCAATATCCTGAAAATGCGCCACAAATTATGGTGCGCGGAAAAGGGGCTTATACCTATGATAATCAGGGGATTGAATACCTGGATTATGGTATGGCCTTACGAGCGGTAAATATTGGTTATGCAGAAGATGAAATCGATCAAGCTGCTTTTGAACAGATTAGGAATGGTAATAATCTGACCAGAGCTTCAATGATCGAATTGGAAGCAGCTGAATTATTGGTAGATCTCATTGACAGTGTTGATATGGTGAAGTTTACTAAAAATGGTTCAACCGCTGTTTCTGCTGCTGTAAAATTAGCAAGAGCTTATACTGGTCGGGATTTGATAGCTCGCTGTGCTGAACAGCCCTTTTTTTCCTATGATGACTGGTTTATTGGTTCTACGCCGATAACGCGTGGCATACCTGCTAATGTAATTGAGCAAACCAAACTTTTTTAGCTATAACGATCTTGCTTCATTAGAAGCGCTTATTGCGGAGTATCCTGAGCAAATAGCCTGCGTGGTTTTGGAACCAAGTGCTATGCAGCATCCAGCCCCATCGCTTACGAATCCTGGAGAAACCTATCTTCATGATGTCCAGCGCCTATGCAAGAGGCATGGTATTGTTTTTGTCCTCGATGAAATGATTACCGGTTTTCGTTGGGATCTGAAAGGTGCGCAAAATTATTATAAAGTTCAACCGGATCTCTGTACTTTTGGCAAAGCAATGGCTAATGGTTTTGCAGTGGCAGCGATAGCGGGTAAGCGTGACATTATGGAGCTTGGTTCAATTGAATTCCCTGGCCGTGAACGTTTATTTTTACTGTCAACAACTCATGGCGCCGAGATGTGCGGTCTGGGTGCTTTCGTAAAAAACGGTGGAATTTATGCAACGGCATCAGGTTGTGGAGCATATGTGGAATTATGGCAACTCTTTAATCTCTTTAATGAATCAGAAAGCAGCAGAGGCAGGTATCGCCGATTTCTTTAAGGCAGGTGGAGTAGAGTGCTCACCCTGGTATGCGACTTATGATGCGAAAGGTGAGACTTCTTTAGCATTCCGCACCTTATTTTCGCAAGAAATGATTAAGAATGGGGTATTGATGCCCTGGATCGCTTTGAGTTATCGACATGGTGATGACGAGTTACAAAAGACGGCAGCTGCACTGGAGAAGACCTTTAAAATTTATGCCCATGCTATCGAACAAGGTTCAACGGAAGGTTATTTGCAAGGTGAGGTAATTAAACCAGTATTCAGACGCCATAATTAAAAATCGGTTGCCACAGAGTTGATTTATGAATCAGGTACTAAAAGATAAAGTTGTTGTTGTTACTGGGGGAGCGGGCCTTTTAGGGGCCGAATTCGTTCAGGCAATTGCCAGGAATGGAGGCATTGCCATCATTGCTGATTGTAACCAAGAAACAGCACTCCATGTTATAGAAAAAATAAAGCGAGAAGACATCGAAGGTAAGGCTGATTTTGTAGTACTGGATATTACAGACAAGGCGTCCATAATTGACGTCGTTAAAGCCGTTTCCGAGAAATATGGAAAAATAGATGCGTTGGTCAACAATGCTTATCCTCGAAATAAAAATTACGGTCGGCGCTTGATGGAGGTCGAATATAGCGATTTCTGTGAAAATGTGAATCTTAATTTAGGGGGGTACTTCCTTACTTCCCAGCAATTTTCTGCTTATTTTATGCAACAGGGTTATGGCAATATCATCAATATCGCCTCTATTTATGGTGTTGTAGCACCTAAATTTGAAATTTATGAGAATACAGCGATGACTATGCCAGTTGAATACGCTGTAATAAAATCAGGCATCATCCATTTGACCAGGTATTTTGCAAAATCATTTAAAGGTAAACAGATCAGAGTTAATTCTTTAAGTCCTGGAGGCATTCTTGATGCACAACCAGCTTCTTTTGTAAGCGCTTATAAAGAGGAGTGTCTCAATAAAGGGATGTTGGATAAGGGCGATTTATCTGGCTCCTTAATTTATTTGCTTTCTGATCTGTCAAGCTATGTTAATGGCCAGAATCTCATTGTAGATGATGGGTTCACAATCTAATTGGGTGTTTTATGACTGCGAAACTTAAACGTTGTTCTAATTGTTTACTGCCGGAAACTTATGAAACTATCGAATTCGATGAGCATGGATGTTGCAACATTTGTAATTCAGCGAAAATAAAAAGAAAAATTGATTGGGTAGCCAGAAAGAAACTCTTGGATCAATTGATAGAGAAATACCGTGGTAAAGGCGACTATGATTGTATTATTCCTTTTAGCGGTGGGAAAGACAGTACTTTCCAACTCTTATACCTGATGAAAGAGTATAAGATAAAACCATTGGTTGTTCGTTTTAATCACGGTTTTATGCGTTCAGTTATTAGTGATAACAATCAACGGACCTTTAAAAATTAGGTGTTGATGTGATCGATTTTACGCCTAATTGGAAAATCGTAAAAAACTCATGCTGGAATCATTTATCCGTAAAACGGATTTTTGCTGGCACTGCCATACGGGTATTTATTCTTATCCTATGCAAATCGCTATTAAATACAATGTTCCACTTATTTTTGGGGTGAGCCACAAGCTGAATTAACAGCTTACTACGATTATCTGAATGACGAAATCGAGTATGAAGATGAGAAAAAATTCAATATGATCAGAAATTTAGGGATATCGGCAGATGATATGTACGGTATGATTAATACCCCTGAAGATCCAATCGATCGACGTGATTTGAATCCTTTTACTTATCCTAAATTGAGTGAGTTAAAAAACTGGGTTATGCTTCCGTTTGTTTGGGAAGTTTTATTCCATGGGATTATGAAGCGAATACCAAATGGATTAAGGAAGAACTCGGTTGGCAGCCGGATGAGTTAGAAGGTGTACCTAATGAAGTCAATACGACGGGTGAGAAAATTGAGTGCTTCATGCAGGGTACCCGTGATTATATTAAATATATCAAACGGGGTTATAGTCGTATTACGCAAATTAATTCTATTAAATTACGCAACAACAAGATCACCAAAGAAGAGGCTGAAAAATGGAACGCTCTGGAAGGGCGTCGGCCTGAATCGTTAGATATTTTTTTAAGCTATGTTGGGCTTACTGAAGAAGAATTTAATACAATTGTTAAACAAATGGCCATACCACCCTATGAGCATGATTTTGAAAATAACCCGAAAGCAAAACCGGTATGGGATACGATTAAGTGGTATAGAGAAGGTGAATGGATAAAATAATTGGTATTTTAGATTATGGTATGGGAAATATTAATTCAGTTTATAATTCCCTGAGTTACTTAGGTTATGAACCGGAAATTGTGAAAACTGCTCAAGCAATTGAGCGTTGTTCTCATCTGATTATTCCCGGTGTTGGTTCCTACGCGGTTGCTATGGCAAATATTGCATCACTAGAAGTGGATGCAGCCATCATGAAGCATGTGCACGAAGGAAAGCCCTTGCTTGGAATTTGTTTGGGTATGCAAATTCTTTCTACAGAGGGTGAAGAAGGAGGTTATTCCAAAGGCCTGGGATTGATTGATGGCAAGGTCCAGTTTCTTGATCTTCCTGATTTGCCTGTACCTCATGTCGGCTGGAATTCACTCACCTTTAATTTTGACCACCCTATTTGTAACAATCTAAAAAAGCACGTGGACTTTTATTTTGTTCATTCTTATTTTTTCAATGCCAGTGATACAAGCAATGTGTTGGCTTTGACCGATTATGGTAAACAATTTCCAGCCATTGTCGTTAAGGAAAATGTGATTGGTATTCAGTTCCATCCTGAGAAGAGCCAAGATAATGGATTGTTATTGCTTGAGAATTTTTGTGAGTGGGGTGGAGAATGTTAAAAACGAATCATTCCAACTCTGTTATTAAGCAATGGCAGAATGGTCAAAGGAAAACAGTTTGATAATTTTCGTGACACCGGCGATCCAGTATCGGCATCAAGAATTTATAATGCACAAAATGCTGATGAGTTATTTTTTTGGATATTGATGCTAATCGGAAAGGTAGTGCTTTTGAAATTCTGGAGAAAACAGTCAATGCCGTTTCAGCAGAATGTTTTATGCCTTTGTCAGTAGGTGGTGGTGTTGATTCGATTGATAAGATGCGCCGCTTACTGCTTGCTGGCGCAGATAAAATTTCTATTACTACCGCAGCACATACGACACCGGATTTAATTGGCGAAGCAGCTAATCTGTTTGGTCGGCAATGTGTGGTAGTCGGATTGGATGTGAAATTGGAGAATGGAAACTATTCACTTTACAGCCATTGTGGTACGCAAAAATCAACCAAATCTTTACGTGATTTTGTCCTGGAAATGACTGAACGGGGCGCTGGCGAATTTGTTGTCAATTCTATTGATAACGATGGCATGATGAATGGTTATGATTTGCAATTAGCAAAAGAGGTGAGACGTTATACAGATCGACCCCTTATTATAGCCGGTGGTGCAGGTACTTTTATGCATTTGGTTGATGCGTTTAAAGAGGCTCAGGTTGATGCAGTTGCCTGCGCTAGCCTTTTTCATTTCGGTGATAATAACCCAATTCGAGCCCGCTCTTATTTGTTGAATCAGGGCATACCTATGAAGCTAACTAAATGAAATTAACAATTGAACCACACTTGCTCGGTGAGTACCTGGCAAAACAGTTGCAAACTTTTTATCCTGATGAAGGGCCAGTAAAGGATAGTATAACCAAGATAATGCCGACAGTGATCGAACGGTTAGATTACTGCTTTTCTCATATTCACAAGAAATATTATTTCGATGAGGGACGGGCGGTATTTAATCATTTGAATTCTGATCACTATGCCATGTTTTTGTATTTCATCGCTAATGAAGCTTATCGGCAGCAATTTATCCATGTAGCGGAAAAAGCATTTTTATTGAATAAAGCTTTACATGGAATTGATGCTTTTTATTCAATCGCTCTTCCAGATATATTTTTGTTTGTTCACCCGGTAGGTACCATTCTTGGAAATGCACATTACTCTGATTTTTTGGTGGTTTATCAGAATGTTACTGTTGGAACTGATGTGAACAGTGTCTATCCGCGTTTTGGTGAAGCAGTCGTACTATATGCTAAAAGTTCGGTAATTGGTAAGTGTCATATTGGTAGTAATGTAAGTATCGCCGGGAACACATTTATAAGAAATATAGATGTGCCCGATGACTCCATTGCCGTGGGTTTATACCCCGACGTTAAGATTAAGAAGAATAGTAAAAACAATAAACATGATTTCTTTCTTAACCAATAGGACCTACTGTCATGGACAGTGGCGTGTAACTGAGTTCCCAGGGGTTGGTCAATGGAAATTGACAAATATAGATTTTTTATAATAATCCGCTTTTTTTCGCGCGGACACAACTTGCGTCCACAAAGTTTTACACATAGCTTCATTAGCCTCTACTCATCAAGGCTATGTGAGCGTAGTGGTCAGTGTGGATGTATTCTCAGTGAATTAAGAGCAAAAAACAAGGAGTGTCAATGCGTTTGATACCGACAATTCTATGTGGTGGAGCAGGTTCCAGGCTTTGGCCGGTTTCCCGTGAGTTGCATCCTAAACCATTTATTCGTCTGGCCGACGGGCAAAGCTTATTGCAGAAGACTTTTCTTCGGGGCGCCGCTTTATCTGATGTTGAGGAAATCCTCACAGTCACAAATCGAGAATTGTTTTTCAAAACTGAAGATGAGTTTAGAGAAGTTAACGCATCAGACCTAAGCCTGTCTTTCATCCTCGAACCTTTTGGCCGTAATACAGCGTCTGCTATTGCTGCTGCAGCTTTGCATATCGCTAATATGCATAACGAAGATACCCTGATGTTGATATTGCCCGCGGACCATCTTGTCTCCGAACAGGAAGCGTTTGCCAAGGCAATTGCACAAGCGGTTGAGCTTGCTACATTAGGCAAGCTGGTTACCTTTGGTATTAAGCCTGATCGACCCGAGACTGGCTACGGCTATATCGAAGCGGATGGTACTAATGTATTAAGTTTTGTTGAAAAGCCTTCCTTGCTAAAAGCACAAGACTATCTTGATTCCGGGCGTTTTCTATGGAATTCAGGTATGTTTTGTTTCTCCGTCGGGACCTTATTGCGAGAGATGGAGCATTATTGCCCGGATATTCTTTTCACTACTAAGACTTGCTTGGAGCAATCCCGTACGGCAACCGGGAAGGGGTTTTCGCAGCTTGAACTGGATGCCCAAAGTTTTAGCACAGTACCTGAAAATTCAATCGATTATGCCATTATTGAAAAATCGACGCGAGTTGCTGTTGTGCCTTGTAGCATTGGGTGGAGTGATATTGGTTCTTGGAATGCTTTAGGTGATTTGGCTGAGCCTGATGCACAGGGAAATCGTATTGAAGGCGAAGCACTGCTCCATGATGTATCAAATTGTTATATTCGCAGTAAAGAACGTTTGATTGGGGCGGTCGGGGTTGAAAATCTATTCATTATTGATACGCCTGATGCGTTGCTGGTCGCTGATAAATCACGTGATCAAGATGTGAAGCGTATATATGCCCAGTTGAAAGCACAAGGTCATGAGGCTCATAAATTACATCGTACAGTGCACCGTCCTTGGGGTACCTATACTGTGTTGGAAGAGGGGCCACGTTTCAAAATCAAACGTATTGAAGTAAGGCCGGGAGCGAGTCTTAGTTTACAAATGCATCATCATCGCAGTGAGCATTGGATCGTTGTGAGTGGTATGGCCAAGGTCATCAATGGCGAGCGAGAAATATTTGTCAGTACGAATGAATCGACCTATATTCCTGCTGGTCATAAGCATCGTTTGGAAAATCCTGGTGTGCTTGATCTGGTTATGATTGAGGTACAAAGCGGTGAATATATGGGAGAAGATGATATTGTCCGATTCCAGGATGTTTATGGTAGGGTTTGAAATTCTTCCTAAAAGTATTTGCTAACCACCCAAATGCAAATGAAGGCGGTTGGATTTAAAGGCAATGAAAGCAAAGTCGAATAGTTTAAAGTTAGATAAAATTGAAACTATTGTATTATTTGTTTCGTAACTGACAGATTACATATCACGAGGTGTTTGGTGAAAACGGCATTAATTACAGGGGTTACTGGTCAAGACGGCGCCTATTTAGCAGAGTTTCTTATCAATAAAGGGTATACCGTGCATGGTATTAAGCGCAGGTCGTCCCTATTGAATACAGGTCGCATCGATCATTTGTACCAAGATCCCCATGAAAAGGATCTGCGCCTTATTCTACACTATGGTGATATGACTGACAGTACGAGTTTAATCCGTATTATTCAACAAACCAAACCGGATGAAATCTATAACCTTGCTGCGCAGAGTCATGTTTCTGTGTCTTTTGAAGAGCCGGAATATACTGCCAATTCAGATGCCTTAGGTGCGTTGCGTATTTTAGAAGCAATACGTATATTGGGTTTTGAACAAAAAACCAAATTTTATCAAGCGTCTACATCCGAGTTATACGGTTTGGTTCAGGAAACCCCGCAAAAAGAGACAACCCCTTTTTATCCTCGCTCACCTTACGCTGTTTCTAAATTATATGCCTATTGGATTACAGTGAATTATCGTGAAGCTTATAACATATTTGCCTGCAATGGGATTTGTTTAATCACGAATCGCCTATTCGCGGCGAGACCTTTGTAACCAGAAAATTACACGCGGCCTCGCACGTATTAAATGTGGATTAGAAGAGTGTTTGTATTTAGGAAATATCAATGCCAAGCGCGATTGGGGGCATGCCAAAGATTATGTTGAGATGCAATGGTTGATGTTGCAGCAAGAAAAGCCAGAAGATTTTGTTATCGCAACCGGTGAGCAACATAGTGTCCGTGAATTTATCAATTTGGCCGCAAAGGAAATTAATTTAGAGCTTCATTGGGAAGGTGAAGGGATTAATGAGAAGGCTTATAGCAGTGATGGCGTATGCCGAATTGCAATCGACCCTCGCTATTTCAGACCTACTGAAGTGGAGACTTTATTGGGTGATGCAAGCAAAGCGCGTCAGAAATTGGGTTGGAAGCCACGAATCCAATTTCATGAGTTGGTGGAAGAAATGATTCGTGCAGATTATGAAATAGCTTGCAGAGATAAATTTATTAACGAGAATGGTTACGGAAAATGAGCTGCTAAGTCAGCACAGTCTATTGTAGTGAATAGAGTCTTCAGCTAAATTTTACGAATTGTAATGAGTGAGTGATATATGCATCATAATGCCAAAATATATGTAGCCGGACATCGCGGGTTAGTGGGTTCAGCATTGGTTAGAGCGCTGGAAAGGCAAGGCTATACGAACCTACTACTCAGAACGAAGAGTGAACTTGATTTAACAGACCAGGCTAAGGTTCACGCATTCTTTACTAAGGAACAGCCAGAGTATGTTTTTATGGCTGCTGCAAAAGTTGGTGGTATTGTTGCCAATAATACTTATCCTGCAGATTTTGGCTATCAAAACCAAATTATCCAAACTAATCTCATTCATGCTTCCTGGGAAAATAAGGTCAAGCGTCTATTGTTTTTAGGTTCTTCCTGTCTTTATCCACGTGATTGCCCACAACCAATGTGCGAAGAGCATTTATTAACTGGACCACTTGAACCGACTAACAAAGCTTATGCACTCGCAAAAATATCAGGTATTTCGCTGTGTGAATCGTTTAATCGGCAATATGGTACCAAGTATTTGGTCGCTATGCCGACCAATCTCTATGGGCCAAATGACAATTATGATTTGCAAGCTTCTCATGTGATTCCGGCCTTAATGCGAAAAATTCACGAAGCGAAGATTTCTCATGCGCCGTTTGTTGATGTATGGGGCTCTGGTGCACCTAAACGTGAATTTATGCACAGTGATGATATGGGCGATGCAGCGGTATTTTTATTAAATCTACCGGATTCCCAATACGATGACTTGCTTCACTGTCCAGTAAGCGGCCCGCTAGTCAATATTGGTTATGGCAAAGATATTTCCATTAAGGAGTTAGTCGAGTTGCTCTGTCGAATTGTCGATTATAAAGGTGAAGTTAGATGGGATAACTCGAAACCTGATGGTACTCTTAAAAAACTGTTAAATACTGACAAGATCAACAAAACTGGATGGCAACCGAAATTAGTTCTAGCTGAAGAATTAAAGAAAATATACGTTGATAAATTTGTTAGTGAAAATAAAGTTTCTGTAGCAGGTACTGTATGACGCGGTTTTTTTATAAGACCTAGTTATTTTCTTTATTTGATTTGGTTGATATTGCTGGTTATTTTTATATTCAACCTATTGAGTATCTCAAGCCAGTAGGTTTTGGAGTTTGGAGTTTAATCTTGTGCGGA
>NZ_CALJ01000251.1 GCF_000308315.1 Legionella tunisiensis | reverse complement strand
CTATGCAGATTTTTTGGTATGATAGTTTGGGAAATCACCATCCTTTAACTTTATATAAATACCCACAACTTGACGTGTGGTTAGGTTCTAAAACCGGGTTCGAAGAAAAAGATTTGCCACGCTTGAAAACTTATTTACGCCATATTGTAGTACGGCGTGAAGTTGATGAAGATAAACAGAACAGTATTTTTGAAATGTTACAAAAGCAGCATGGCGTCACGTTAATAGCAACAAACGATTCAGTTGCTGTTCCTGCCTATAAGCTTATAACAGGTACTTATTTATTAACCCGCGAGCCAGATGCAAAGACCGGTGTCTGGGTTTTGTATCAGAGACAACGAGGGGGAGTCAATCAGCGGGTTAATACTGATAATTGGGAAACGTTTCATGAAATTCTTGCTGAAAATAGCGGACAGTCAGCGGAAGAATTAAGCCTTAGTGTAAAAAATAAACTTCGCGAATGTATCAAAAATTCTGATAAGATTTTAGTTGAAAATAAATCGTTGTGTTTTGCGGTTAATCATTTTTCTGCAGACAATGCGACGGCCTATGAACCGGGCACCTTTATTGTTACCAAGCAGGAGGAACAATGGCAGTTGTTCTATATTGATACCTTGCAAAAAGCCATCGCAGTGGATTTAACACAGTGTAGCCAGGTTGAGCCTCTTTTTGCACAATGGCTTGGTTTACCTGAGGCTCTTAAAGCAACACAGCTTAGTGAGCTTTCTAAAATACTCGCTAATTTTAAGCCTGCTGCTCGTCTTAAGCTGAAAGATTTGTCTGAGTTGGAGAGATGCCTGGCCGTTGGAAAGCAACAGCATGAAGAGCAAGCAATAGAAGACCCAACGCCTATAAAACAAACCGTCGCTTCTCCTGACGTGCAAAGGAAAGTGTTATGCTTGGCGATGAATCATTTTTCACCGGCCAATGCGACCCTTTCTAAACCTGGTTCATTTATTGTTACTAAGCTGGAGGAGCAATGGCGATTGTTCTATATCGATACTTTGCAAAAAGCCATTGCAGTGGATTTGGATAAATGTAATCAGGTCAAACCTCTTTTTGAGCAGTGGTTTAGTACGCCAGAGTCTTTAGGAGAGGATGAATTAGAGGCGTTGTCTGACGCTATAGGCAATTACAAACCGTCTGCTCCTCTTCAACCCCAAGATCTTTCCGAATTGGAAAAGTGTTTGCTGGGTAAACAACACGTGCAAACATCTCCAGAGTCCATTACTGTAGAGAACCCTACTATACCTGGACAACTGGTGCATCATGCACGATTATTTAATACTACAGCGAAAATTTCCTCAGAAGCGGATAGAAAGGAATCGCCTGTTTTTACGGTGTAACCGCTCATGCGCCTTCGCTTGTACGAGGTATCCAGGCAATGAAGGCCAATTGTTAATACCTTAATAGGGTTAATAAACAATTTTTTTGCAAGCCATTCAAACATCATGGTTTGGATGGCTTGAGAAGCGGTATCCATACTTTGCATGCAAATAAAGGCTACATTCTTTTTTATCAGCTTGGGCCAGCTTATTTCTGATTTTATTCAGACTGTGCGTAGCGGGATTTATCGTAATAGTCGCCAAGGAATTATCAAAAACCCTATTTTTGCTTTAATTTCTAAATGGTGTGCTAGTGAAACAGGCCAAAATTGCTGTTTATCGCGCAGTGGCTGGCTGAGATTTTGAGCCAATAATTCCGGTTGTTGGAGAAAAAATTTTCTAGGGTGGTTTTCTTTATGGGAAAAGGAGCATGAGGAAGATGGAAAAACTTCCTTTGCCATCCTGCTAATCGGGCACTATTTTCTTGCACTCTTCGATGGTCATTCGGTTTAAATTTTTTAAAATAACTTAGCCATTTTTTTCTGTCTGTGTTTTCCAAGTGCCTCGTAAAACAAGCTTATTGTCACGAAAAAATCCTCATAGCGAACCGGGCGAATTAAGAAGCAATCATCATTAAGATAAATAAAATGATTTGCTAACCCTTTGATTCGCCATAAGGCCGATTCGATCGCCAAGCTGTTAAAGGTAGGCAGGCAATGTTCAAAACCAAAAAATATCGCGATGATCAATGAGTTTGACTTTGTTTTCATGCGGGGTACCGACAAGTGTTTTCATCAGAGAAGGGGTTTGTGCGTCGGTAACAATATAAATAGTTCGTAGCCAAGGTGCGAAACGCAATAAAGAATGAACACAGTAATCAAGCTCGCCTTGTTGATTAAATCGGGTGGGAGAGGCCGTTTCAGGTCTTTTATCAAGGCCTATTTTAGCGAGATAGGAGGCCAGTTTTTCTGCATGCACTTTATCATAACCATCTACCCAGGTTATCACGGCATCGACCGGTTCATTGCTTGAATATCGACTCATTTAAAATCCTGAAGTAATTGGGTATCGCCAATCACGTCCAAATGCTCTGGGACTGATTTTAATGCCAGGTGCAGCTTGCCGACGTTTGTATTCATTTCGCTTTATCAAGCGAATCACTTTATTGACATCGGTAGCAGGAAAACCCATTTGGATAATTTCTTCGGCAGCGAGATCATGTTCCATATAGGCTTTAATGATTGCATCCAAAATTGCATAGTCAGGTAAACTGTCTTGATCCGTTTGGTTTTCCGCAAGTTCTGCGCTTGGTGGGCGGGTAATGACCCGTTCAGGAATGACTGCCGATAAACGATTGCGATAGCGAGCCAGTGCGTACACCTGAGTTTTCAAAACATCTTTCAATACAGCAAAGCCACCAGCCATGTCGCCATATAAGGTGGCATAACCGACAGACATTTCACTTTTGTTGCCTGTCGTTAAAACCATCTTTCCAGTTTTATTGGATAGAGCCATTAACATCACGCCTCGAATACGAGCTTGTAAATTTTCTTCGGTGGTATCTGCAGGCAGTTGAGCAAAGGATGGCGCTAAGGTCGTTAAAAGACTTTTAAAGGCTGGTTCGATAGAGAGTACTGTGCTAGACACCCCTAAGGCTTGCAATTGCAATTTGGCATCTTCGAGACTCATATCAGCGGTATAACGAGACGGCATCATGACAGCATGGACCCGAGAAGCACCTAAAGCATCCACGGCAATTGCTAAAGTCAGAGCGGAATCGATACCTCCTGATAAACCAAGTAATACCCCTGGAAAACCATTTTTCTCAACATAGTCGCGAGTACCACAGACTAAGGCTTCATAAATTAATTGATCAGGTTCAAGCAGCGGCGTTATGTTTCCTGTTACTTTTTTTGATGAAGGGTAACGGTTTGTAATGACTCACTAAAAGCGGGTGCACGCGCACAAAGCGAGCCCTGCTGATCAAAGGCCATCGATTGACCATCAAACACGAGCTCATCTTGGCCACCTACCTGATTGACGTAAAAAATGGCAATATCCTGACGTGCATGTTTCTGTAATAAACGTTCCCGTTGGCTTTGTTTTTCATAATCAAAAGGAGAGGCATTGATGCAGAGCAGACCATCAATACCTTCTCTTATCAATTGCTCAACGGGGCCTTCTCGCCAGATATCTTCACAAATGCAGAGGCCCAGGCGATAGTTTTTAACGTTAAGATACAGGTATTTGCTGCCCCAGGCGTAAAGTAACGTAATTCATCAAAAACTCCATAATTAGGCAAATGTTGTTTGTGGTAACAGGCAATAAGATTACCTTGATAAAAACACTTGCTGCATTAAAGCACTCTCCTTTTTCCAGACTGGGATGGCCAACAATGACGTAACAGTCTCCGGTATTTGCCTGAATAGTATGTAAGGCTTGTTCAACTCGCTGATGCAACGTTTGCCGAAAAGTAAATCTTCTGGCGGATAACCTGTAATGACTAATTCTGGAAAAAGAATCACATCATGCTGTTCTTGTTGAGTTCGAATAATACTGATTATTTTTGCGGCGTTGGTTTCGATTGCACCAACGGTAGGATTAAGTTGAGCAAGCAAAATGGTTAATGTTTGAGGCATAGGGTTTTGATACAGGCGCGACATAAAAATAACTTAGTGTATAACATCAGGCTGATTCTGTCGTTAATTATAGACGTTATAATTTCACTCTATAGGCCATAATTGCCCGTTATTTGAACATAATGTTCAATAGAAATTGGTATACTACGATATCAAAAACAAGCCAACTTCGTTATAATATTGCGTTTAAATTTTGTTATAGAAGATTACCTATGCTAAAAGAGGCATTATCACGGATGGCTGATATTTTTTTACCTGCCGTGTTGATGCATGGTCAAGAGTACCAACAAAAAGGGCATGTACTCAATATTCGTCTCAGTGACGGTTTGCTAAAAGCCCGTATAAAAGGGCACTCTGGTCAGATTTATGATGTTCATATCGATCTGAAAACCTGGCCGGCAAAATCAGCGCACTGTAGTTGTCAATATAAGACTAATTGTAAGCATGCCGCAGCCAGTTTATTTGCTTTACAAGTTAGAGAAAATTACGAAATTCCTGCTCCATCAAATAACAAGCGTGAGCAATCGTTAAACACGTGGTTAACAACTCTACGTGAAAAAGAAGTAAAAAAACGCGCGTAGACAGTTCACATGAGATCGTTTATTTGCTTGAGCCACAGTTTGGTGGTCATGAGCACCGAATGGTAATAAGACTGGCAATGGCAAAGCGTCTTAAAAAAGGCGGTTTAGGTAAAAAATAATCCTCAATAGTATCTCTGAGGGGAAAAAACAATACTTCACTGCGGAAGATAATGACATTATCACTTCGTTACTCGTGAAATGCGCCGTTCAAGGTTGGTTTGAACGGTTAATCATTCGTAACAGTGATTTAATAGAGAAAATTCTGGCTACTGGAAGAGCTTATCTAAGTACCGATGAAGAACCGTCGGTAACCTTGGGAGAAGTATTGAATGCCAATTTTTGTTGGCAATTAGAGGCAACAGGTCAGCAACATCTGATTTTAGAAGTGGATGGTCAACAAATACTCCCTTTATTGCTTGATAGGCTTTTGTATTTTGATGAAGATAGTCATGTCATTGGTTCTTTAAATAGCCCTTATAGTCCTGGCGAATTAAGAAATATATTAACTATCCCTGTGGTTGATTTACAACAAGCCCCAGCGATGGCGATGAAAATTGCTGAAACTTATCCACAACTACCTCTGCCTAAAATTTATGATCATACAGAGGTTCGTGTTCTTAAACCCAAACCTGTACTCATTTTTGATGCAATCGAATTAGACGTTTCTCCGTCGACAGCTCAAAATCTAAATACAATTCTTTTAGTCATTGATGTGCTTTTTGACTACGAAGGGGTAAGAGTAAAATCCGACGATGCTTGTACCAGGCTGATGCGGGAAGAGGATGGGCGTTTAGTAGCCATCGAGCGCGATATGGTTGATGAGAAAGAAAAAATAATGAGGTAGAGCAAGTTCTTAAACTTCGTAGCGCACATTTTACTGAAAAATTGCATTCTCCTTATGACTTGCATGCTGAAAAATATTGGCTCATTATAATAACGTTGATGATTTGCCTCGTTTATACAGTCAGGTTATTCCTCTGTTGAAAACGAAGGGATGGGAAATTGAATTTGCTCATCCTTTTTATGAAGAGATTGTTGATGCTAATGAGTTTGAATGGTTTTCCGATCTGACTGAACGGGGTAACGATTTTTTCATACCAACTAGGTATCTTAATCGATGGAAAACAAGTCAGTATTGTACCTCTGGTTGCAGAGCTTATTGATAGATTTGATAAAGAGAGTATTGATAATCTGGCAGACGATGAAAAAGTGAGATTGCGTTTACCGGAAGGGAAGGCCTTGCAAGTGAGTTTAGGGCGAATTAAACCCTTGATCCGTTTTCTTTTGCAGTATGGTACTCGTCATATTAAAGATGCCCAACCCTTACAAATAACCCGTTACCAATTAATCCTGATGCAGGAAACTGAACGGGCAATGACGGCAATTTCTGCTCGCTGGCAGGGCGGGGAAAAGTTTAGGGAACAACTTCGACAATTAGTAACAATGACTGACTTGCCAATGGTGGAATCACCAAAAGGTTTGCGTACTCTTTTGCGAGATTACCAGCATCAAGGATTGAATTGGTTGCAATTTTTACGTGTTTGCCGTTTTGGCGGGGTATTAGCCGATGATATGGGTTTGGGTAAAACGGTACAGACTTTAGCCCATCTGCAAGTTGAGAAAGAGCAGGGACGTTTAACCAAGGCCAGTTTAATTGTTGCGCCAACAAGCCTGGTGGGCAATTGGTATGAAGAAGCAAAGCGATTTACGCCAGAATTAAACGTTTTGGTATTTCATGGTCTCGAACGTCATGAAGATGTGTTTGATGAGTATGACTTAGTTGTTTCGACTTATGGTTTGATTCAACGGGATAAATCACGTTTTATTGATTACCCTTTTTATTAT
>NZ_CALJ01000252.1 GCF_000308315.1 Legionella tunisiensis | reverse complement strand
AGAGCAATTCTCATGACATACCTTGTTATTATTATTATTTATATTAAAGCAATTCAATGTTAGCGATTTGCGTTTATTTTGCAAGCAACTTTTGCTGCTTGTATTACCTCAGTGATGAGTTAAGATGATAGATACCTGGACAAATGGAGCAAGGATATGCCTAGAATTATTGATCGCCTCGAGGATTTTGGTAAAGAACTGATTGATTTTATTTCAGATAGTTCTGAGGAAGGTAATAAACGTTTACAAGAAATTTTTAAACAAGCAAGCAAGGAATATAATCAATACCAGGATTCCTATTTATGGTCATGGCTTTATTATTACACTCGCCAACGAACTGCAGCATTTGAAAAAACGATTTCAGCATTAGCCGCTTTGCCTGATCCCATTTTACAGTTACAAGAGTTTAGAAAATTTGTCAGCGAGGGAAAATGGGAATCGACCTCAGCGAATATCGATCTCTACATTTTTCTAATTCGCTCTATAGAAGGCTATGAACCCGAAGAGGAGCACGTCTTACGCACAGTTATCATACCGCGTTTGAATGAGTTGATCTGCAAAGATATTGATAACCTGGTTAAAGCGCATGAGAAAGCCATACAGGAAGCCGAGCTACGGAAAAAAGAATTGGAGGAAATGCTGGCGGGAAAGCGCAAAGAAATGGAAAATGTTGTGCTCTGTGATGCTGAAGATATAGCGATAGAGACAGCATTAAACTATCCGGAAAAACAGGTTTTCTGCCTGACACGCCTTTCTCCTGAGACAGAGCATTCAGATTGGCAGTTAACCTGGTATGACCTCACTGGCAAAGCAAATAAATTGGAGATTTATGGCGAATTAAAACAATTGTTAAACGAGATAAAAACCTTGCCTGAGGAAAACTCAAGTCGCCAGTTTAAAATCAAATCTGCCTGTACCAAATTAGGGGACGAGTTGCTGGAAAAGACCCAGGTTCTAATTAATCCAGGGCCTGAGCGCTTAAAAAGTCTCATTTCCACTTATGTGTTGTTACCC
>NZ_CALJ01000253.1 GCF_000308315.1 Legionella tunisiensis | reverse complement strand
TACTGTTCGGTCGATTGATAAGTGGGGAGAAGGGCCTAATCTACAAAACAGGCTTTTTGCCTTGCCTGGGTACAAGCTCTCTTCTCCCATCCCAAGTGCCCTTGAGATTAAGCATTTCTGCTTACCGTTTAAAGATACAAGCCTGGGTGCAAGCCGCAGGCTGTAAACCCGGGATTTTCTACTATTACAATAAAGGCCTCATAAAAGCACGTAAATCGGGTCTTTCTTTCATGCGATATTGATAAACAGCATAAAAGGCAATGACGTTCTTTAAGTAGTTGCGTGTTTCATGCCAGGGAAGGGTCTCAATCCAGATATCGATTTGTTTGGGTGGGTGATTCCTGAGCCAATAATTCACTCGACTTGGACCAGCATTGTAGGCTGCTGCCATTAACACGGGATGTCTATCAAAGCGATTGGCTAATTGTTTTAGATAGGCAACACCGATGTTGATATTTTTTGAAATAAAAACAGCTGTTCTTTGTCGCCATAAGCAATTTTTTCGCGCTTTGCTACCACCTTTGCAGTGGCAGGCATTACTTGCATGAGACCACGGGCACCAACAGGCGAGATGACATCGCGGCGAAAAGCACTTTCCTGGCGAATAATGGCATAGATAAACTCGCTGGGAATTTGGTAATTTTTAGCATATTGGTTAATGGTGGGTTGGTAAGCCAAAGGAAAGCGCAATACCAGCTGATTATTTAATTCATCAGAATTGCTTAAATAAACTGATTTGCCATGCCACTGCAAATCGGTTGCAACCCAATAAATAAGAGCGCTCTTGTCCTCTTTGGGCAGTTCACTAATAAAATCATTGAGTAGCCTTGAGGCCTGTCCGTCTTGTTTGGTTTGATAGAGGTATTTAATGTTATCCGTAATCGGTTGATAAGGTTTTAAAATAGCCATATTAGCGACAGGCGGTTCATTTTCAAAACTGGGTGCTTTGTTCAACCGTATGCTGGCAAGAAAACCATAATAATGCCTTGATTTGGCGAGTGTTTGATAGATGGCGTTCGCTTTGTTTTTCTCCTCTGGCTTCCAGTGCGCGCGCTAACCAGTATTGCCAGCAAGGTTTATCTTTATCAGGAGAATGATTAATCAAAGACTCAACTCTAGCCCACTGTTGGCGCTTGAGGGCATAACGAATTTGCCAATCAAGGAGGACGTCGTTGTAATAAGCTGGTTTTACCTTGTCAAACCAGTATTGAGTATCATCATGATTACGCATCGCCTTATAAAGTGCCAAATGAGCAAGAAAGGCTTGTTGTTGAGGTATGGTCAACAGCTTTTTAGTTTTGACATGTTGCCAATATTTGATGGCTTGATCCATGTTGATGGATACCATGCGTTTTAGACCATAAAGATAGAAATAATCATGCAGCTCACCAATCTCAAGTTGAGTGATACGGGATGGGCTTTGATAAATAGTCACAAGTAATCGTTCGTCTTTAAGACGTGGTTGTTTATATTGCTTAAGTAAATAGCGGGCTAACGGCAGATTGCGCTTGTCGAGTGCCAGAATAATTCGTTGCGTGATAAGTGTTTCATCAAAACTATCGCTTTTTACCAGTAAATTAAATAATTCATTACAAGCGGGTGGTTGAGAGCCGCCTGATAGCCATAAAAGCTTGGCAGCGTCCATCGCTTCCTGGGTTTTTCCTTCATGGTAATTGGCTAACTGATTATAGCACTGCAGGTTGACGTCGCTCGATTCCTGATAATGTTTGAGGTAATTGGACCAATCTTTTTGGCGGGCTAACTGGTATAACCATCTTTCGCGTAATTTTTTGGCAAGAGGTGTATCACTGTCAATAAACGCATAAAAATCGGGGCCAGGCTCTACAGGCAGGTCTTGGCTCCACTGCGTGTAGGCCATAAACCTGTTTAAATAAGCTTCGCCCGATGAGGCATGAATCATCGCTGATGAATACATCAGGCCTAAAATAAATAATATCTTCTTCATAACCTCTCGATTACCGCAATAGAAGAGCCGTTTAACGGTCTTTATCCCTGTTATTTGCCCTAATTAATTACAATGTGGGTGAATTTTATTATATAACCATTTATAGGGACTGTTTACATGTCGCCAGCTTGAGTGCTTACGTCTTGACAGTAGAAATGTAAACAGTCCCTTAAATTGATGTTAGTTGATTACGCATTGCTGTAATAGTCTTTGCATAATCATTACTGGAGAATATAGCAGAACCGGCAACAAATTGGGTAGCTCCTGCTTGTGCCAAACGAGCAATATTTTCTGTACTGACACCGCCATCGACACAAATAGGGAGAGTAGGGTATTGCTGCTTTATCAAACTGATTTTATTGATTATTTCTGGGATCAAGGTTTGGCCGCCAAAACCAGGATTAACCGTCATGACCAAAACAAAATCCAGGCGATGGATACACCAGCTTAAGCAATCAAGTGACGTCGCTGGATTTAAAACCAGGCCTGCCTGGCAATCTTGTTGCTGGATAAGTTGCAGGCTGCGATCAAGATGAATGGTTGCATCTGGATGAATACTAATGCGTTTGGCACCGGCTTTGGCAAATTGAGTAATCAAATCGTCAACCGGTTTAGTCATCAAGTGCACATCAATAGGAATGCTGGGAAAACGATGATGCAGTGCCTGGCAAATCGGTGGCCCGAAGGTAAGATTAGGGACGTAATGATTATCCATCACATCAAAATGAATCATATCAGCACCGGCTTGCATGACTGCAGTGACTTCTTCACCAAAACGTGTCATATCGGCTGAAAGCAGCGAAGGTGCTATGAGATAGGTCATCAGAGGCCTTAAATAAAATAGAAGAACTTTATAGCAGGCATTAAATGCCTGCTGGCTAATAGAAGTTAGGCTTCACTGAAAGTATAGTTAAAAAACAAATTCAGTGTATGAACCTGGAATCGTGTATCGAAGGCGCTTATTGTTCTTGTGGTCATGTAACGATAGTCAAGTCCAAAGGAGGTTTGATCACTGTAGAAATAACTTAAGCCAAGAATGATTTGCCCCACAGGGGTACTGGAACTTGCTTTCCCACCAGTGATGAAAAATTCGGTTGAAGGCTGTGTAGGAGCAGGTTGGGCGATACCGTAGAAATTAAGTGCACTTGAAATATGCGCATAACCGACGCCTAGCCCAATGTAAGGAACAAAACTCGGATCATCATCTTCATCATAGATGTCATAGTAGCCATTAATCATCGCGCCACCGAAACTTGTATTGCCTTTTATTTTTATTCCTGGCGTCCCAAAACCCAAGGGGGGCAAAGGAAGCGGAGTGAAATGTCGTTTAAAGGTCAAGCCACCGACAGTGAGTCGAGTAATAGGGTTGTAATCGTAAAATAATTCCCCTTCAACGCGGAAATAACAGATCCGATAGCCAATCTGACCGCC
>NZ_CALJ01000254.1 GCF_000308315.1 Legionella tunisiensis | reverse complement strand
AATCCATCTTCCAAAAATTAGATTGTCGAAATATAACCAGTGCAATTATTGTGGGGCTTCGGTTTGGGGTGATCAACACTGAGGATCTGTTGAGAGAATAGTAGATTGGTTTGATAATTGAAAATTCCGAAGGGGGACAGGTGGAGCATGTGGGGCGTACTTACCTAACTCGGCATCAAAGCAACGAGCCCAGTTTCAGAACGCTAAAGAAATTTGGCAACAGGCTGCAACAGCGCCGCTTTGCGCCTCAGATGACCTGTCTTGTGTCTCGTTATGTTAAGTTGATTGTGCCATCAAGCACCACACGATCTCGATTAATTAAAAAAGCCTCTTTCAGGAACAGTGTCATTAGCAGATGGAAATTCCTGGTACCTCTTATGGAAAATGCTATAGACTACCAAGCCCGTTGTTATGCTCGTAGAAATAGTCTCTGTCATCTCTGGGCTTGGATAAAATAAAGTCATTAGCGCCGCAGTCAACAAGCCTACACCACTTACTAGCATTGACGGGTTATCCAAAAAAAGGTTATATAGGGATGTAGAATCCGCCTAACATCATAATCTCTTAACATTTCTTCTGGTACCAATTGAATTACTTCGAGATTTTCATTAAGAGCTTCAATGATAACCTCTTTATCCCATCTGAATTCATCCCGTATCTCTGAAAAATTTAGCCCATTTTGTCTAACAGATGCAAGAATCACCTCTCTATCTTCTCGGAGCCTATTAGAAACACAAAATAAATTGAATGCACCATTAGAAGGAAATTGAAATCCTGCGAGAACAAAGTCGCGATTATCTAATAAGCGCTCAGAGGCATGTTGCATATAAGCAACATTAATAGACATAGCAAACAACATAAAGTGATAATTATCTAGGAATGCACTTGGAAGAGATATAGAAGATTTATTTCCTCTTTCAATTATGTAATTTTTGAGCATGATATAACTCTGAGAGAATTTTTCTAGATAATTGTTATCAGGGTAATATAGGATAGTTGGTTCATCGTTGAGGAAAAAATGTTTGCGAGCTAAAAACCATAAATAATTATTCGTAACTTGGTAAATCATTCTATCTGTTGAAGAAAAAGAGACAAGATCATCAAAAGTTAATTTTTTGCAATAAGATCTATCAACTCCGCAATTTGTAAAGTATTTGGCATAATATATCCTTAGAGATTGATAATTTGTTTAATATAATATCAAATACGTATTAAGTAGAGATTAATGCTTTTTCAATTTTTGGGCGTATTGCATAATCCACTCCATCCCGATCACGAATGCCCTCTTACAGCCCTTCGCCGTGAAAAATAACACTCTACATAGAGTTCAGTGACGATGATTTAGAACGTCTTTCGCCGCTGCTAACGCTTCTCTGGCAGCAGCTGATTTCAGTGATGATTCAGCGTTTGCCTGATTTAGCGGAAGAGCCTTTATAAATCAAAATATATTTTCCCAAAAGCCATGATATATTTGGTTCTTTAACTTTTCGGAGGGACATCTAATTCCTTCCAAAATACGTGATCTTTTGATGGCGCAAGAGTTTGACCCTCTAAAAATTGCCTTACTGGCTCAATATGATATCGGCCAAGTTTATAAACTAGATACTCTTTTTCTTTTTTACGAGGAGATCTTAAAGAGTTTCATCGAAAGATGAAATTGATTCAACGTAGAGCTTATGGATTTAAGAATTTTGAGGATTATAGAGTGAGAGTTAGAGTACTATGCGGTTAACTACGTGCCCCCGCAAATGGGCTGAATCTTCTACACATCTTGCCCGCAATCAGAAAACATGATCAAATTCACCTTTTAGTTTTAGGTGAAACATGGAATTGGCAGTTGAAAATGCGCAGGCTTGGTCAGAAGCAATATTTGGTTCAATTGAACTAGGCGATAAGCGTCTAACTAGACGCTTAATGCAAATTGGGAAACAGCTATCTTCTTTACCCGGCAGCTCATTATCTGAAAGTTGTGAGGGTCAAGATGCGTTATTAGAGGGAAGCTATCGCTTTTTACGCAATAAACGCGTTAGTGCCAAGCAAATTGCTGATGGGGGTTACCATGTAACAAGTTTATTATCCCAGTCAATTCCTACGATATTGGCAATAGAAGACACAACCACTCTGTCTTACACTCATCAAGTCAAAGAAGATTTAGGCGATTTAGGGGGGCCAAAAGAAAAAGTAATCGCGGGTTTCATGTACACACTACGCTATTAATGGATGCTGAAAAAGAAAAAACGATAGGTTTAATAGCTCAAAATCGCTGGTGCCGTCCTGTGGAGGAAAGAGGGAAAAAATTTCATCGACGAGTCAGGCAATATAGTGAAAAAGAAAGTTTTAAATGGGAAAAAATACGCGAGAACTAGAAAGCCGCCTAGGCTTAAAGATGGCAGATGTTATATCAGTATGTGATAGAGAGGCTGATATTTTTGAATACATCCAATATAAATTGGACCATAACCAACGTTTTATTGTTAGAGCAAACCATAATCGAAAGTTAGAACCCGGTGATAGTTATTTATTTGAATCTTTATCAAACGCTAGGTCTTTAGGAACTTATACTATTGAAGTGGCTCAGAAAGCAGGACGAAAAAAACGTCAAGTAGTGCTTGAATTGAAAACGACTTCTGTAACATTTTCCCCTTCCGAAAGACGCGCAAAAGACCGTCAATTAAAACCGATAACGGTAAATATTGTCATTGCTAAAGAGCAAGGTTGTGATGAAGTAGAAAGACTAGAATGGATTTTATTAACCTCAGAAGAAGTATCATCATTTGACTGTACACGCAAAATAACTCGTTATTATGAATTGCGGTGGCGCATTGAGGATTTTCACAAGGCGTGGAAAACAGGCGTGGGTGCCGAAGAGCAACGCATGCAATCAATTGAGAATTTAGAAAAGATGATTGTTATTCTCTCCTTTGTAGCCATTCGTTTACTGCAATTAAAAGAGCATTTTGAATACCCGGTTACTCTAAATATTGATGACAGTATTCTTTGTGAAGAATTATTATCTGAAACTGAATGGAAGGTATTGTGGAATAGTGTTGAAAAAACATCATTACCCGAAAACACTCCCACCGCCGCATGGGCTTATCAAGCAATAGCAAAACTTGGTGGATGGACAGACTCTAAAAGAACTGGCAAAGCAGCCTGGGCTACTATTTGGAAAGGTTGGTTTCGGCTAAGAGAAAGACTAGAGGGGCTTAGGATTGCAACAGCGATGATGAAGATGTGATCAAGAGACAGGCAAATGGGAAAGACCCTAAAAATGATTGTCGCATTTGGAGTTAAAACGCACCCTCGCGGATTCACCATAACTTATTGATTTTAATGGTGGCCAGAGGCAGAATCGAACTGCCGACACGAGGATTTTCAGTCCTCTGCTCTACCGACTGAGCTATCTGGCCGCGAGAGGTTGCTATTAAACTCCGAGAACGTTTCCGAGTCAAGGGGAGTTTATTATTTTTTGTAAAAAATAATCCTTGGCAAAGTGGTTGAATAACAGGCAATCGGAACGAGTTAATTTTGCCCGATTTCCGTCTCTTTTGCTGTTCGAGCAATAGGGTAGATGTGCCATGTAACAGTTTACTTCGCGTGTCGAAGTGATTGGTTTTGATAAGCAACAGCGATCTGGGTTCCTAAGAGAGCATTGTTTTTAATTAGCTCAATATTCGCTTTTAAACTTTGGCCAGCTGTTAAATCAGTGATGCGTTGCAGTAAGAAAGGAGTAATGGCTTTCCCATGGATATGTTTAGCCTCTTTTTGTGCTTGCTTGATGATTGGGATGATCTTATCGACCGGTATTTCTGCTTGTTTAGGAATGGGATTAGCAATCACGATACCATTGTTGATAGCGAGTTTGCGTTGATAATGCATCAATTTGGCGATTTCTTCAGGACTATCAAGACGGTGGACTAAGGGTATACCGCTTGAATGGCTATAAAAGGCTGGAAATTCATCAGTCTTATAACCAACAACAGCAACGCCATGTGTTTCTAACACTTCCAGCGTTTTGGGTAAATCGAGAATTGATTTTGCTCCAGAACAAATGACGGTCACTGGGGTAGTAGATAATTCAATTAAATCAGCTGAAATATCAAAACTCTCACCGGCATGGTAGTGCACCCCACCAATGCCGCCTGTAACAAAAAGCGGTAAACCGGCTAAATTGGCACAAAACATGGTGGCTGCTACGGTGGTACTGGCTGTTTTTTATTACTTAAGACAAAAGCAAGATCTCGCCGTGATGCTTTAATGACTTCTTCGCAATTAGCCAAATGCTCCATGAGTTTTTGATCAATACCAATATGAATTTTGCCTTGATAAAGGGCAAGAGTAGCTGGTATGGCACCATTGTCACGAATAAGTTGCTCTACAGCGGCTGCTGTAGCCAAATTGTCTGGGTAAGGCATGCCATGTGAAATGATGGTGGACTCTAACACCACAATGGGTTGTTGATTATGAAGTCCTTGACGGACTTCTTCCCCGATATGCAACAACTCATGAGACATAACGATTAACCTTCCTCATTGGGGACGAAACCGGATGGTTTCTCAGAGCCCTCGCCAAAAAAGTATTTTTGCATTTCATCATTAAGAAATTCACGTGCTTTCGGATCAATTAAACTCAAACGGTATTCATTAATAAGCATTGTTTGGTGAGACAGCCACATTTTCCATGCCTGCTTTGAAACATGATTAAAAATTTTTTCACCTAAGGGACCAGGAAACGGTGCTTTATCTAATCCTTCAGTTTCCTGATTTAATTTTGCACAAAAAACATGTCTTGTCATAATAGCCTTGACTCAAAATTTGTAAGAAGTCGATTATGCGGCAATGCTACTCTATCGGCAATGCTAACGATTAATCAGCACGGCACTTCGCTTGTGCCAGCATAATATGCTGTGAAAGTAATTGCTCTTGCTCCGCATTTAATTCTTCGAATTGTACTGCAGTACGATATTGCGTTTCACTATGGTATTGACTGTAAACAACGACTGCATCAAGTACAACAGGGAGCATCTTTGGCTTCGTATAAATGACTACTTTCATGTGTGTTTTTTCTTTAACACGATCTTTTGTTTTAAATGACATGCCGCCTAGACTAATATTCACTTTACGCAGATGAATTTTATCGCCAATTAAAAGATGACGAGCAAGATAATCAATTTTGGCGTTAATTAAGTTTAAATAATGGGCAAGTGCTGGTTCCTGCAAAGCAAGAGATTGAGTCAGTTCCGCCAACTCATAATCCAAACTTTGGAAATATTGGGTTGTTTCCAGGTAGCGTTTTCCGTTTTGTCCTAATAGTTCCTCGGTGATTGACTTGTCAGAACAAAATTCTCCGCTGGTTATTATTTTGTAATCGAAATAAACCTGGTCCTCGATGCGGAAGTGTTGACGTCTTTCATGTACAGGCATAATCACTCCATAAAATCCGTTTTAGAAGTATGAAAGCCAATTGTAATGATGGATTGACTTTAGGGTGGATACCATCACCTATAAGGAGTCATTTAAATCCGCACATTACGAGCTCTTATGTTAACTATAGACATAGATTGAGGTAGTTAGTAAAAAAGTGCAAAGAAGAGCAAATTTTTACTAAAGCGAAGGCTATTTTCTTTCTAAAAGAACACAATAGGATTTACGCAAAACTTCGCAATTGAGGCAAAACGTGCTTTTAATGAGGGAGGTTAGCTTAACGAAATGACTGAATTAAAATTCCTTAACGATAACCGAGATATTTGCTTAACAAGACCAACACCGTTAAATGCAAGGGATAGTAAGTATAGAAGAAATAGGGAAGACGGGGGAATGTCAGATCAAGCTTGGTAGCAAGAAGAATGATTGGAAGTGAGGCTAAGGCCCAGTTATTACCGTTAAAACGAGCAATCAGCAGGCAAAAAATACCGAGGCAATTAAGGCCGTAAGAGAAGGCTTTTTGCAATAAAACCAACAAGAAAGGCAGAAAGCAAGTCCTTGCCAGTTATATTCTACAAAAGCACCGCCAATGAAAAATAAAATAGAGCCAGAATAATATTATCTGCCCCTCCTTTTTCATAAAGAAACAGGCAGAGTGCAGCGATAAAAAAGCTAAACATGATATTAAAGGGATATATATGCTGCAAATATCGCATTGATATATAGGCTGGTGTGGCCAGTAAACCGAACAGGATTAAGTGTTTGAAAGCACGACCATAGGTTCCGTGGGCCAGCGCATTAGGTCGAGCCAGATTATAAGCAAAAATAAACGCAAATAAGGGCATGGCCAATCTGCCTATGCTCAGCGCAGTATAACTGCTTGTATTCCAAAAAATTCGATTGATATGATCAATGGTCATGGATAGCATGGCTAACCATTTCATGACTTCTAAAGTACCATTACTAATTTTAATCGAAGGAAGTGGATGAAAAATTCCCATTCTTGTTTCTGCGTTCAACAATCGCTTTCCTGCTTTTTTGCCAAAATCAACTAGAGTGAGTTACATTCCGCCAGTTTGAGCGTTTCGCTACGATAGTAGAAATGCAACAGCTAATTATTAACGTAGCTTGTCTGGAAATACAATCATTTTAACCATTACTAATGAAGGCAAAATCTTAAAATAAAAAAGCGATTAGTTAATCTTTCGTAATTGATAAAAAATTATTCAATTTTGTCATTTTCTGGTATTCCTGATGGCTATAATAAGCATGGGGAGACGTCTTTTTTAACGCAATGTAAGCGGTGCAACAAGTACGACTCGAACAGTTAAGGAGGACGATAGGACGCATCAGTTTGAATGGGCTGATATTGCTTGGCACAAGGGCTTGAGTATTGAGCTTTATTTAAGCCACTTGTTGTAGCAAGAAACGAAGAAGGAATAGCAATTTAATTAGCTCGATTATTTTAGGATGAAACATGAGCGAACATTATACGGCAAAGATTTATTGTGGAGCCGAAGAAATTGCCCAAAAATCGGGTGATGATATTGAACAATTGTATGTATGGCTTTTGGCTTCTGCTAATGGGCCTAACGGAGGGAGTCACGGAGAGATCATTGATAACGAAACTCAGCAAGTCGTGCGGCAATTTAAAAACAATCAGTAGAGTAGTAAGAATCTAAGGCATTGCCAGCAACATCAATCGTTCGCAGTTGCGAGAAACTATCCACAAAATCTGTGGATAACGTTGTGTATTGCTTGATGATGGATAGTCAATAACAATTAAGAATCAGCGATTAGACCATTAGTACTATATCAAGACGGCTTAAATTTCACTACAATAGGTTTTTATCAAAATTAAACCATGTATGTTTAAACCACTACCACTTTTTATTGGGCTGCGTTATACGCGGGCTAAAAAACGGAATCATTTTGTTTCTTTCATTTCACTCAGTTCCATGCTGGGAATTGCGATTGGTGTTATGGTGCTTATTACCGTTTTATCTGTTATGAACGGGTTTGATGAAGAAATTCATAAACGTTTTTTGGTATGGCGCCGGAAATTACTGTTAGCGGATATAATGGCAAGATCAGTGATTGGGCCAAGCTTGAGAAAGAGCTTAAAACAGTTCCAGGTGTTAAAGCGATTGCACCTTATGTGGGAGGACAAGGCTTGCTCACTCACGAGGGGCAAGTTTTACCTATCGTATTAACAGGTGTTATTCCCGCTCAGGAAGAGGCAATCACCCACCTTCAAGATAAATTATTGGCTGGTAATCTTGCTAATCTTAAAAATTTCGGCGTTATCCTGGGGCGCGGCCTGGCTGATAATTTGGGTGTTATGCTTGGAGACAAGGTAACTATTATGATTCCCCAGGCAACTGTAACGCCAGCTGGTATGATCCCACGTTTCAAACGCTTCACGGTTGTGGGGGGTTTTTTCTGCCGGAACAGGATTTAATTTTGATACAAAACTAGCGTTTATTAACCTGCAAGATGCCCAGAAATTATTGCAACTAGGGAATGATGTCACTGGGCTGAAGATGAAAATAGATAATATCTATAAAGCGCCAGCGATATCTGATCAACTAGCTGAGAAACTAGGTGAGGAATATCAGATTGGTAATTGGACGCGGGAGTTTGGTGCTTTTTTCCAGGCGGTGAAGCTGGAAAAAACAATGATGTTTCTGATTTTATTATTAATTATTGCAGTGGCTGCTTTTAACCTTGTTTCATCATTAGTCATGGTTGTTAATGATAAGCAATCTGAAATTGCGATATTGAGAACTATTGGAGCGACTCCTTCAACTATTCTGTGGATATTTATTGTTCAAGGTATGATGGTGGGATTTGTAGGGACTTTGCTAGGACTCCTCGGTGGTATTCTGCTGGCATCGAATGCAACAACCATCGTTAATGCTTTACAATCCCTCTTCCATACACAGATCTTGTCCTCAAATATCTATTTTGTCGATTACCTACCTTCAAAAATTATGTTCAGTGACTTATGGCAAATATGTGCTGTGGCGATGTTGATGAGCTTCGTTGCGACTATCTATCCAGCCTGGCGTGCCTCAAAAACGGTCATAGCGGAGGCCTTACATTATGAGTAAAATAATTTTTGATTGCCAAAATCTGCGTAAAACCTACCATGATGGTACCGCCTCAGTCGACGTATTGAAGGGAATCAATTTTACTATTAATCATGGCGACCGAATTGCGATTGTAGGACCTTCGGGTTCTGGTAAAAGTACCTTATTGCATTTATTGGGTGGTCTGGATAAACCGACTGCTGGAAAAATCCTCATGCAGGATGTTGATTGGCAAAATCTATCTGAGAAACAACGTTGTAAAGTACGTAATCATCGTTTGGGTTTTGTGTATCAATTTCATCATTTGTTACCTGAGTTTACTGCATTAGAAAATGTGGCTATGCCTTTATTATTGGCCGATAAAATGATTCCTGAGGCTCAAGAGCAAGCGGAAGCCATCCTAAAACAGGTAGGACTTGCTAAACGACTCAGTCATAAACCTTCGCAATTGTCCGGCGGTGAGCGGCAACGAGTAGCCATTGCCAGAGCGTTGGTGCACCAACCGCAATGTGTTTTAGCAGATGAGCCTACAGGTAATTTAGATAATGCTACTGCTACCCAAGTTTTTGATTTAATGCTGCAATTGAATGAAAAATTAAATACAGCTTTGATTATAGTTACACATGACATACAATTGGCCGGCAAGATGGATAAAACACTGACTATTCAGGATGGTTTCCTTGCTTAGCTTTACTCATCGATAGCGCGAAAAGCCCTCGGTTGAGTTTGTATTAAATGTTGTGGAGATGTTGTTATGTCGACCAAAAATGTTCAGGCTCCAAAGCCTATTGTAAACAAGGTATTAGAGCGTGTTAAAGAGCAAGAAGAAAGAAATCATACTCTTATGACTCAAGCAGAGTGGCCTGCTCAGGGCGGCTTGTTTGGGAGAGCAAATCATAATCGTCCCAAGGATCAGCAACCAGAAGATATACCGGTTGTAGCGCTAGGTAAGAAATAATTCTAATCATTTATATAGCTTGGTGGGTGTGAGAAATCTGTCACATAGCTCACCAGGTGTTCAAGCCCGCTCCGCTGAAACCCCCTACATAGCTTTGTACTGTAGTTTTTTGTAGCCTTGATGGAGGCCACGACATCAAGGGAAACTGTTCTTTGAGGAATAAACTAACCTTGATGTTGCAAAGTGCCATCAAGGCTAGCTGTTAAAACCTGACGATACAAAAATACCCAGGCTCTCATTAATAATCTGCATGTCCCGGTGTACGTGGGAAGGGTATAACGTCCCGAACATTACCAACGCCGGTCACATAGCTCACCAGACGCTCAAAGCCCAAGCCAAATCCTGCGTGTGGTACTGTACCGTAGCGGCGAAGATCTCGATACCATTGATAATGTTCTTTATTGAGATTGCATTCCTCCATGCGCTTATCAAGAATATCTAAGCGCTCCTCACGCTGGCTTCCACCAATAATCTCACCTATGCCTGGTGCTAATACATCCATTGCAGCAACTGTACGGCCATCATCATTCAGGCGCATATAAAAACCCTTAATTTCCTGCGGGTAATTCGTGATGATCACCGGTTTTTTACAAAGCTCTTCAGCCAGATAGCGCTCATGCTCTGATTGCAGATCAAGTCCCCAGCTGACTGGATATTCAAATTTCCGATCGGCCTTTTCTAAGGCAACGATGGCATCAGAATAAGTCATGATTTCGAACTCGGATTGAATAATGTGTTCCAGACGCTCAATACAACCGGGTGCCACAAATTGATTAAAGAAATCCATGTCATCCTGACGTTCATCCAGGACGGTTTTACACAAATAACGCAGCATTTCCTGACTTAGCCCGCAAATATCATGCAGGGTAGCGAAAGCGATTTCAGGTTCTATCATCCAGAACTCGGCTAAATGGCGGCTGGTGTTTGAATTTTCTGCACGGAACGTCGGACCAAAGGTGTAAACTTTTGACATCGCCAAACAGTATGCTTCAACGTTTAATTGCCCAGACACCGTTAAGAACGATTCGCGGCCAAAAAATCCTTCGTGAAATCAACTTGGCCTTGTGCTGTTTTAGGCAAGTTAAGTAAGTCTAATGTGCTCACGCGAAACATTTCGCCCGCACCTTCACAATCACTTGCGGTAATGATGGGGGTATGGATCCAAAAATAGCCGCGTTCACGAAAGAACTGATGGATTGCTTGGCCTAAACAGTCACGAATACGGGTTACAGCACTGATGGTATTAGTACGTGGGCGCAAGTGAGCGACTTCACGTAAAATTCAAGCGTGTGTCGTTTTGCTTGAATCGGATAACTGTCAGGATTATCTACCCAGCCAACCACGTCCACCTGTTCAGCTTGGATTTCAAAAGATTGGCCTTTACCTTGTGATACAACCAATTTGCCGGTGACAATGATCGAACAACCAGCAGTGAGTTTCAAAATTTCATTCTGATAGTTTGCAATATTATCGCTGACAACAATTTGAATTCCTGCAAAGCAAGAGCCATCATGTAAATTGATAAAAGATAAACCTGCTTTTGAGTCGCGTCGTGTTTTTACCCAACCGCGAACGGTGAGTGTTTGATCAACACTGGCTTCACCATCCAAGCATTGTTTTATTGCATAGACCTCTGTCATGATGTACTCCAAAAACATAAAATAGTCATTAGATTTGCTTACTATAGACAGTCGCTATTGTAATGTCCGCGCCTCATGCGCTTGCATGTGAGGGCGCTTTCAACAAATCTGGTTGCATCCCACTATACTAATGAGCGGGGTAGGCAACAATAAAAACTCGATAATACACTAAATGAAAACAATGGGGGAACACCTATGTGGCGAGGAGTTGTACTGTTTTTACTATTTTTATTGCCATTTTATCTATTTGCTCAAGATACGGAATTAAAATTTTATCGCCCTTTTGGTGAGGTAAATCAGCAAGCACCGCTGGTCGTTAAAAAAGAAGTAAAAGGCCAATGTTGGCAACAGTCAGAACGAATTAAAAGAGAAGATGCTTGGCGTTGTGTAGTAGGGGATAAAACGTATGATCCTTGTTTTATCAAACAATTTGGTTCGCATACACAGGCTTTATGCCCGCAATCGCCGTGGGTTGGGGATAGTGTGCAAATTGATCTGCCAGCCGCAGTGGATAATAGTCAGCATATAGAGTTGAATATGGCAGAGACGTTGCCTTGGGCGCTTGAGCTAACGACAGGAGAAAAATGCCAAGCTGTTGATAAAGGTGATTTTTTTGATGGTTTACCAATCCGTTACCATTGTGATAGCCAAACCGTCTTACTTGGCCATATACAGCGTTGCAAAGCAAGTTGGAGTATTTTACAACGCACCCCAACGGGTGTGTCCACTGCTTGGGTGGCAAGAGCCTGGTTTTAAATGATATTCTTTTCTGGTTAAGTAAAAATAATGGGTGTTTAGATTTTGCCTGGCTAGTAGAAGTGTAAATACCCCCTATAATAATGAGGTAATCACTGTTTATGGAGTGAACTATGTTTACTGCTCTGTTTCATTCTCTTATTTTCTCGCAGATTTTAGGTTTGTATTTTATTATTGTGGCTATCATTATGATGATTAGAATCGATTTTTATCGTCATTTTATAATGAATTTGAAAGCGGGCAGTGGTGTTATTATTTTGGCTGCATCCTTTTCTTTGATAGCGGGATTAATGTTAGTCATTGTGCATAATATCTGGGTTTTAGAGCCGCAGATTATCATTACTCTGTTGGGTTGGTTCTTGGTTATCCTGGCAATACTATGGCTTTTAATCCCGGAAAAAATGACGCACTATAGTCGATTGGTATATAGTGGGAAAGGGTATTATGTACTTGTTCTTTTTTCCATGTTTATTGGTATCCTGTTACTTACCAAAGGATTTTACCATTACATTTGAAGCCCAAAATTCTGGTGTCAGAACGCCATGAGTGATTCATTGTAATCACTCATAAGGTGCTGCATCTCTGAATGGTGTAAGGTTAAGGCAATGCGTATTAATCTCACTAATAATCGGATAATTAGCCATCGAAAAACCAAAACGATTAGCGTTGTAGACCTGTGGAATAAGGCAAATATCCGCCATGCTCACTTCATTACCATAGCAGAATTGATTTTTGTGTGGGATCATTTGTAATCGTTGTTCTAACGCCTCAAAACCAAGTTTTAACCAATGATGGTACCAATCCTGGATCTGTTGTTCATCCGCTTGAAATTGTTCACGCAGGCGAGTTAGCACACGTAAATTATTAAGAGGATGCATGTCACAGGCAACAGTCAATGCCATGCTTCTGACCTGTGCCCGACCTAAAGGATGCTGCGGTAACAGGGGAGGAGCAGGATTCATCTCATCTAAATACTCAATAATCGCTAATGATTGACTGATAATATGCCCATTTTCATCTAGAGTAGGGACTAGGCCTTGAGGGTTCAACTGCAAGTAATCCGGGTGCCGTTGTTCACCACCATGATTTATCAAATGCACAGCCAGTGTTTCATAACTAATATTCTTAATATTTAAAGCAATACGTACGCGATAACTGGCAGTAGAGCGATAATAATCATAGAGTTTCATTTTCTGGCCCTTTGTAACGAGTCACGGTTTGCTCAATAGCCCCGAATAGGGATTGCCCTTGTTGATTCAGCATTTCGATACGAATCGTATCGCCATATTGCATAAAGGGTGTTTGTGCTTTGCCTTCAGCAATCACTTCGAGCATGCGCTTTTCGGCAATGCAGGAAGAGCCTTTACTGCGATCCACATTAGAAACGGTTCCAGAGCCGATAATGGTTCCAGCCGCCAAATCCCTTGTTTTAGCAGCATGAGCAATCAACTCAGGAAAGGAAAAAGTCATATCAACACCGGCATCAGGTTGACCAAATAATGTCTTATTAAGATGACTGAGCAAGGGCAAATGGACACGTTGACCATCCCAGTGTTGTTCTAATTCATCAGGAGTAATCGCTACAGGAGAAAAACTGCTGGCCGGTTTTGACTGAAAAAACCAAAGCCTTTGTTTAATTCACCAGGAATCAGATTGCGTAGGGACACATCATTAACCAGCATCAGTAATTTGATATGTTTGGCAGCTTGCTGAGAATCTATACCCATGGGGACATCATCGGTAATCACTGCCACTTCCGCTTCAAAATCAACGCCGTAGGCTTCATCAGCGACTAATATAGGGCCGGTTGGATCAAGAAAACAATCGGATCCCCCTTGATATATCAGAGGATTGGTCCAAAAATCAGCAGGCAGTTCTGCACCTCTCGCCTTCCTTACCAACTCCACATGATTAACGTAAGCACTGCCGTCAGCCCATTGATAAGCGCGAGGCAAGGGGGACGCAAAATCATCAGGGTTAAAAGAGAAGGCAGAATGAGTCTGTCCTTCATTAAGTTCCTGATAGATTTCTTGCAAAGGTTTTTCTACTTCCTGCCATCGTTCTATTGCAGATTGCAGGGTTTTAGCAATATGACCAACTTTAGTTGCCAAGGTCAATGCTTGATTAACCACACATAATTCCCCGTCGCGACAATTTGCTGTTCTTAAGCTGGCTAATTTCATAATAGTCCCTCAATGTGTTTCTTGTAAGGTGCCTCTTTTAATTTGATCGCGTTCGATGGCCTCAAACAAGGCTTGGAAATTACCCTCGCCAAAACCTTGATTTCCGCGGCGCTGAATAATTTCAAAAAACACAGGTCCAAAGATATTTTCGGTGAAAATCTGGAGTAACAAACCTGCTTTGGCGTCTTTTTCGCCATCAATCAAAATGCGTTCCTGTTGCAATTTTGCCAAGGGTTCTTTCTGCCAGGGAATACGGTGATCGACCATTTCATAATAGGTATCTGGAACGTCGAGAAAAGCGACTCCATGCTCTCTCAACGTATGGACTGTAGTATAAATGTCCTCTGTATTAAGGGCGATATGTTGAATGCCCTCGCCGCGGTATTCATGCAAGAACTCTTCAATTTGTGATTGATCGTCTTTGGATTCATTCAAAGGAATTTTAATTTTGCCGCAGGGGCTTCCCAACGCTCTACTGACAAGGCCTGTCATCTGTCCTTTAATGTTAAAAAAACGGATTTCGCGGAAATTAAAAATAGATTCGTAGAAATGGGCCCATTTATCCATATTACCGCGATAAACATTATGAGTTAGATGATCAATAAACGTTAAACCACAGCCATGAATGGCTTGAGTCACTGTTGGTTTGTGTTGCCAGTGCTCGGCAAAAGGATGATGTTGTTCATCCACAAAATAAATCACACTGCCGCCAATCGCCTGAATAGCGGGCAAACCATGATCGGCATGTGTGCAATCTTGAAAAGGAGTTGCACCATGTTTTAGCGCATAGGCATAAGCTGCTTGTGCGTCGTGTACGCGAAAACCCATCGCACAGGCGCCGGCGCCATGGGTAGCGGCATGCTGTTGTGCCTGACAATCACTGGCAGCATTCACTATAAATTGAATTTGTCCTTGTTGATAAAGTGTAATCTCTTGATTTTTATGCGTAGCAACAATTTCGAAACCCATTTCACTAAATTGCTTATGCAAAACGGTTTTATCAGGACCAGAGAATTCCAAAAAAGCAAAACCGTTTAGTCCACAGGGATTGTTTGTACTATTTTCATTCATTGCCTAACTCCTTGTTGGTCTATAGTCCAGCCAGAACTAAGGACGTGGTTTGACTAAAAATAATCCGTCAGCAATAGCTAACAAGCTGATATATACGCGGTCATCTTGTTTTAAAAATTCATTTAGTCGGCGGATTTCGCGCGTTTGTCCCCCGGTTTCTTGTTTATCGATTACTTTACCATTCCAAAAAATGTTGTCTATGGCGATAAGGCCTTTAGGACTGACTAATTGCAGCGCCAGTTCATAATAATTCAGGTAATTTGTTTTATCAGCATCAATAAAAATAAAATCAAAACTATGGGAATGGCCTTGCTGTAGTAAATCGTGCAACGAATTTAAGGCCGGTCCTAAGCGTAATTCTATTTTTTATCTTGTTTGGCTTCGCGCCAAAAAGGGAATGCTGTTGCTGTCCATTCGGCATTGATATCACAGGTGATTAATTGTCCATCGTCAGGTAAAGCCAAGGCCATTGCTAAGGCACTATAACCTGTGAAAGTTCCCAGTTCCAGTACTTTGCGCGCGTTAATCATGTGCAATAAAAACTGCATGAATTGCGCTTGCTCAGGCGACACTTGCATATTGGCAAGCGGTAGTTTTGCTGTTTCTTCACGTAAAGCTTGCATGACAGGATGTTCTCGTAAAGAAATATCCAACATGTAATCATACAGAGCAGGGGTTAGACTTAAATGCTTCATCAATAAACCTTCTCACTAAACCATAACCTCTGAGCTAGAGGTCATGGATTTTAAGGAAATTTAAGCCAATTTTTCTTGGGCCAAGGTATCGGCTATTTCACTGGTAGAGCGATTTTCTTGTTGTGAACGAGTGAAAATCTGTAGCAGCGCTGTACCAATACTATCGATTTGTTGGCTGACCTTATGCTCTGGTGTATGTAAATATTTACTGGCCGCAAAGATTAATCCACCGGCGTTAATGACATAATCGGTTGCATATAGAATGCCTTTATCATGTAAAAGTTGGCCGTGATAGCTATGTGCCAATTGATTATTCGCAGCGCCGGCAATAATAGTGGTTTGCAATTGATTGATGCTGATGTCATTAATGATGGCACCTAGAGCACAAGGTGCAAAGACATCGCAAGGTACTTTATGGATCGTTTCGGTAGGAACTGCAACAGCACCGAATTCGCGTACGGCACGTTCAACCGCCAGGCTGTTAACATCGGCTACTGTTAATTGGACGCCTAATTCATGTAAATGTTCTGCTAACAGGTAACCAACATGTCCTAAACCTTGAATAGCAATATGTAACCCGCGGAGGTGATTTTTACCCAACTTAAATTCTACCGCAGCCTGGATTCCTCTTAATATGCCTTTGGCAGTAGAGGGAGACGGATCGCCATTATGACTTGACAAACTAGCGACATAGGGGGTGTGTTGAGCAATAATATCCATGTCACTTAATAAAGTACCGCTGTCTAAAGCAGTAATATATCGTCCACCCAATTGGTTAACAAATCGACCAAAAGAGTGCATATAAGCCTCACGATCGAACGGTTTGGAGGGTTTAATAATAACTGCTTTTCCTCCGCCAAGGGGGAGATTAACAGACGCTGCTTTATAGCTCATTCCTCTGGCCAGACGCATGGCATCCAGGATAGCACTCTCTGTATTAGGGTATTCAATAAACCGACAACCACCTAGTGCAGGACCGAGTTTGGTGTTATTGATAGCAACAATCGCCTTCATGCCCGTTTCACTATCCACTTTAAAATGTATATCACCAAAGCCGTGTGAAAGTGCGTAATCAAGAAAATCACCTTGTTCGGTTGTGGGTGATTCATTTTTTTCATTGTATCAACGGACATCATTTATAAAACTCCCTTGGTATTCTCGTGCACATGTTATAGACCGATTTGACTCCTAAATCAATGGAAGTTAGCGTTATAAACGAATTGGAAGCCATCCATGCATGGTGTAAACTGGTTTGCAGGAATTAATTTCGGAGACATACATGAAAAAACTAGCTGGGATGCTTGCTTTGACACTGGTTGGCGGTTTGTCCTACGCCATTACACCTCCACCGAAGACGGTGTTGGATAAGGTAATGTATCAGGTTTCTGCTAAACAATGGGTGACTACCAAGACCGCCTTGTTGACAGTGAATATTAATGCAACGTTAACGAATGCGGATTTGGTTAAAGCCCGTGCTGATATTATGTCTAACTTGGCTAAAATTGCTGGTGGAGAATGGCATTTAACGCAGTTTGATCGCTCTCAGGATAGCTCCGGATTGGAAAAGCTCTATGTGGTTGCGCAAGCGCGAGTACCTCAGGCCAGTTTGACTGATATTTACAAAAATGCCAAAAATGTGAGTAAACCGGGTGCAACTTATGACATCGGGGCAGTGGAATTTAAACCAAGCCTGGAAGAAATTCAGCAAATTAAAGCGCAGTTGCGCCAGCGTTTATATGAAGAAGTAAAAACAGAAGTAGGGCAATTAAATAAAGTTTACCCCAATCAAAATTACAGCCTTAATCGCTTAATTTTTCTGGATGGAGAGGTTGCGGCATCACAACCGAGAGCTTATAAAGAAGCAAATACTATGTTTACAGCGGCAGTTGCTGCTCCTGCTCCTGCACTGACAGTCAGCAATGAATTGGTCATGAGTGCACTTGTGGAGTTGGCGTCAAATAGGCAAGAGGGTAATACAGTTGCAAACACAAGTAATTGAGAAGGTAATTGGCCATCGCGGTGCGGCGGCTTATGCTCCGGAAAATACCTTGGCTTCATTTGATAAAGCCTTAACATTAGGGTGTCACTATGTTGAGTTTGACGTCATGCTCAGTGCAGATGGTGAACCCTTTGTTTTTCATGATGAAAGCCTTAAGCGAACCACCAATGGCAAAGGGGAACTGGGACGAGTAGACGCGGAGTATTTGCAATCGCTCGATGCAGGCCGTTGGTTTTCCAGTAATTACTCTGGTGAAAAGATCCCGCATTTTCGTGATGTATTGCAATGGTTAACGTTTACAGATGTAAAAGCGAATATTGAAATAAAACCTTATCCAGGCAGTGCTGAGCAAACAACGGCTGTTGTTCTGGCCCATATTCATCGCTATTGGCCTCGAGGCAAACCCTTACCCTTGGTATCGAGTTTTGAATTGTCTGCGCTGGCTCTGTGTCGTACCCTCGCTCCAGAAATGCCTTTGGGCTTACTTTTAGATGAGTGGGATAAGGACTGGTTAAAAAAGGCCAAAGAGCTGCAATGTTATTCTGTGCATGTTAATAAACGCGCCCTGAACGCTGCTCGAGTAAAGCAAATCAAAGAGCAAGGTTACGTGTTGTTTGTTTATACGGTGAATCGCAAAAAATTAGCAAACAAACTGTTTGATTGGGGTGTTGATGCCGTGTTTAGTGATTATCCTGATCTTTTATCATGTCGCTAGACTTCTTGCGAAGCCCTACTGTATTGGTGTATTGCCTCGTTGATAGAGGACTCCAATCCTTAAGTATTGGTACGATTCTCCACTCTCTTGCTTTTTCAACAAGATAACGGGCTTCAAACGATGTTTATTGTGTCTCTTCTTCGTATTATTTTTTTAATTCCCTTCAGTAGCTCAGCAAAAACCGAACTCGTTATGTGGTATTCACTTGCCGGGCATTTGGGTGCTGAAGTGAAACATTTAGCAACGGATTTTAATCATAGCCAAAATGATTACACGGTAAAACTGGTTTATAAAGGAGAGTATATCGAGGCGATAACAAGCTTTGCCGCCGCTTTTCGCGCTAAACAGCCTCCTGCAATCGTACAAATTTTTGAGGTAGGTACCGCAACCATGCTTTATCCACAAGGGATTACCAAGCCCTTGGATGAATTGATGCAAGAGCAAGGGTTTGTTTTACCTAAAGACCATTTTTTACCTGCGTTGCGTGCTTTTTACAGTGAGGCAGACCGTTTATTGGCGATGCCATTTAATACCTCTATTCCAGTTATATATTACAATGCCGATGCTTTGGCGAAAGCGGGCTATTCTGTGTTTCCAAGTACCTGGGATGAGATGGAAGTGCTGGCTGCCAAGCTAAGACAGATTGGTTATGCCTGTGCTTATACAACAGCGTATCCTGCCTGGATACAAATCGAATCCTTTTCTGCCATCCATGGGTTGCCAATGCTTGATGCAGAACGAGCAATAGTTAGTTACAACAATCCAGCGGTTATTAACCATCTTGAGCGGTTAAAAAATGGCAACAAAAGCATTATTTTGAGTATGGTGGGCGTACTAGCGATGCAACGGTTTTATTTACGAGTGGACGATGCCCTTTATTCAGCCAGTCATCGGGAGCCTATAATAGTTTATCCGAATTGGTTAATTTTCGGCTAGGGGTGGCAGCATTACCGTTGGATACGCAAGCGAGTTCAAGACGATACAACAATGTTACCGGTGGTGCCGCTTTGTGGGCAGTTGCTGGGCAAACAGCGGAAGTTTATCGTGGGATTGCTGCCTTTTTTGCTTATATTGCCCAACCTAAAGTACAGCAGCATTGGCATCAAGAAACGGGTTATTTACCTTTGGGAATCAACGGTATTTATGCTGGGTTGGCGCAAGAAAGCAAACATCCCGTACTGAAGCTTGCCCAGGCTGATTTAATGGGGCTGCAGGCTAAACAAACAATCGTTAATTTTGGCCCTCAGAATCAAATTCGAATCATTAATGATGAAGCGCTAGAGGCCATATTTTCTGGAATAAAAACACCTGCAGAAGCAATGAACGAAGCTGAAAAGCGCGCGAACTATGCCTTGATGCGTTTTGTGCGTAATACGAAAGAATAATATTAACATATCCTCTCAATAGTTACTGCTAGGGCAGGCTTTGCAATCTAAAAACTAACCTTGTAGTAAACTGGATTATCAGGAAAAATTTCATGGGTTTCTATTTGCTCTTCGAGCATAGGCATTGGTAAAGGATAGTTTAGGAAGTGTTTTCTTTCTCCAATCGCTTGTTTCAATGTTTGTCTGTCTGTATTAAGACTCGTGTGTATCTCTCTAATATAGTTGGCAACAAATTTAGCCTGGACAGAAGTGAGTGTTTTATTTTTAAAATGCAGTTGAATGTTGCGTTCCAAACCCATATGCAGTTGTATATAGTTGCTCCAGGAATTCTCTATCGATCGCTGAATAATCACTCTACGGGGATCGCAATTTCCAATATAGGCCAAGAGTTTTTCAAAAAAGGGACAATGTCTGTGTTCCAAATATGATTGAATGTTTCAAAATCTTGTTCAAATAATTTCTGATCCATCGATATCTAGTTCTTCATGATTTGAAAAGAGGAGATAATAACAAAAAACAAAAAAGATCACATTGATATTTATTTGAATATTTAGTGACTCGTGTTTTATGCCTTATTGTGTCTGCTCTATCTGCGAAGCTAAAATAAGATAATTATTGAAGAGACTCTATTGAATCAGGAGAAGAAAATAGTGCGCAATTATTTATGGCAAATTAAAAAATCATTTTATCGATGTTTGGTCATAAAACAATTGGTGCTCGGGCTTTGGTTATTAATGAGGATAAAGTGTTGTTGGTAAAACATAGCTATACGCCTGGCTGGTATACGATTGGCGGAGCGGTGGAAAAGGGCGAAACGCCTATAGAGGCTGTTCAGCGAGAACTTTTTGAAGAAGTTGGGGTAAAGTGTTTGACTCTGCCCAAATTATTCAGTGTTTACCATAATCACCGGGAAAAAGGGATGACTATGTTGTGTTTTATCTCGTCGATAAATTTGAAAAGAATTGGTCAGTTCTGCGGAAATTTTAGATGCTCAATGGTTTGAATTACACGCTCTTCCGCACGACATCTCACCTGCCACGCAACGTCGAATTGACGAGTACATTGGAGCCCGCAAAGTGGACGAGCGTTGGTAATTTTTGCTTGGTTTTGACTCGGTTTCACCTATCGCTTAACATAATTTGATCGTTTTCTTAACAATATGTTAATAATTTACGGTTTATAATGCTTCTATTCGTTATAAGCACGATAGGAAGCCGTATGCCTATTACCGTCACTATTCCGAGCCCTTCCATTACCATTCTCGTGTTGAGAGGTGATGGCATCAAAGGAGTGGGTTATGTGGGCGCCTTACAAGTTCTCAACGAAAAAATGTAATACCCACTTTAACGACTGTGGCCGGAAGTTCAGCCGGTGCGATTACCGCGATGCTGATAGCGCTCGGATATAGTCAAAAAGAAATTGAAGATGAATTGAGATCCCTGGATTTCAGTCAATTCATGGATCATCCTAATACGTTTTTCAACCGTATTACCGGCGGTGTTTTTTCTGGATTGAAAGGACTTCTTGGCTATAAACATGGATTTTACCAAGGAGAAGTATTGCGCCAGTGGTTGGAAGAGAAAGTAGAGGCAAAACTAGGTAAAAAGAACGCTACTTTTCAGGATTTGCAAAACGCAATTAAAAAAATCAAGAAGAACAAAATTTAGAAAAAGAAATCAGTTTAAGGAATTAATTGTTACTGGAACGAATTTGCAAACTGAGAAAACTGATATTTTTTCTGCCGCAACAACACCTGACTTGCCCATTGCTCACGCGGTAAGAATTTCATCGTCAATTCCTGCTTTTTTGAAACGGTTTATCTTAATAAAAAACAGGTCAAATTGAACACGATATGACCGCTGAAAAAGCAAGAGATCCTAACTATGTTCCTTACGTTGATGGTGGTCTGTTAGATAATTTTCCTATCGAATACTTTTCCGATGAACGATATGCTTCTTCCTATGGAATAAATAATGGCATTAATCCTAGTGTCTTAGGATTACGTATTGACAGTTCTTTTGAAACCAATGCCATTTGGAATAAAACGTCAAAACAATCACAGGAATGGGATTTGTGGTGTTGGTTGCAAGCGGTTATTTCCAGTCCGATAGAAGATACTAATAAATTGGATAAATATGGATTTCAAATTATTTCGAGTAATGATTTAGGTATTAGTGGTACTAATTTTGCGTTGAATGAAAAAGGTAAAGAGAGATTAATTCAAAAAGCAAACGAAGCGACCGCTGCCTATTACAAACATTACATTGAAGGTAGTGCTTATGAAATACTGACTTTCAAGACAAAAGAAGAGTTGGATTATCACTATAATGCGGCGAAAAGTGAATTAACCTATCTCGAGGGATTAAAATCATTCCGTTCTCTAAAACCAGATGAAGAGCGACGAGTCAGCTATTTGAAAGATGTTTTAATACCTGCTTATCACAAAACGTTAGACACGTTGGTTGATTCCGTCAAAGAAAAACCTGAGGACATGGTTAATTCGGAAAAAGAATTACCTTTGGAGGCCGGAATTGCTCACCCCAAGGCTACACCTGTATCGTTAAAGCAACTCCCTACTTTTTTCAACCTCTTCAAACCAAAGCAGTACCATGTGTGGAGCTGGAGAGAAGCGACATCGTTTCTGCGGCGCCAGCGGCGTAAGTCGGGTCAGGGCACGACCGCTATGGGTAGATACTGTCTTTAAAAACAAGCGAAATTTTCATTAAAAGGTTGTTTGTTTTTAAGAACACCAAAGCTAATATGAGCTAGTTTGCGCATAACAGCACAGACGATTGTTTTTGGTGTTTTACCTTTTTCCTGCAGTCTATTTACAAAGCTATGTAGAGCTTTGTTATATCGTTTGGCGACTAAAGCAGCCATATAGAGAGCCTTTCTTAAGCGACTATCGCCGAGCCTGGATATGGTGGTTTTGCCGCTGAAGGTGCCTGATTGATGTTGTTTTGGAGTAATGCCGATATAGGCAGCGAACTGTTTAGCAGTTTGAAAGGAATGAATATCAGGCATACGGGCGAGGATATAGTAAGAGGTGAGTTTGCCGATGCCTTTAATTGACATTAATAATTCCAATTTTTCTTTAAGTTGCTGGTTATTAGTAATCAGCTCATCGATTTTTTCTGGATACATTCTATTTCCTGCTCCAATTTCTGAATCATTTTCTTTAAGGAATTTTGGGCTGCAGTACCTCGAATACTATGTAATTGGTTGGTTAATTGGGTTACTTGTGCTTTGAGCATATCAAGCACTTTGGTTAGTTCTTTCATCTCCTTTTGTTCTGTTGGAGTAGATTGATAAAGTCGTGGCTCCATACGTTGACTAAATTGAGCAATAAGCTTAGCGTCAACCCTGTCATTTTTATTGCGTGCCAAAGAAGCTCTAGCAAAACTCTTAATTTGAAAAGGATTAATTACGCTCACACGAATACCTTTCCTGACTAAGAAATCAGCTAATTCTTCACTGTAATGCCCCGTTGTTTCCATACAGACCCAAGGAGAAACTGTAGACTGATTTAAATACTTTAAAAACTCGTTATGACCCTGACTGGTATTCGAGAAAACAGCATGCTTATAGCGATTGTTAATACATAGAGAACTATCAAATTTATCTTTGGCAATATCTACGCCTACAAATTCATATACACTCATGCTAATCTCCGATGGGCTGTAAAATACTTGGGGTTATTTATCGTTGACCAAGCTTGCGAATACAGGCTTACTTTGACGAGCGGCCTAAGATACTGTTCGGTCGATTGATAAGTGGGGAGAAGGGCCTAATCTACAAAACAGGCTTTTTGCCTTGCCTGGGTACAAGCTCTCTTCTCCCATCCCAAGTGCCCTTGAGATTAAGCATTTCTGCTTACCGTTTAAAGATACAAGCCTGGGTGAAACGAAGTGAAACCCGGGTTACGGTCTTGCAGACCTTCACCCAGGCTATGTTTACTTCGAGGTTAAGTTGATGGCGCCGCGAACAGAATTAATTTCATTCATTATGTATAATTTGTTTACAAAAATTATTAATCAAGATATACTGTATTCCACATTGACATAAACATTACAGAGCAAAAGACATATGAATCGATTATGTATCGCATGCAAAAATGGCAACTTAAAAGAATTGGAAATAGAATTATTAAACGGTGCTGACCCTACAGCCGATCGTAATTTAGCCGTAAGGTTGGCAGCCAGAAACGGGCATCTTGACGTGGTTAACCGATTATTAGAATTCGATGGCGTTGACCCTGCAGACGATGATAATGAAGCAATAATCTGGGCAGCCCATAATGGGCATCTTGACGTTGTGAATCGATTATTAGCGATAGAAGGGGTCGACCCTGCTGCTGATAATAATTTAGTAATAGGATATGCAGCCTCAAAGGGTCATCTTGACATTGTGAACCGATTGTTAGAATGCGATGGCGTTGCCCCCGCAGCTAGAAACAATGCAGCAATAAGATGGGCTGCCGCAAACGGACACCTTGATGTTGTGAATCGACTATTAGAAATTGATGGTGTTGACCCTAGCGATGGGAATAATGAAGCCATAAAAAAGCGGCTGCAGACGGGCATAAAAAAGTGGTTCTAACGCTGTTCGACTTTATAA
>NZ_CALJ01000255.1 GCF_000308315.1 Legionella tunisiensis | reverse complement strand
TGATCTGTATTTCTTTGTAGGACCTAATTTTAATGATTATACGACTGTTGGGCATGTATGTAATATCCAGCCTAAGAAGCTCATTGTCATTGCAGATGGAAGTATTTCTATAGCCGGTAAAGTGTATACCAATGTGTACATGAATGAGTTCTTGCAAGGCTTAAAGGAAAATTGAAATTCAATGATGCTTCGTTCAAAGCCTATAAACGAATCGCTGGCTCCGCACCTCTATATGACGAGCCTGATGATCTGAACTCACCGCTCACTACGCGATTTCTATTTGGCCAAATTCAGAAACTTCTCAGTAGTGATTATGGCGTTTTGGCAGAGACAGGTGATTCTTGGTTTAATGGTATGCGTCTTAATTTACCAGAAGATTGCCCATTTGAAATTCAAATGCAATATGGATCTATTGGATGGTCTGTGGGGGCACTTTTGGGTATGCAAGCAGCACTTCATAATAAAAAGCGTGTTATTGCCCTGATTGGCGATGGTTCTTTTCAAATGAGTGCCCAGGAGCTTTCTACACTCATTCGCTATGGGTTTAAACCAATCATCTTTTTAATGAATAATGCCTCTTATACGATTGAGGTTCAAATTCATGATGGTCCGTATAATGTGATTAATAATTGGCATTATGCTGATTTAGTGAATGTTTTTAATGGCAAACAAGCAAAAGCACGAACTTTCAGAGCACCTACACATCAAGCACTTCTTGATGCAATCGAGGAAGCTAGAAAATCAGATACCTTATGCTTTATTGAGGTGATTTTAGATAAAGATGATTGCAATAAAAACCTGTTGGAGTGGGGAGCTCGCGTTGCGTCGTACAACAGTCGACTACCAAGAGATGCCGCTCGATAGTTCGGAGTAAATGCTCTTCAAATACACTTTTTTGAGGAAATAGGCACAGCTCTCCGTCGGCCAGAGATCCGACTACGCCAGTTGTTTGAATTTGCCTATGACAATTAAATTTTTTCATATTAGGGACAAAAAATTGTCTATTTTCCTCCAGGATTTTCATTGCGAGTTTGGATTTATTTTATTCATTCATAAGAGAAAGGAGATCTCTTTTCCTTTATGTATCAGAGAATGAAAGACGACCCACTTTTGTACCTCATTAGGCAAGAAATAAAAGCGGCTTTCAGATGAGTAGGTGTTTGGAGTTATGTATAGCAGGATGCGCTTTTCCTGAGGCAGATTAGCATCTTGTAAAAGGAAGACTACGTATTTTTCTATTGATATTTGAGAATGAGAGTCTGAATCCAGAGACAAAGGGAAATAATACCCTTGCCTGGATCCCTTTTGCCTGATTGAATTCTTCTTTCCTGATAGGTCAATGATAATTGATATGCAGACCCACTCGGTCGGGTTTATTTTATTCAATTAGTAAATATATTACTCTGTCATTAACGTCATATTAAGTTTACTGACATTATTTCATGTAGACCATCTTCAATACGTTTTTCGTGACCTTGCAGCAAAAAATATTGAGTCAAAAGAGGGAATTTAACGTAACTCTTTGATTCTCATGGTGGCCAGAGGCAGAATCGAACTGCCGACACGAGGATTTTCAGTCCTAAAATAGACTCTTTTAACATCTCTCATTGAATTTTAAAATTCTTTAATATCCTTTTAAAATCAAGTATATTAAGCCTTATTCAGCTTTTTAATTTCTATCGTGTTTTAAATAATCTGTCTACATGGCGTCTACATGAAATTCTACGGTATATTTGCCAAGGGGCTTTTATGGAAACTAGTAAATCAATCAAACTCACCAAATCGGTCATCGATAAAATCAAATCACCCGGGCGAAAAGACCAGGTATTTTATCGAGACGAACAATTAAAGGGCTTTGCACTCCGGGTTACTTCAAATGGGGTTAAAAGTTTTATTGTAGAAACGCGCATCGCCAATAAAGTAAAACGCATTACTTTAGGGAAATATGGGCAACTAACAGCTGAGGAAGCACGTAAGCAGGCAAAACATGTATTAGGCCAAATCGCAAAAGGGGATAACCCGATTGCCGAGAAGAAAGCCAATAAAATTAGAACAATGTCTTTGAAGCAGGTTTTCAATGATTATCTGAAAGCGCGTAAAGATTTAAAGTCGCTAACCATCAAGGATTATCAAGGTATTTTACAGCAAGTAATGCCGGATTGGTTGGATAAGCCATTAATTAATATTACACGCGAGATGATTGCCAAGCGTCATGCTCAATATGGACAGACCAATAGTAAAGCGCGTGCGAATTATGCCATGCGAGTGCTACGTGCGGTATTCAACTTTGCAGTTCATGAATATCAACTTGACGATGGCCAACTGGTAGTTGCAGTAAATCCCGTTGAATATCTATCCCATACCCGTAGTTGGTTTCGAGTAGACCGTAAGAGTACCTTTATTAAAGGGCATCAACTCGCTGCATGGCGCGAAGGATTAACCCGTTTAGGGGAAGAGGGGGATTATCCGCAGGCCATGATGTGGAAAGATTATTTTTATTAATTTTATTTACTGGTCTTCGTAGAATGGAGGCTGCCTCTCTACGATGGAATGACGTAGATTTCAAAGCTAAAACCTTTACTGTCCAAGATACAAAGAATAGAGAAATCCATACTTTGCCTATGTCAGATTTTCTATACGAACTATTTTGGCGAAGGAGGCAATTCAAAGTCAGTGAATTTGTTTTTCCCGCACCAAGTCAAACAGGCCATATTATAGAACCCAGAAAAGCTATGCTTAAAGTGGCTGAGTTATCAGGAGTGCCATTCACTGTTCATGATTTGAGAAGAACCTTCGCTACCACAGCAGAAAGTTTGGATTTACCTGCTTATGCATTAAAGCGGTTGTTGAATCATAAGATGACTAATGATGTAACAGCAGGGTATATCATGCGGGATGTGGAGCGCTTACGAAAACCGATGCAACGCATTACCGATTTTTTGATAAAGAAGATGGCGGCTAGTATAGAAATTATAGGTTGAAATAATTTTTTGGTATTTGACGGATATGATAATTCTTAGTACAATAATGATACTACTTCCCCTAGGACTCTGCTCCTAGGGCACAGAGCCTCTTCGGAGGCTCTTGTTTTTTCTGGTGTAAAAATATGAATAATAAACGCACTAGTATCTATATTGATGGATTTAATCTTTAT
>NZ_CALJ01000256.1 GCF_000308315.1 Legionella tunisiensis | reverse complement strand
ACTCGTTGCTTTGCTGCCGAGTTCGTGTAACGACCAACGGCGATAGCGAAGAGATTTCTGGTTTTCCCCATGAGCGCCAGAACATTTTGAGCGCTTCTGGGTGATTTGAAACGGATGAGGCATTTTTCTTTCCTGCGTGTAGGCTGATGGGCACTCTCGGCGCGGTTATTGAGCCTTTTATGGGAACGATGCGCTGTGCCTTTACTCATCTGTTGAATCGGTTTCGTGTAGCTTCTCAGTTTGTCGGTTACCATGACCCGTGGTTTGGGATAGGCGTTCAATAAGCGGGATAGAAAGCGGATGGCTGCTTTTTTGTTACGGCTCTTTTGCAGCAACACATCCAGCTCATAGCCTTCCTCATTCACCGCGCGCCATAAATAATACGTCTCGCCGTTAATGCGCAGTTGTTGCTCATCTAAATGCCATTTATCGGATGGCCATGGCTCTCGCTTCTTAACCACATGCTTAAAATGAGGGCCAAATTTGATGCACCATTGGCGTATGCTCTCATAGCTCACTTCAATCCCTCGATACAGTAACCGCTCTGAAACATCTCGGTAACTGTCATTAAACCGGTGATAACTCCATACCGCTATACTGATTATCTCTACGGGATAACGATATCTTTTCGGCTTTTGCTCCAACATCTTTTCACCAGCTAAATAAAGCGTAGTGTAACGTAAAAGTTAACTTGACGATGCCGTTTCATTCAGTTTTCATTTAATCACTCTTGGGAGTAGTAGGCCTATATGCTTTATATTCTCCTAATTCTCTTAAGAATAATGGTTATCTGTATAAAACGGTAGATTTTTACATGCGGCGGTTCGTAACTAGGTTAGGTCGTCCTCATCTCTTGGCAAACTATGAGGTAATGAAAAGGAAATAGGTTGAGTGAAACTTACTATGCTTCCTCTAATATCATTGACCTGGAATGAGCAGTCATTAGTTTTATTATCTCGCTTGTTGGCTTATCTAATGATTTACCTTGAATGTGGTGAGAAAGATATAACACGTATAGCGGGTATATCGTGAGTTTCTGGTAATATATCTATGCCTCTAGCAAATTAATAAAAACCTATGACACGTATTTATAGCTATGAAATGCAGCAACAACTCAAAGATAGCCTGGAATTATTGCAAATGATTTTCGGGCCTGATCTTTTGGGTGTTTATCTTTATGGCTCATCGCTTGTAGGTGGATTGCAAAAATACAGCGATATTGATTTATTTGTTGTTACTAAACGTATGACAACCGCAGAGGAAAAAACCAGATTAGTTGCCAATCTTCTGCAAATTTCTGGTATTTACATGAAAAGCTCAAAATTGCCTCTTGAAATGACCATTGTTGCGAGGGCAATGATTAATCCTTGGCAGTATCCCCCCTCACTTTGATTTTCAATATGGCGATTGGTTGCGTGAATCTTTTGAAGAAGGGATGATTGAACCCTGGCAGACTCCTGAGATGCCTGATCTGGCGCTGATTGTTACTCAAGTTTTATTAAAGAGTCAAACTCTATGGGGGGTTAGAACCTGGGCAGCTATTAATGTCTGTGCCCTATCAAGATTTTATCAAGGCTATGCTTTACGATTTAGATAGACTGGCCACAGATCTTGAGCATGATACTCGAAATGTTTTACTGACTTACGCGCGAATCTGGAGTACTTTAGAAACAAACACGATAAGATCTAAACCTGCTGCAGCAGACTGGGTAATAAGTCGTTTACCTAATGTGCATCAGCCTGTGATGAAGCGAGCTAAATCAATTTGTGTTGGTGAAGAATATGAATATTGGGATGATATTAAAGGGTTTATAAAGCCTTGCGCAGATTTTATGGTGAACAAAATCGAGTCGCAAAGTTCATTGATCAATTTTAATGATCCCAACAAATTAATTAAACTGGCCGATGAACCATTTTGAGAGGAATTCTGGTTTCGCTTAATGAAGTATACCTCTTCTTGAGATAGCATTCTTGAAGAACCAGAAACTCACTGCCATAATAAATTTAATTCTCTGCCAGTATCTTACGAAAAAGGATTTCTTATGTCTACTGTAGGTACTTATCTCGCACAACGCTTCCAAGAATTAGGAATGAACGATTACTTTGCTATTCCCGGAGACTATAACCTGAGCTTATTGGACGAGTTATTAAAAAATACTTCCCTTCAAATGATCAATTGTTGTAATGAGCTGAATGCAGGCTATGCAGCAGATGGTTATGCGCGTATTAAAGGCGTTTCCGCATTAATTGTTACCTATAGTGTTGGCGGCTTAAGTGCTGTTAATGCGATTGCAGGGGCTTATGCTGAGAATCTGCCAGTCATTGTTGTTTCAGGTGGCCCTAATACAAACTCCGTGCAGGATGCGGAAATTTTACACCATACGTTGGCAACGGAAAATTATAGTTACGTTCGCGAAATATTTGCGAAAATTACAGCGCATAGTGTATTTATTCATAGACCAAGTGATGCGCCGATGCAAATTGATACTGCCATCGCAATTGCACTGGAAAAGAAAAACCGGTTTATATCGAAATCGCATGCAATATCGCAACTAGCAAAGTTTCTCCTCCAACTCAACGGGCTCTCAATGTCAAACGGTCGAGTGATACCTCATCTCTTGCT
>NZ_CALJ01000257.1 GCF_000308315.1 Legionella tunisiensis | reverse complement strand
ATTGTGTACGTCGGCACGAGTGCCGGAATTTTAAATCGACGGACGGAGGCGGCAACTGGGTTAACGTGAATAATGGCCTGGGAGACAATACGGTCGTGTTAAGTGTGGCAGCCTTGGATGCCAATACGGCGTATGCCGGCACGATAAATGGTGGTGTGTTTAAAACCGTGGATGGCGGAGCCAACTGGACGCCGGTGAATACGGGGATAACCAACTTGTCTATCCAAAGTTTAGCGGCCGTGGATCCGTCTACGGTGTATGCTGGGACCGGCAATGGCGTGTTTAAAACCGTGGATGGCGGAGCCAACTGGACGCCGGTGAATACGGGGATAACCGACTTGCTTATCCGCAGTTTATCGGCCGTGGATGCGGCTACGGTGTATGCCGGCACGATAAATGGCGGTGTGTTTAAAACCGTGGATGGCGGAGCCAACTGGACGCCGGTGAATACGGGAATAACCAACTTGTCTATCCGCAGTTTAGCGGCCGTGGATGCGACTACGGTGTATGCCGGCACTAATGGTGGTGGCGTGTTTAAAACCGTGAATGGCGGAGCCAACTGGACACCGGTGAATACGGGGATAACCAACTTGTTTATCCTCAGTTTATCGGCCGTGGATGCGACTACGGTATATGCCGGCACCAATGGCGGTGGCGTGTTTAAAACCGTGGATGGCGGAGCCAATTGGACGGCGGTCAATAACGGCATCACCAATCTTTTTATAGAGTCTTTGTTGGCTCAGGATGCAAATACTGTCTATGCAGGCACTAATGGCAGTGGGGTGTTTAAGACCACCGATGGCGGTACCAATTGGAATGTTATGAATACGGGGTTGACGGCTGTTAATGTGTTTGGTTTGTTTGCAGTGGATAGCAATTTGGTCTATGCCGGTACTAATGGCAGTGGGGTGTTTAAGACCGTAGATGGCGGGGCTAACTGGACGGCTATGAATACCGGATTAACCGATTTTTTTGTGGCTAGTGTGTATGCTGTAACACCAAACCTCGCGTATGTCGGTAGTGGCGGCGGGGTGTTTAAAACGGTGGATGGCGGAGCCAACTGGATGGCCATCAACAACGGCATCACCACACTTGATACTGTCAGCGTGGTTGCCGCGGATGCGACTACAGTGTATGCCGGTACCAATGGCGGTGGCGTGTTTAAAACCGTGGATGGCGGAGCCAACTGGACGCCGGTGAATACAGGGATAACCGACTTGTCTATCCAAAGTTTAGCGGCCGTGGATACGACTACGGTGTATGCCGGCACGATAAATGGTGGTGTGTTTAAAACCGTGGATGGTGGAGCCAACTGGACGCCGGTGAATACGGGGATAACCAACTTGTCTATCCAAAGTTTAGCGGCCGTGGATGCGGCTACGGTGTATGCCGGCACTGATGGTGGTGGCGTGTTTAAAACCGTGAATGGGGGGATGAACTGGACGGCCATCAATAACGGCATCACCTATTTGAGAATTAACAGCGTGTTTGCGTTGGATACGAATACCGTCTACACAGGTACTTTTGGTGGCGGTGTTTTTAAGAGTAATGATGGCGGTTTGAGTTGGTCGGCGGTGAATAGCGGTTTAAATTCCTTTCTCATTTTAAGAATATTTGCCCCAGATGCATTCACCGTGTATGCCAGCATTTTTGGCGGTGGTGGGGTTTATAAGGGGACGGTGGGTTAGTCTTATCACAACCTGATGAAAGTTTATGGTATAAACTCAAGCGGGTGCTCGATTTGTCAGACCCACTGCGATTCTTGAGATGAAGCGCCATTAAAGAGGGCTCTGTTGCAAAAAAGATTCAATATAGAGCCTCTTAAATTTTGTTCATCTCTCAACGGTACAGGCCGAATTGTTCATTGGTGAAGGATACTTCAGTTCGAGCTCCATACATCTTGCACCTATTATTATTTTGGCGACGAACCCCAAAAGAGTCTTCAAAAATCTATAGCCCAAACTAACTTGTAACATATCAATAGCACTGGTTGTAGGTGTCGTCCAAGAATTTCCCAGGCCTCTATGTTCAAATACTTGATTTTGACTGTGTATTTTACTGGTATTCCAAGAGCTACCAAACCGCATATATTGAACCCCAATGTATAGATTTTGATTTAAATCGTGAGACGCTCCTACAGCAAACAAGGGAGCAATCCCATTAAAGGAAGAGTGTTGCCATGTTCCATAATAATTACCAGAGTGATAGTACATAAATGTTGTGTTATTAATAAAATTATAATGATTTATGCCAATACCAAATTTAACATAGGTATTAAAATTTTTAAGTCGAAGAAAAGTTATTTTGGGTGCTAAATAAAACAACCAATTGGAGTATCCAAAATGTGATAATTGGCCTTCGGGGTTAACGTAAAATGGATCCTTGCCCTGCAATGTATTTTACTTTTTGAATATAATACAAGCCAAATTCTGCCGCAATGAAGTTGTTGAAGTTATATCCTAAATTACCACCCACGGTCCAACCCCATTGATTTACAATTTTGTCATTAGCTGTAATCGGACCTGCTTCATGACCTAGGACACTTGCAGCATAGGACAAACTTCGCAACATAGGAACATCTCTATAAGCACCACCAAACGCACCTTCTAAATAAATTCTTCCGTTAGAGCCTATTTGTTCTCCCATTTTTTCCAGCGTTTATTGAGGTGCTCCAGCCAACAATTAAAGAGACAGCCCAAATCAGTTTCACTTTCATTCTTAATTCATCCTTATAGTATGAATGAGTTTTCCAAGATATTTATGCAAGTCACTGTCAAATATAATTAATTGATTTTCAATCAGGGCAGGATCAGTGCAAAAGAACCATCTTGGCTTAAATTTTTTAACTATTAAATTCCACGCAAAGGCGCGAAGAATCAGTTATTTTGCTCGCGATTCTAGGCATTCATTAAATACGATATGCTAGCAAACATCGCTACGTCGCTATTACGGATAGTTCGTGATTGAGTTTCCGTCGTCGTGGTTAGTGGAATGTTAACCATAACGGAATCTGACTTACTGCCCAGATAGTTATAAACGAGCTCTGTGGATAATACCCAGTTGCTTGCGGCGAGATAATTTAATCCTAGACCAACATTATAACCAGTTTTATATTTATCCAAATTTAATGAAGATTGATATCCAACATTAGTAACGGCAGCAATATTAGTTCTTGTGCGCTTAAAGACATAATTGCGTTTAGCATTAGCAAAGCTAACCCCAGCCTCAACAAAGGGTAAAAAATGTGGAGTCACTTCATAACCCAAAACAGCATCAATATTGTAAATGGGTTTTAATGAGGTAGCGAAGGAGTTATTCCCTACAATCAAAACATTACCAGCAGCAGTTGAAAAGCCGGTTTCATCCAGAGTCTCCAATGGGGTGTAATAGATTGAAGCTTTGGCACCAAGATAGGTTTTCTGATTAAACATCGCGCCATAACCAATTTGACCCGTGAATAATACAGCGGTATTGGTATATCTATTTGTGTCAGCATTCCCACCTAACCCATCAGATCGAGCGGTGGAGAAACTGTCTTTAGTAAATACTGTTGTGATACCAGAACCCAATCCAATATAAAAACCACCAAAATTGGAAACAGGTTCGATTGAACCCATAGTTCCGGCATAAAGGCTACCCGCTCCTAGGCTTAAAACCATAGGTAACAGAAAACAATTTTTCATATTAACTCCTTGTATTATAATCCAAAAAAAGCAGCTGAAATTGTAAAATCTATCTCTGGCCTTTATTCTGTAAGGCTTTAATTAAAATAACGGAAGCATCTCTAGATTTGACATTGACCAAATAAAATCTATTTCTTTAAATTTAATGACTTTATTTGCTCGAAAAAGTTCGAAGCGGCTCTATGGTGCCAGATATTTAGCGCTAAATGAAGGTGTCAAGATCTTGATTTCACTAAAAACAGCATATTTTCAATTTTACGTTAAAACAGGCTTAAATCAACAAAAAACATATTTAAGACGGTTTTAACCTGTTTTTGAATATATCAAATCTAGCGATGCTTCCGTACGAGGATTTTCAATCACCTGACTGCAGTTTATCAATGTGGGAATACGTATTACTTACAGGGTTTTGATAGAGATGGGTAACACCAGTAGAGCTTCAGGATAAAAAAGCTATAGAGGTTCTATCTCATGCCTATAGTCAAGTGAAGTCATACCCTCATTTAGTATCTATACCAGCAAACCAAGAGTCTAGACCAGTACAGAATGTACTTTTTAAATATAGAGCTCATTATACCCGAGAATATCGTGAAATGTTGAGCAACTGGAGTTTAAAAGATGGAATTAATGAGAACATATTTTCAATATCCCTATGCTAAAAGATATTTTGCAGGTAAAGAAGAAGGAACCAGTGTAGGTGCCTCTAGATCTTTTGAGTCAGCATCAATGTTTTCATACACACAATCTGGTGGACCAGAACTATCGGGGGAAGCTCATCCTGAAGAGATAAGAAAGTCTATAAAACATGATACAAATTATGGCTCCGTTGCAAAACATTAAACTTCGTTTAAATCAGAAAAATATTCTCCACTTAAGTCGTAAAAAGGGAAATAATCAGCTCAATATTTCCACTTTAGGTGCTGAATATATAAAATTGATGGGTTAAAAATACACTTTTCAAGGATAAGAATTTTTTGCAACAGAGCCTAAAAAGAGTTAGACAGCGAAGAATATGCCAAACTGGACTACAATTGGAATAAAGGTGCATTTTGATGTACACGAAAAGTCTTACAAGGACGATCTTTATGAAATATATGCTCCGAGCAGCCATGGTTTGTTTTCTTTTTGTATCCCTATCAGCTTATGCACTTCCAAGTGATAAAGAAGTCACAGCATGGACCAGTAACGTTTTGAGGCAAACAGTAACAGCCGATTACCAACAGCTGAAACTACGGGAGAAGAAAGTAGACGTTGGAAAATATTATAGCAATGAAGCATGGGCTGGGCTGGCTGTTTTTTTGGGCGATATGAGATCAATCATCATTCGATATAAGCTAACAACAAATCCTATACCACTGGAGCCTGCCGAGGTCGTCCAAAAAGGCAAAATCGCGGGGATAAATTACTGGCATATTGAGCAAAAATTTGAATTTCCGGGTGTTGGAAAAATTTTATGGTTCTCAGTCATTGTCATTCAAAATGATTACCCGCCATTTAAAATTGAAAGCCTGAGTATGAAAAAATATACTATTCCTTGTAATAATGTAAACCAACCGTTAATTGAATGATCAGACAATGCTTTTGCGAGCTTGACTGGTTTTAATGGCTCTGTTGCAAAAAAATTCTTATCCTTGAAAAGTGTATTTTTAGCCCATCAATTTTATATATTCAGCACCTAAAGTGGAAGTATTGAGCTGATTATTTCCCTTTTTTGCGAGGCCATATTATAGAACCCAGAAAAGCCATGCTTAAAGTGGCTGAGTTATCAGGAGTGACATTCACAGTTCATGATTTGAGAAGAACCTTGCTACCACAGCAGAAAGTTTGGATTTACCAGCCTATGCATTGAAACGCTTGTTAAATCACAAGATGACTAATGATGTAACAGCAGGGTATATCATACGGGATGTAGAGCGCTTACGAAAACCGATGCAACGTATTACGGATTTTTTGAATAGTCAGATGGTAGCCAACATTGAAGTTGAAGCTTAAAAGCAGCTTTTAGCTCCATAAAGAAGCAATAGGCACAGCAAATAGTTTATCGCCAAATGAGGTTGTATGATCACCATCGTACAATAGAATTCCAATTTTAAATTTTTATCAGCTATTTCTTTTAATTTTTTAGACCATGCAAATCACTTGGGTTAATTGATGCTGTTGCTTTAACTTCAATGCCAATAACTTCATCAATGCTATTTTCAATAACAATGTCTACCTCTATTTTGTCTTTATCTCTGTAGTGGGAAAATGCGTCCAGCTAATGAATCTGACAGGGTTGGAAGCAATAAAGCATTTGCTGATCCCGTTAATAGAAAACGACCAGGTGTTCGATTTTCATCAACAGCTTGTTTTATTGAAACAAATATTTCCGGTAATCGTTGAACTTCATCCAGTACAATAGATTTTTCTTTAGGAATATTACGTATAAATCCTACTGGATCTGATTTTGCAATATTGAGCTGAGCTGCATCATCTAAAGATATGTATTCCCATTTTTCATTGATAATATCTTTAACAATAGTTGTTTTTCCCGATTGCCTAGGTCCCATTATGTATACAACAGGTGTATCTTTTAACGCATTGAAAATATTGGTTTTAATATACCGATTATACATTTTGCTCTCATATTTGCGCATAAAAAATTATCACTATTTTATGCGGGGATAATTATTTTTATGTTCGTCTAATTGATGATTATATATCCGTCCAATTGTCGGTTAGAGGTCGTTTTGATTTTATAAGTCTAATATTATTAAATTGATATTTTAATAGTGCACTCAAATCATAATTGCAGTGCTTCAATTTGCGGCCTGTTGCTTCTTCGAAGTTTGTTAGCGTTCTTTGTTTCCAGTAGTTCTCTCACTGAGCTGTAGGAAGCATTCGACCAATTAGCAATTTTATGCCGTTGCTTCTTAATCTTGATACCTTTCTGATTCAGCCATTTATTTGGCATGATGTCATCCAATTTGTAAGCATATAAATATTTTATAACTGCCGGGATATTTGGAAAATTTGAATTATTCTTGAGCGCAACAAAGCGCGTGATCTATTGAAAAATTAATGCTTTTTTGCACATATTGCCTTATAATAGATGAAATTTGAAATTTATAACAACAGTGAGTCTGCTTAAATGTATGTGCAATTAAATAATGTAGCTTCGGATCTTTGTACAGCCATTAATAATGGCATTGAAAATTCTTCAAATTATCCAATAGCTTACATCGCTATAAATGGTGCTCTAGTAATTGAATGTGAGCATAACATCGATAAATTTAAAGCGTTTGCTGATATTTTCCCTGAAATGTGTAGTCAATATCAAATTGATAAACTACCTGAAACTAATGTTTATTGCACACAGAAAGAAATACTTCGGAACGATCGTGAGCTCTGCATATTAACTTTTAATATTTCCCCCGAACAATTTGATAATCTTCTCATGGCCGAATTGGATAGATACGCAGGATATCGTAATTTTAAAGGTGCCGGTGGTTCCATTCTGCTTTTAGCGAATTCTTTATTGGAAGCGTATAAAGAAAGCGTTATCTG
>NZ_CALJ01000258.1 GCF_000308315.1 Legionella tunisiensis | reverse complement strand
ATTAGTAATAAAAAAGAGCTTATCGGAGCATCCTTTGAGTACTTTTTCGTTTCATTGCTTGTCATCCAAAGATAAATTCATTATATCATAACTCTCCAAATTCTTCTTTAAAAGAAGTCACTAAGTGTCTGTGTCTCTGCTTGTTCCTCTCCCCGCTTGATACAAAATTCTTCGTCAGCCTCGTCTTTCTCAAAATATGAGCCAAGGTTAGAATGAACAAAAATACCATTCTCAAATGCAATTTCAGCAATTAACCAGGGTTTAAATCCTTCGTTCTCACACATTACCCCCTCTCTCTCGCAGAGTACTAAAATTGTTGAGTTATTCTTAATTCTTATAAATTCAACTATTATTAATTTTGGAGAATCGTCATTATAAGCAAATACAGCCCCATTTTTTAAATTCTTAAAATAGGCTTCAAGAGGATTTCCTCCTATTTCTTCAGGGCAACGAGGAAAATAATAGGTGGCACTCCACATATATTGCACACACCTTTTGCTTAAAGCTTTCTCAACACCATTTAAATTACTTAAATTAATAACTGCCATGACATTTGCCTAGTTAGGTTAGTACATAGCAATTTTGAAAAAAATTATTGATTAGTCTCGGAATGAAAACTACAACATTTTATTCCGAGAGATAAATGACCAATTAGATGGCCGTTGCTTCATTCTTAAATTTTGTAGCCTCACACATCATTAAAAGTGAGCTTATAACGCCTCTATCAATTACCTTGTTTACCAACTTAATACTGTGTTTAATATCGTCATCCCGATTGACGCCCTCTTTACTTGAATTAGAAACTCTATCCTTAGGCCATATAAGTTTATGTATTCCTATATTCGTAAACTTAATTCCCTGTATTTTAAACCAAATTCTTAAGTCAAATACTGCTAATATTTTTCTGTCTTGCCAGCTATCGAATTGATATTCGATTCCTTGAATCTTGCCAACCCAAGCATTAAGCTTACTTTTTAATATGGTAAGGGTGTCTTCTCTTGCATAGCCTGGGTCAATGGAGAGAGGGATGCCAGTTAAATATTCTATTTCCTTTTTGGGACACCAACACTCTTGCTGATGGTTTTCGTAGAATATGCACCACGGTGTCTTGTACATTTCGTGAAAAGCACGGTTCTGCTCTCGCGATAAGCCTTCTTTATTGATGATTGCAGGTATAGCACTTTCAAATGCTTCACGATTGGGATTATTTTTATACCAATCTGAGTTTATAAGTAAATGATACATTATGAATATATCGCTGACTGAGGGATATCTGATTGGTTGAGGTGATGAAGCCGCAACGAAATGATTTAGAAATTCATCAATTTGTTTGGCAAATATAAACTCAATAAAGCTTTTTTCTTGTTCCTTTATTGGGAGTGTGTGAACTGAGTGTGAGAGGCCAATGTTACCTTGATTAAATTGATACCTTTTCCAGACTTCATATAACCATTCTTCAGACGTTAAGGTTTTGTTGTAAAACTCATCATCATACCAGCTGGGTCTTGTTAATTCTTTTGTCATGCTTTATCTCACGGACTCCGTGCATTTGGGGTCGAATAAATATTGATTATAATTCCGAGGTAACACGAAAATTTTGTACAAATTCAAAACAATCAAGTTCCTCCTCTTTCTTTGCTAGTATTTTGATAATAGTTTTGTTGTTGATTGCCGTTCTAAAATCAAATGTCATGAATAGGCTTGATGGAAATTCAATTAAAGTTCCGTCACTTAATGTGAAATGCCCAATACCAAGTGTAGATAATGTAATACGTAATTCTTTTTCGTTTCTATATTTTTGGCTCCAATGTAA
>NZ_CALJ01000259.1 GCF_000308315.1 Legionella tunisiensis | reverse complement strand
ATCGCCAATTTTGAATACTGGATATATATTGATCTTTTTCTTTTATAAATACTTCTGGGGTATATGCTGCCACATTTATCCCAGGTTGTTTTGCTCTTGCTGACTCAAATAGAAAAGCCTCGATACCTGCTTCTCTCATGTGCGTACCTAATGGCTGGCTATATTCATAGCTTTTTTACTAGATATCTGATTTTGATACTCATTAAATGGTGCTTTAGTAAGATCTATTCCTTTCTTGGTTTTTATATAAGCTTTAAAGGCTGTCATTGGAATTTCAATGTATTCAAGATTTGCCTCGGTATCTTCAAAAAATTTCAATCGATAATATGCTACTTCAGCAAAAGCTGTTTGGAGGCCGATTGAACCATACCATAGTGACGGCTCATATTGTCTACCAAAACGAGAACCATATTTTAGAGGAGGATATCTAAAGGGAGTAAAAATTAAGTAATGTCTCTTGTCTGCAATTGGAGGTTTTGACTCCTCTAACAATTCCTCTAAAATATCATGTTCTTCTCTACTATCAATTAAATCTCTAGAACTAGAAATATGTTGAGCTTCGACTACTCTCCATGGGTCAACTTTAATTTCTCTTTTGAATTTTTCACCCGCACAGAGCTCCCAAAGACTCATAATTTGCCACGCATTGCATCTAAATAATTAAGTACAGAGATTAAACCAGGAATTGTTTTCATTTCTTCAATTGGCTTATTTTGAAAATATTTATTTTTGCTATTTAGCCATGCTTTAGCTTTCTCATGATTATTTCCAAGCATAGAGTTTAAACTTCTATATATTCTTACAAGCAATAAAGCCATTTCACCCTCTTTAGTATGAGGAGAAATGAATTTTTTACCTTGGTTAAGGCGTGTAGCACTAGATTCACTTATACCAATAATGTCACTCAGATCTTTCCGGTGAAAGAATAAAATTTAGACAAATTGCAAATAGCTTTTGTCAAAACAATTTCTTGCTCATGTTGCTTATTTTCAGAAGTTCTCATTTCCCTCTCCTTTCATTTGAAATTATAGTGAATAAATATTTCAAATGCAATATAAGTTTGCTTGATAATATTGGGATTGAGAGAAGGCAGGGTTCTAATGAAATACAAATTATCTTTGGGGAGAATTAGAAAAACCAACAATTGATCCCATGCCATACTTTCGTACACTCGGTTAAGTTAGTAAAATCACTA
>NZ_CALJ01000260.1 GCF_000308315.1 Legionella tunisiensis | reverse complement strand
GCCATCGAGATGGTATATTTCAATGTATAACAATACTGTAATGGAAACGCGAGCTACTCGTTATATTCCCGTCCCTAACTGGGAAAAACATCACGATTGGCCACGAATTGGTGGACTACGTAATTTAATCTTCATCGGGCTTTCATCTTTCTTGCGTCAGTAAAAGTTAAGTTGACGGTGCCGGCTTAACAGTTCAGCATGTATAATATATAATCATAATTAAATTTAATTATGATTATATATTATACATGTTCACTAAATCATTAAAGGAAATACAGTCCAATTATTACTTGGTTTACCCTGGCACTAGAGTCAGATACCATGGCTTTTTGCCGGATGGTTTGTTTCAAAATATAAGTATTGATTACTCGGCTTATAATAATGGCATCCTTAAATCAGTTTCCTTTGATTCTGGTGATTCGTTTGTTAATTTAGAGCTTATTACAACAGATGAAATTCTTAGGCGTTCAGACCTGCACTGGGTCTATCATGGAACCGGGGAAAAATGCGTATTTTCATTAAATGAAGATGTATATCAAAATATACACTTATATAATCCTACTTACATAAATGGCATATTGGTATCTATATCGCTCCCAGCTAATGGACAAAATATTAATCTAGAACAGGTGTCAACGCAGACGCTGATTCAGCGAAGTAAAGCAACAACCGAAGTTGCACCAATAACGTCGGGACAAGCCATAAATTTTATTGCAACGCCTCATTTGGCCACTACTCCACAGTTAAGCGCTTTTTCTGAAGGAGCCTTTAAGAATAGTAGCGCTGGTTATATTCAAAGAGAGCAAAACCATTATGACACTGAGATATCGCCAGGAATAACTCAATCGTTTAATAGCAATCCCGATAATGCTGTAATCATTCAACTCTCTATGAATATAAACACTACAACCAATCAAAACGCTATTGTTTATAATAGAGGTGCTCACCAGATTAATGTATCAGAAGCTGGTTCAGGCATTATTCTAGAAGAGGTGGGGGCCACTGCATTGAATCAGCATTCAGATTTGCACTGGGTCTACCCTGGCACGGGTATAGAATACCATGGGCCATTTCCGGAAGATTTATGTCAAAATTTAAATTTTTATAACCCAATTTATAATGAAAAAGGCAAGTTAGTATCGGTTGCATTCTATGATGGTCGGCAAGTTATTACTCTAGAACAGGTGACAGCAAGAACCTTGAGTCGGCGTGCTGATTTGCACTGGGTCTACCTTAGCACAGGCATAGAATACCATGGACCATTTCCGGAAGACTTATGTCAAAATTTAAGTTCTTATCACCCAACTTATAATGAAAAAGGCAGGTTGGTATCGATTTCATTCTATGATGGTGAGAAAAGCGTTCCCCTAGAACATGTATCAGCAGCAACTTTGCGTTACCGTAAGCCAATCTGGGTCTATCCTGAGACAAGCATAGAATACCAAGGGGTATTGCCGGAAGATTTGAATCAAAATCTAAATTCTTATAAGCCAACTTACAAGGGGCGCAAGTTAGTATCGATATCATTTCAAGATGGTGATGAGTCTATTAAATTAGAGGTAATCACAAAGAGAGTATTGAAGCGAAGAATTGAAAATTCTAATGCAGCCATAACAACAACTGAACGAAGTGCAGCATTAGTGCCATCAATAGATGTTTCTACGCTGGACTCTGTGAATAGAGGCAATACAAATGATAAGAGAGATAGGGAAGAGGATGATGAAAATGGTCAACCAATGGTTAAAAAAGAAGGGTAGCAGATAATGAAGGTCTTAATCTATATCAATCATTGAATGACACCAGTGATATGTCTTTTAATTATAACAATATAGGGTTAGATGGCGACAATCATAGCTGGGAGAATGAGGATATATTTTTTGATTATAATCATACAGACTTTGAACCTAATATTGATTTCGATTTAGATTGGCGGCCGCCGCCACTTAATTTTAATGAGACTAATATGCAAGAATTAAGACAATCAATAACTCAAAATAGAAATTCAATGTTTTCTACAAATAGATATAGCAATCAAAGCAATACAAACTCAGGCGGTTCTGTCGAAAATAGGGGCTCCGTTGCAAATAAGCTCAAAGGCTCAAAAGTCTGAATTTCAGGCGT
>NZ_CALJ01000261.1 GCF_000308315.1 Legionella tunisiensis | reverse complement strand
CATAAAATGGGTCGTATAACTTCGTATAATGTATGCTATACGAAGTTATTACGGTGAGTTGCCACTTATTTCGACTAACTCATCGAGCGTTTCCTTGTTAAGAAACGGTTCGGAATTTTCAAAGCTTAACGCTGCGCGCGCTAATTTTTGTTTCAGTGCTTTATCTTCGTCTTTGATTTCTTTGATTAGATCCAAAATAACAGCGCGGTGAAAAAGATATATTTTCCTGTTATTGCTGATCTTATCGCAAAGCGCTGTAACAAGACGGCTTTTATTTTCTTTATAGGCGATACCAATAGGAGTTAAATTTTCCTGGTTCTTAATATCCAATCTTGCTCCTCGTTCTAGAAATTGGAGCAAGAGATGTTCTTCTTCGATAGTTTGTACTGCTAAATGAAGAGGGGTATCACCTTCCTTATTTTGCCAATTAATGGATTGATGATCAAAGTGTGGCAAGATGCTTTCTAAACGTCTTCTTTTATGGGTACAGTAGGGATTATTTTTTATCAGGAATAAGAATTTGATGCAGCAGAGTATTGTTCTCATGATCTCTAATATCTTGTAGATTTACTTTATTAGAAATGGTTTTAAATAATCTGGAATGAACAGGTTCAGCTTTTTGGATTGGTATATAAATACCCTGCTTTCACTCCCAAAAGCAGTGCTAATAAGGTCTTCTTTTTTCACCAGAGCCTTCTACGCCTTTTCCCTTATGATCTACATGTACGACACTTGATGTCAGCTGCTCTCCTCTTATACCAATATAATTGGAGGTTACAATGTGGCTTATATATACGGGTGGCGAAGATAACCTTTTTAATAACTGTTCGGCATTTTTCATTGCAACCCCATTTTGATGGTCCAAGCAAACATCAATGGCGTCAACAATTGGCGGCAACTCCAAGCCTTGAACGATAATAGCACTTCTGTTTTGGTTGGGATCATTGCATTTCACTTTAGTATCTTTCAGCACCACATCAGGAGAATATTCATCGCTGGAGTAATCATCACCGCGAAATTCATAACAGTTACCAGGGGTATTGTCTTTGGAGTACCAAGGATCTATTTCAGAACAGCTTTCTTTACTAAAATGATGAATAATGGGTTCTGAATCGTTGGTGTTTGGAGACTGAGCATGCAAGATGGCATTCCGCAAGGTTCCATCGGGCCACAAAACAGGGATGCTACTTAAAATTAAAACAATATTCGGAGGAAGGCTCTTGAGAACATCAGACGTTCTATTAATAAGCTCTTTATACTCCTCTATGCTCAAAGGAGTATTTTTGGTATAAAAACTAAACTCATCCGTAGTCAACCGGGTTAACCGCGTGATTTTTGAGTTTTTACTTGCACACTCAGCGAGTGTTTTTATCTGTTCGACCATCCGATCAACACGCTGATTATCAACAGTTCCATCATTGAAAATAATGGGACGCCGCCCTAGCATTGGGCCCAGAGAACTATGATATTCGCCATTTTTGCCTTCCATATCGCCAATAACGACAATATTTTTATAAAGAAGCCCATAAGATATATAGTGTTACGATCGATACCCTAATTATAGATTAGATCTATATTTAATCTTAATGATTTTATTTTGTTCTTTTAGGTGTTGAACAATTGACGTTGTATCAGATTCGGTCGCAAACATTAATACGTGCGTTAAATGCAGAAGTTTCGGGCGAAACTATGCCGCAAGCTCGAAGAACTATTCAAAAATAGCCTGATTAATTTGTTGCGCTATTCTTTTCTGAACAGGGGGCATCCCCATACCAGCTAGAGATCCATCTCTATCACGCTAACATGATTATTTTTCCAGAATGAGAGTACAATAGAAGCAATAGATTAGGTAGAATAATCCAAAGTCCAGCTATAAGACAGGGCCAAGCGAAAGATGGATCAAAAAAGTTGTGCATACAGAGAAATACGCCAACAGGCGGAATTTTCTTTAATAAGGACTAGCTACTGCCAACGGGAAAAGTAGGATCGCAAAATGTATCAACCTATTGTGTTATTGATTATATTAGTTATTACAATAGCTTTATTTGTGTGGGGGTATTGGCGTTACGATTTTATCGCCTTATTTGCATTAGCTTTATCGGTATTAACAGGCATCGTACCTGCAAATCAGGCTTTTTCCGGATTTAGTAATCCCGCTGTCATTACAGTAGGTTGTGTCATGATCTTAACTTATGCTATTACACAATCTGGTGTATTAAATATCTTATTAAATAAACTAGAATTTCTTTTTAAAAGCCCACTTCTTCATATGAGTTTATTTACGACTATTATTGCAATTATGTCAGCATTCATGAATAACGTCGGGGCATTGGGACTCATGATGCCAATCGCCATTCAATCTTTTATCAAGCAACAGAAATCACCTTCTATTATCTTAATGCCAATTGCATTCAGTTCAGTCCTCGGGGGAATGATGACAGTCATTGGTACACCTCCTAATTTGCTGATTTCATCTTACAGGGAAGAAACCATTGGTGCCCCTTATCACATGTTTGATTTTATGCCTGTGGGGTTAGCCATTGCATTTTTTGGGGTACTATTTATTTCGTTAATTGGATGGAAACTTGTTCCTATACGTCAAAAAATGATAAAACAGATAATTTATTCCAGATGTCAGACTACATGACAGAAATCAAAGTACTAGAAAACTCCCCATTTTGCGATAAAACTATCAAAGAATTTCTGGCAGAAACCAAAGCTGATTTTGATCTCATTGCTCTTATTCATAGAGGCAAAAAAATTTTCTTTTAGCAAGAAAGACATTATCCATAAAAATGATATTTTAATTATAGAAGCTTCACATGATAATTTAGAAAAAATTCTCGAATCAGGTAAATTAACATTAGCGAGCGACAAGCCTTTTTCTTCAAAAAAATTATCGGATAGCAACATAATTATCATGGAGGCCGTTGTTCCACCTGGCTCCAACATGGAGGGTCGCTCTGCCGCCATGGCTAATCTTCGTTATCGCCACTTTGTTAATTTGCTTGCTCTTTCAAGGAAAGGTATTTCATTCAGACAAAAATTAAATGATATTCGATTCGCTGCTGGAGATGTCGTACTCTTGCAAGGGGATGTTGAAACGTTACGTGAAACCATTGTCGATCTGGGATTTTTGCCCCTTGCTGAACGCGACGTCAAAATTGGGTTATCACAAAAAAATCTTTTACCTTTATTATTTTTTATTGCATCTATCATTTTAGCAGCGCTACAGATTTTACCTATTACTATTTCTTTTCTTTGCGCTATACTTGGCCTGATTATCTTTAAAGCCACACCGCTACACAACTTATATCGCAGCATTGACTCATCTGTGCTGTTATTATTGGCCGCTATCATTCCAATTGGGGGAGCAATCCAAACGACTGGAGCGGCAGATCTTATTTCAAATGCCTTTATGCAAATAGCAGGACAGTATTCTCCAGTGGTTGCACTCATCGCCGTTTTAATTGTAACCATGACACTGTCAGATTGCATGAATAATGCTGCAACTGCCATAGTCATGGCGCCGATTGCTCTTAATATTGCACGCTCCGCACATGTGAATATTGACACTTTTTTAATGGCTGTTGCAATTGGTGCGTCCTGTTCATTTCTCACCCCCATTGCCCATCAAAATAATACGATGGTCATGGGACCTGGTGGTTATCATTTTTTCGATTATGCTCGCTTAGGATTTATTCTTGAAATTATTATTGTAGTGATAGGAATCCCGGCTTTATTGTGGGTTTGGCCATTACATTAAAAAATTAATGTCTTCTCTTGAACAGGAAATCTATGGGGTAAGGGGCTTGAATTTTGAATTAGTATTAAAATTAGAAATTCTAAATAAGCTCTGCCCCATATTGTTATTGCTCTAATGCTATCCAAGAAACAATTAATTACGACTCAACGATATTACTTATTTTTGGGGACCTAGATTGAAACAAAGCATGACAAAAAATTAGGCCGTTTTATTGTTCTGTTAACCATTTTATCTGTTGACTTACTTTATGCTTCGGAAACACCAAAACATACACGAGAAGAAAATAAGAATCTGCTTGCAGTGTTATTTGGAGGTGCCGAAATAAGAAATCACAATTATTTTACTTACGGCCTAGAATATCACAGAGTACTCGCCATCCCTTTTGGTTTTTCTTTTAACGTTGAGGATACCCCGAATAATAAAGAGCAACATCATGAAATTGAAACTATGGGCTTAATAACCTTAAGTTTTTAAAAATATTACCATTGGTATTGGCCCAGGTATTAAATTTGAAGAAGGGAATAAAAATAAGTTCCTGGGAAGAGGGGCATTTAGTTATATTTTTAAGATTGGACCTACTATCGAAATTACTCCTAATGTTAATTATGATATTGTGAAAAATGCGGCTAATGAAGTAATTTATGGGATTAGAATTGGCAAACAATTCTAATTTTTGAGAATACATGCTTAGGGTTTTACATCCCTTAAGCCATCTCTCACAAGGAATGAAATATTCCATATTGAGGGACATTTGTAGTGGTTTCTTGCGATACACAAAGGGGCCATGGTATGACCCCATGACTCTCATACCATGACCATAAAAAATCACCAATAAGAAGAGTTGCAAATAATTCAAGAAATCTTCTTATACAGTTTATTAATCAATGGTCCAATCGTCATTCCTTGAATCAAAATTGAGAATGCTACTACTATATAAGTCATTATTAAGATAGCTTGGAAAGTAAATTCATTTGTTTTTCCGACAGTGTCACGTAGAGAAAGAGCTAGAGCTACTGATATTCCTCCCCGTAAGCCACCCCAAGTAAGAATCTTGATACTATGCGGTGCAAAGTCGACTTTAAAACGCATTAACGTTAAAGGAATTGCTACCGAGATCCAGCGTGCCAATATTACTACAGGGATCGCGCTTATCCCAATCAAGAGATATTGTTTATTGATGGTTAAAGCTAGCACCTCTAGACCGATTAAAACGAAGAGAATAGCGTTTAATATTTCATCTATTAATTCCCAAAAGGTATCCAAGTGTTCGCGAGTTTTATTGGACATAGCAAATTTTCGTCCATGATTGCCAATTAGCAGACCAGCTACTACCATTGCAATCGGGGCAGAGATATGAATACGTTCACCTAATGCATACCCCCCCATTACCAATGCAAGCGAAATAAGAATTTCAACCTGGTAATTATCAATGGATTTTAACATTTGGTAGGTAATATACCCAATTGCTAATCCAAATAAGATACCACCGATGGCTTCAGTTACAAACAGGATTAGGAAATGAGAGACACTTATTTCTTTTATGCCAGAAACTATTTCAAGGATACCCAAAAAAGCACAACTCCCACACCATCGTTAAAAAGTGACTCCCCCGCGATTTTCATTTCCAAATTTTTCGTTACTCCCAGAGCTTTTAAAATACCCATTACCGCAATAGGATCTGTAGGAGAAATAAGGGCTCCAAACAACAAACAGTAAATATAGGAAATTTGGACGTTTAGTTTGCAAAGAAACCAATATGTTAGCAGACTGACAATGACGGTAGAGATAAGTGTACCGATAAGGGCAAGCACGGTGACTACTACTTTCTGTTCAGCAAGTTGGCTAATATTAACGTGAAGTGCCCCAGCAAAAAGCAGGAAAGCCAACATCCCATGAAGCAGTGCTTCATCAAAATTGATTTGCTCCAAAAAGCGTTTAGAACCTGAAATGATTTCTGGCCAAATAATACCACAAAGTATTAGCCCCAAGGAAAACACCAGGGCTATAGCCATCAGTGCGATCGTCGAAGGAAGTTTAAACAATTTAAAATTAATGTAACTAAACAGCGCTGAGAGAGTGATTAAAACAGCAATTATTTCAAAAAGCGACATAAGCACCCTGTGTGTAATTACCAATCCACTAATATAACTTATTGAGATAAATAGAAGAATCCCCCTTGCATCACCGCAAGATTTTTCAGACTCTTAATTTTTCAAAATTTAGTCTACCTTTGGCAGCTCATCAAATCGTTTCAAGCCTACTATCTTATCCTCCCAAGACGAGCGACTTGCATAAAAGATATGGGCTGTGGGCTTTAGAAACGCATCATCATCTAAGGTACCTGCAGGCAAAACTACATGCCCTTCTCTATCTTGTCTAGGGAGTGGGCTGCCACAGGCCTTGCAGAATGCACGTTTCTTTCTCGTATCTTCAAGCTGAAAATGGCTGATATTATCAGCCCCCCTATCCCATGTTAATTGAGCATCACTAAAGAAAACATTGGCTCCGTGAATTGTGCCAGTTTCTTTTCTACACCGGCTACAATGGCATAAGTACATTGCTTCTGGCTTTTGTCCTGTAATAACATACCGACAAGCACCACATAAACATTCTCCTGTATATTGATTCATTCGAAAAATGCTCCTTAATTTTTGGCTCTTGGATCGAAAAATAATTCAATAATACACTACTCATTACATGGTACAGCAATAGAGGGTTGGGATAATCAAATAAATCATCATTTGTTGCAAGAAATATATGAGCAATGCACCCAAATAGAGCCCCTCCTTTCGAATGCTAGAATTCTAAAAACCAGTATTGGTTTTCGAAGTGGGAGAAGTCAAGTCCGAGTGGAAAAAGAATTATTGGACAATCAATCTGTGATCCATAATTATGGCCAAGGCGGTTCCGGTTTTTCCTTATGTTGGGGTTGTGCTGAAGACGTTGCTTCATTGGTTGCTGCATCAACTGCATAATTAATGACTCATGGTAAAAAGCAAGCAACCTGGGCGAAACGACGTGAAAACCAGGTTGCAGTCCTGTAGACCTTCACCCAAATTACATTTACTAGTAAGCCAACCAATAAACTCAAGTAGTTACAGTAGGTTCCGGAAAACTCGAAAAAGTCATGTAGACTAATGTAGACCTAATCAAAGTCTTTCCCAATTATGGGGTATAAATTTTTACGCCAACTCAAGTTGTGTCAAAGATTTCCCGATAAATTATTCCTGCTGATTTATCATCAGCAGTGACAGATAATCTCCCACTACATAGTTTTGTAGTTGATAAATAAGCTGCTCCAACACCAATAACACCACCGGCAACAACATCACGTACATGGTGAGCATTGGTTTGGACTCGGCTATATGCAACGTAGGCAGCCCCAGCATAAAGGGGAACACTATATATGAAGCCATATCTAAAATTAATAAAGGCAGCGCCAGTAAATGCTGCGGAAACATGGCCTGATGGGAATGACCTGCAACAACCTCCATTCGGACGCGTTTCATGAATAATTCCTTTAATAGCTTCCGTGGTACCAACACTTAATCCCATACCGAGAGCTAATTGAGTAGCCCCTTGATAGTCCTTATTGAAAATTGTTACTGCTGCGCTGGTTAATGGAATTAT
>NZ_CALJ01000262.1 GCF_000308315.1 Legionella tunisiensis | reverse complement strand
TGCATAAAATATCTCATGAGGGCCCTGCTGGTGATTTCGCCGAATTAATAAGGCAAGTACCCTTAAACTGGTGTATTAGATTTAACCAATCGGATCGTTAATCCTTTGCAATTACAACAACTCAAGGAATGTATTGCTGCCTCGCCAATTAAAAAAGCCTGTCTATTAGGTATAAAACCCGCCGAGGCCCAAAAAGAATTAATTGATGTGTTGACTAAAAAAAGTTCTATGCAAGTCGCTACAGGTGGTACAGCCATTGAAATGAACCATACAGAAGTGCTAAAACAGGATCTTGTTGCTGATTTTAATCGCCAATTTCGCCAACAAGCTATTGATAGACAGAAAATTTCTATGCGTTTTGAACCATCTCGCTTGGGAGCCGCTTACGCCAAAGGACTAGGAAGTTTTTTCGCAATTATGGAAAGAAATAACAGGCGATATTCCAAAATTTGGTGGAGAAAGTCATTTTACAGAGATAAAATCTGTTAAAAAATTATCAAACCCAGAGATTGAAAAACAATACGAGAAAACAAAGGGGGAGCGTTCTAAAGGACAAGCCTTGCCAAACTCTCTTAGCCGTGAATTACAAACCATTCAAACAAACGATGTTGAATTAGAACCCGGAGAAATGTTGCTTTATCACGGGACTAACTCCGAAGTGGCACCTCTTATTATGCAAAATGGCTTCGATGAAGCGCGCTGTAAATACGTTCAAGGCAATGGTTATGGCCCTCTGGGTAAAGGCGTGTATTTTACGTCTGAGCTTTCCAAAGCAGCCACCTTCTCCACCTGCTCGGAATGCGGTAAAAGTGGACAGTGTAGCTGTGTTAAAAAAGGAACTTTTGAGCCCGCAGATAGAGTGGTTCTTTTATGCAAAGTTTTTGTTGGCAATCCCGAAATCATCTTGAAAAAAGGGGATATCAAAGAACGCACTAAACCCGCTGAACCTTTCGATTCCTGTATGGCTTTAGCAAATGAACTAGACCCAATTTCCGATTTTCGCTCTACGGAAGTTTGTGTACCCAAAGGCAATCAAATTATCCCGCTTTATGAAATTCGTTTCAGCTCACAACCCAATCTCTTACGGGTCGCAGAATGGGAAAAAACCATTGAACAAAATGGGTTAATTGAAAATAAATCTGTGGGTCAGAATGTAACAAGATGTACTAACTTGTTAAAAGAACTAGCAGAACTAAGAATAATATCAGCACCCTTTGCAACCATCCAAAATCAAGCTAATAAGATTGAGAAAAGGATTGACTCGGCCATAGAAATTTTGCAACACCAACGCGATACCTTTAAACTGGATGATGTAAGTATTGAAAAACTAGATATTCAATTACGAGATCTTAAAAATTTTCGTAACCAATTAATTTCTTTACAAAAACAGTCCGAAGATTTTTCACCCAATCGAAAAGATCCATCAACAAGCCTAAGTAAAGAGCCGATGAGTTTTAGCAAACTGCTTAATAAAGTGATTAGATTCTTTCTTCCAAAAGAATATGCTCTCAAAAATGAATGTGCAGAATTGGCGGAAGCGATGCATAAAAAACCCGGGACACCCGATAAATTTTTAACGGATATGACCCAGTGGCTTAATCGTGCTATCGAACGCGATCAACATAAAGGGACAACCTTTGTGTTCGGGACCCGAACTTATCCCATGCATCGTATTCTTATTACCCAAAAAATGATTAACTTAAGAGATACCCTTCGCGACCTTCAAGAAAAAGGCTTGAACCCCGAAGAATTACAAACAGAAATTCGAGCGGTACTTGCTAAAACCGTCCAAGAACTCGATGAATATGGCAAAGCAGAACCAGAAATTCTTACCTCAACTAGTTATAAAAATTTACAAGCGTTTCTAAAAACATCGGCTAGCTTAACTACCAACACTGTGGTTGGAATGAATCCTATCTTACAAGGATTATCAATCTCATCCGGTCAATCAGTCAACAAAACAGAAACAGTCAGTGCACCCGTTATTGTTACTGCTAAAGCTAAAACTGAACCAAGTGATGTAGTAAGACTGAAATCTGAAACTGTTGATAACATTAAGCTGCCCAAACAGGATGAAAAAGAAGAATCACGCCCTAGAAGCATGTCTTTATAAAGATGAACAAAAAAGGTCAACCCCTGCCCTCAGGCCTCAAAGGCATTTCATGTAATGCTATGTCCTCAAATAACAATGCTCATGTCCTTAAAACTGCTATTATATTGATTTTAAAAGCATAAATTTGAGGCAGTTAAAGTCATTGATGTGGACAGCTAACCTGTATGGCATAACGCGTGCTAAAGCCCCAAGACAACCATAGTCTATATCAACCTCAGAGGAGTCCTCACAAATGAAAAGAGTATTTTTACCCATTATATTGTTAATTGGATTAGCATTTTCTCCTTTTATTTTTGCTGATGTCACCAAACCCCCTAGTGACTGTCAAAATCAGTTAGTGGGTGTGTCATTAAAAACTGCAGATGGTCAAAATATTCAGGTATTTGTTAGTAAAAATGACGTAGACAAAGTAAAACAATTGAAGGAAGGCGAGAAAGTAGAGTTATACGGGTATGGAATTAATTTTTAATAGAAGATGTCTTAGGATAATTTTGAAAACCTGTAATTTATTACAGGTTTTCATTTGAAACGAATTAGGAATAAATGGGCATGAAGCAAATCGTGATTAAAATAATAAGTTTTATTACAACAATCGCCCTGTCCTCGCTCATCTTTGCTCAACCAGAAAGGCAAGAGAGTTATAAATTTCCAGTTAATTATAAAATTGAGCATGGAATTTATATAATGCCTTTGTTAATAGGCAATCCCCCCCAGCCAGTTGAAGAAATAGTTGATACTGGAAGCTCTACTTTAATAGTTATTCCTGAAAAAAAATTTGTATGCATTGTGATAAACCATTGACGAAAGGTTTTGTTGAAATCAAAGCACTTAAACCTTCATCCACTCATTCCAAATATGTATTGAAATTTGGGTCGGCAACTGACCGTGTTATTGAATATTAGGCAAAGATTCAGGGGTACAATCATAAAACTCCTATTATTCCTGAAATGCAAATATTTGTTATTGAGGATAGTACACAACCATCTAATATTCTTGGACTATTGAGAGATAATATTTCAATCATTCCAAATGCCCAAACTTTTGTTAAAAATGTTCACAAATACCATAATCTGCATCGAGTCATTACTTTTGTATTGTGTGGAGTTGATGCAGATAGTTACATAGAGCTAGGTCCTGAATACATTAAACAAGTCACCGATCATAAAAGTTATGAAAGCCCTTTGACCCATAAGAATTATTATGAAATACAAAGTGCTGGATTTTTTGATGACAAAGGCAATCAGATAGCTAAACCAGTGCTTCCTTTTGTTGCTGCAATCCTGGATACTGGCACAGGAGGCTATGTTATTCTTAATGAAAATCTTCATAGCCAAATTTTAAAATATATCTATGAGCATGCTGGCAAAAAAAATCAGGATATAGGAGAGCCTTTTTGGAAGAACAACTACTGTGTGCCATTAGCAGATATAGACTTCAAATCACTACCTAAAATCAAGATTGGTTTTCAGAAGAAAGACGAGCCTTCTTATTATTTATTAGATTTGGAACCTGATATTTATGTGTAGTAGTTCAAACTTGATCTGACAGTTACCGGTTTTTAAGAAGTGTCTGTCAGGTTAAGTCTAGTTTATAAACTTTTCCATCCAGATTTGTTTACCATCAATCAAAGTTTGCATTGGAGTTCGTCCGCAGCACATTTTGCCTTGATGAGTTCGTTGATTATTATAATACTGAAGCCATTCGTCCAGATCTTTTTGCAACGTTTCGATATCTTCATAAATTTTCTTACGGAAAGTGACCTGATAAAACTCTTGTAAGATAGTTTTATGAAAGCGTTCACAAATGCCATTTGTTTGAGGAGACTGGGCTCTAGTTTTTGTATGCTCAATATTATTAATTGCTAAATACAGTTGGAAATCATGGCGTTCCACCTTCCCACAGTATTCTGTGCCGCGATCAGTTAAAATACGCAACAAGGGTAAATCCTGCTGCTCAAGAAAAGGAAGAACCTTGTCGTTGAGCAAATCTGCTGAGGTAATAGGTGTTTTGGTTGTATAAAGCTTGGCAAATGCGACTTTGCTATAAGTATCAACGAAAGTTTGCTGGTAAATTCTGCCTACGCCTTTTAATGTTCCGACATAAAAAGTATCTTGTGAGCCAAGATAACCAGGATGGGATGTTTCAATCTCACCACAAGCCTCGTCATCAAATTTTTTCTTCTCTAGCGCAATAACTTGGGCTTCGGTAAGTATCACTCCATCTAGAGCAACTTTAGTTTCAAGCGCTTTTAAACGGTCTTTAAAATTAGCCAATTGATGGCGCAACCAGATACTGCGAACACCACTCCCTGATACAAAAATACCTTGTTTACGTAATTCATTACTGGTGCGCTGCTGACCATGAGCGGGATAAGATAGAGCATATTCTTTGACAGCCTCTTCTATAGCTTCATCAACTCGATTCTTTATATTTGGCTGTTTACGTGATTTATCAAACAGGGATTCAACGCCACCTTCGTCGACAGCTGTCTTATAGCGATAAAAGGTATCTCTTGAGAAACCCATTACTTTACACGCTTTTGAAACATTACCTAGTTCCTCGGCTAGATTCAAAAGACCAACTTTGTGTTTAATAATTTTAACGTTATTATCTATCATGAGAGTTTTCCTTTAAGTTTTGTTTAAAGTTCGCACTTCTATCAAAACCGGAAACTCTCACCTTTTCAAGTGACGTGTCAGATTAAGTCGAAACTAATTCAATTTATGTGAACGGGGCTGGCTGTGACAAAGGTTCAGCCCGTCTAGTTTTTATCCGCTCATTACCCCCTCATCCAACTGCTTGGCGTAATGCGAAACAAAGAGAAAAGATTAAGTATTTTCCGGCAATTATTTTAGGCTCATCCTTCATGAACCAATACGTGATGCAAGTTCATTTAACTGATAAAGATCCTTATGTTACTTTTATATCCAATAAAAAGATTTGTCATAAGGCTACCAAAGACAAATAAAACGTTTTCTGCATTTCCTGTACAGCAAACATATCTCTGGATGCTCCATAACGTCCCTTCAGGATATATTTTTTGATTTCAGGTGGAGCAATCTTTGTTGAAGGCTTGTTTTCTTGGAAAAAATGATGCCTTCTTTGTGTTCTTGTAGGATTCACTTCAGGTTGATTATCTTCAGGTTGATTATCTCCAAGCTGGTTAGCCCCAGGTTGGTTAACTCCAAGTTGGTTAACTCCAAGTTGGTTAACTCCAAGTTGGTTATCTCCAAGTTGGTTATCTCCAGGTTGGTTATCTCCAGGTTGGTTATTTCCAGGTTGATTATCTCCAAGCTGGTTATCTCCAAGCTGGTTATCTCCAAGCTGGTTATCTCCAAGCTGGTTATCTCCAAGCTGGTTATTTCCAAGTTGGTTATTTCCAAGTTGGTTATTTCCAAGTTGGTTATTTCCAAGTTGGTTAACTCCAGGTTGGTTAACTCCAGGTTGGTTAACTCCAGGTTGGTTAATCAATGATTTTTGTTGGGATACCCAATCTGTAAATGCCCTCATTCTTTCTGAGTTATTTAAAATATCTTGGGGGTCAATAAAAGTTCTCGCCATTTTGTTAATAACTTTGGGGTCAATTGGATGGCATGAGTAAATTTTCGAAAACAATTCAAAGTTCTGGGAAATATAAGCTTGTACAATGGCTTGTTCAGCAAGATTAAGACCATTGGAAAGCCCTCCATCTTGATTTAAATCGGGATTTTTAGATAAATTTTCCAAAACAATTGTTAGATTTGCTTGCTCTTTTTTTGGAACTCACTTCTTAATAGTTGTTGCACTTCGAGCTGTGGCAGTTGGTTATTGATCCAATTCCGCGCCGGCTCTTGCCATTGATTGTCGAAACTTTCCGCTATTTTTGCACATCCAGGGGTAAATTATGTTTGTGTAACTCAATGAAAACTTTTTCCAGCATTTTAAAATTTTTCTCTTTGAAAGCCTGGGCTACAGCTTGCTCAGCAAGGGTTAGTGGCTCACCACCTGGCTTTTGGGATACTGTGGGGATTTGAGCACCAGTGGCAGTAGCAGTTGCGGTGTCTGGCGTGGGCTCTTCAATAAATACAGGAGGTATATAAATTTGATTCCAAATTTCTTTTCCTTGTGACAATGTGGCAAAAATGACCTTTCCATTAACAGTTTGACCTTGTACTCCTTTATTAAGTTCAAGTGCCATCCATTGTTGATAGATCCTCTCACTAATTTCTTGAGCGTTTTCAAAAGTAGCAGCTATTTTTTAATTTTTCAGGAGTTAATTTCGCTCCGACTGAGTGAAAGAAAAAAGCTAACATGTCAGGACTAATGGAATCCTTAGTAATAAAAGCCTGGGCAATAACGTATTCACCCAGTGTGAGACCATGAAAACCACTGTCTTTATCTAAATTGATCCCTAATTTGATCCCTGATTCTAAAAGAGAACGAATAGTCATTAGGTTAGCGGAGGAGCCTTGCAAAAATTCACTTCTTAGGTTGTTATGCAACTCCATTTTTTCGAGTTGTACACTCACCCAACTTGGAAACTCAGAGTCATTTTCTCCCATTACTTTTACAATTTTATCGACATCAATGGGTAATTTTTCTTTACCTAACTCCGTAACTACCATCTCTAGAAGTTTTGGATTTTTTGAGCGATAAGATTCAACTACGGCTTGCTCCGCAAGGGTCAGAGAACCATAGCTTGCATTCCAAATGTTTTTTCCCTTGGAAAAAGCAGTAAAAATAATCGCTGTATCAAGCGTTTTTCCTTGGAGTGCTTTGTTAAATTGATCTTTTACCAATTCTTGGTAAATCCAATCACTGCTCGTTGAATCATCCAAGTAAGCACTTATTTGTTGGATTGTATGCTCATCTATATGAGGTTTCGCTAAAGTCAGGAAAAATCTAACATAACAGGCGAAATAGAGTCTCTACTGATAAATGCTTGAGTAATAAGATAAGCACCTATACTAAGATTACCACGCCCACTGTCTTCATTTAAGTTAATGTCTTGCAATAAAATGTGTTCAATCTGCTTTAGGTCCGCTTCGCGGCCTTTATTAAATTCCATTTTTATTGAATTATAAGCATCAGTTTTAGTGAGTTCTGGAAACCTGGGCTCTTGTTTTATAGATTCTGGAGAGTCTGGGATCGCAG
>NZ_CALJ01000263.1 GCF_000308315.1 Legionella tunisiensis | reverse complement strand
ATTAATTTTAAGCAAGCTGACTTGTATGGCTTACTGAGGCAAAAAGTAAATGCTCACTTTAAGGAATCAAATATTTCTAAATACGGTGGTTATGCTATCGCACTAAAAAGCAGTATTCTTTTATTAATGCTATTTATCCCATACAGTATATTATTCATGGGCAATCATAGTGGCTTAACTATGCTGCTACTTACAGCAATTATGGGTGCTGCAATCGCTGGATTGGGTATGAGCGTCATGCATGATTGTATTCATGGCTCATTTTCATCATCATCTAAGGTGAATACTTTTTTGGGTACGATTATATATGTGCTTATTTCAGGTGGAAATCCTATTTGCTGGCGGTTACAGCATAATGTTCTTCATCATCGGTTCACTAACATTCATGGTGTGGATGACGATCTTAACCCTTACGGATTTATGCGCTTTAGTCCACATGATAAAGAAAAATCAATTTTTAGGTTTCAACATCTATATGCTATTTTCTTATATTCTTTGACTACTTTAATCTGGGTATTGCATAAAGAATTTTTCCAATTAAAGAGATACTTTTCAATAGGTTTAATCAAATCAAAGGAACAATACAGGCGAGAACTTGCTTTTTTAGTTATTTCAAAAATCCTTTACTTTAGTTATATACTGATTATCCCTTTATTGTTTTTAAATATCAATATTTTTCAATGGATTATCGGTTTTATAGTGATGCATGCAGTGACTGGTCTTATTATATCATTGATATTTCAGTTAGCGCATGTTATTGAAAAAACAGATTATCCACTACCCGATGAAAATAATACTATTGGTCATGACTGGGCAAGCCATCAAGTAAAAACCACCACAAATTTTTCTCCAAACAATCGCCTTTTAACTTGGTTTATTGGTGGATTAAATTATCAAATTGAACATCATTTTTTCCCTACTATTTCTCATGTTCATTATCCAAAAATTGCGAACCTGATTGAGCAGGTGATAAAAGAATATGGACTTACATACAGGTGTTATCCAACTTTTAGGCAAGCTGTAAAAGCTCATTTTAAACACCTTCACAGTCTTGGGAATCACTAATACGGTTGATATATGACTAGTAGAAGACTGCACTTAACAGCCTAACCGGAAAAACTGATCACTAAAACATATAAAGTAACTGGAAACAAACAAATTATAATAGACTTAGCGAAATATTGAAGAGGTTATCACTCCCCTCCTACACCCCTTATTGCTACTGATTTCTAGGATTATCTTCACTTTATGAATATGATTTTATATGTCTAAAGAACCGGTTGCTTTTATAACTAAAAGCAACCCTGAATTAGACATGATATTGTAAATCAAAGTTAAACTATCTCAACCTCTTCAGCTTGCGGACCTTTAGGACCTTCACTAGGTTTAAACATTACATTCGCACCGTCTTTTAAGGTTTTAAAGCCTTCACTAACAATTGACCGAAAATGAACAAAATAGTCTTTTCCATGAGATTCTATAAACCCAAAGCCTTTATCCTCATTAAACCACTTAACGCTACCTTTAATTTTATTTGACATAATAATTTTTACTCTTTTAATTTAAATTTGTTTAAAATAAATCGAGAAGCATAGTCGTCGCACTACTACAAAAACAATAACGACCACGTCTCGCTACCTCTTTCGAGGATTTTTTCCTTTGAAAAAAGCCCTGCTTCTTCTCAAGTTCAACCTAGCAAACAATTTACCACTTATCTTTAATGCATCCTTTGCAATATTGTATTTGATAAACGATAGCAAATATTTCCAATTTACCTATATATTGACAGGAATGAACGTCACCTTTACGACTCCATCAAATCTGAAATTCAGCAATGACTGTTTCAATAGTCGTATTAAGAGGTGGTTTTCTCTATTAAGTTTATTTTGTTTAACCGTACCCTCCATTTCGTTATGGACAAATCACTAAAAGATGGAATGAATACAGGTGAGGCAGTCAGACAATCGAGAAGTTAATCGTTGAGAATTTAGCTCTTGTTGCCAGCGCAACATAACATGATCATAGTTCAATTGGAAGTAATTATTATTTATGCCAAGATAACATACTGAAAGCAACAATATAGTATAGATAGAAAGGGGCATTAAAAATCATTGGATTGTAAAAACAATTTATACATTAAAAGCATAATCATCCCAACCAGAGCGCAAAAAATACTTGCTGATAATATCCCCAACCGAGCACTATTAATGAGCTCTGGAGCAAACGACAAATTAGCGATAAAAATAGCCATTGTAAATCCGATTCCAGTTAATATACTGCCACTGGCTAACAGCATCCAATTAAGATCCTTAGGTCGTCTTGCCAGTCCAAAAAATTCAGCAATAAAACTAAAAACAAAAACCCCTATTGGTTTTCCCAAAATGAACCCTAAAAAACAGCCAGGGTAACGCTGCTAGTAAAATCTACAGAAGATATCGGTATGCCTGCGTTAGCTAATGCAAATAAAGGCAAAATGAGATACCCAACCCATGGATGCAAAAAGATTTCCAGTCGTTCAACCGGCGAAAGAGCCTCACGAGCAGCCACTTCAGCCCTAAGCAACGCTTTACGATCTTCCGTATCGCCGCTCCAATGTTCTCCAGGAGGATAAGACACTACATGCTCTAAAATTTTATGTAATTGTTTATCATTTATCCATATTCTGGTAGGAGTCATTAAACCCAGAATAACACCGGTAACAGTGGGATGAATACCCGATGAATCTACTGCAACCCAAATAAGAGCACCGATAAAGAAATAAACGACCAAATTACGAATTCCAAGTCGTTTCATTATATGTACAAAAATAAAACCTATTGTCGCTATAAAAAGAGCCCCCCAGGAAATCCCTTGACTATAGCCGATAGCAACAACCAGAATTGCACCAATATCATCAATAATAGCCAATGACAACATAAACATACGAAGGCTTTGAGGAATATGTTTACCAAAGATTGCTAAGCAGCCAATCACAAAAGCGGTATCGGTTGCCATAACTGTACCCCATCCATTCTGCCCAGCCCCCCTGATTGGAGCATGAGATAAATGAGAACCGGTACAAGCATGCCACCAAACGCTGCGACAATAGGAAGTACAGCCACTCTAGGATTTCGTAACTCACCAAATACGAATTCTCGTTTCAATTCTAAAGAGACAAAAAGAAAATAAGGTCATTAATCCATCGTTTATCCAAGCATGAATTGGACGGGAAATTCAAAATCTCCCATGCGAACTCCCAAAGAGAGTTCCCAAACGGATAAAAAGACCTGGACCAAGGCGAGTTCGCAATTACTAACGAAATAACGGTAGACAACAACAATAAGCATGCTGTGCTAGTCTCAATACGAATAAATCGTGCCAATGGTTTGGATATTCGATGTATGAGTTCCTTAGGTAATTGTGGATTTAATGGCACTTGGTTATGATCCTTGGTTATTAGATATCTTCCTATGAAAGTAGCTAAATACAGGCAAACTACGAAAATTCAATTTTTCTCCTGTGACTCTGAATATTAACTCTACTAGATATGCGCATTGGACATAACATGACAAACTGCTACTTGGTAATTTTTCCATGCCTTACCATAAGGATGCCTTCCATTGCCAATTGATAACTTGGAGCTGGTTTAGTAGCTGTTTTCTTTAGGTACCCTTGTGTGACACAAAATTGAACCAACTCGTTAACCTCTTCAAAATTCTTATCTCTTTTTCCAAGCGCTTCAAAAATTTCATCAATTGTTAACGTTACATCAGCTCCTTTATTTTCCGTCATCATTTTTTGAAAAACATCTAAAATATCTTTTTCGTCCATGCTAAATCCTTATTGATATGTCTAATTAATATGTCTAAGTATAATCCAAAATTTCCTAGTATGATCTATCCAATTACCGCGTCCGAAAATCATATCCAGGACGTCCAAATCTATGAGCAACTGCTTTGAGCATACGGTGTAAACGTAGTTACGAGAAATATAAAGCATTCAAATACACAGATACTGAAATAGATAATTCTTGGGAAACTCCAGTTTAGCGATTCTAGAAACAACAACGTGTAGTTAATGAAATTAAAAGGACCATATAGGACCAATTTGCTCGATCCAATTACTTATATTAATTTCTAACTGAATTGAATCTAACCTCCTTTAACATCATCGCATTTCATATTGTAGTAAAAGGACGAGTAAGAAAACGATTAATATGGCTCCAATGAAGAAGGATACGCGATAACCCCAGCGTCTGCTATAGTTCCAGACTGGCAAAGTGCCTATCAGAAGTAAAACTAAAAAGATAACGAATAATATACCGTGCATCATAGCCTCTTCCCTAAGTCAATCGGTTAAACGTAGTCGCACAACGTTAGCACGAACAGTGGGGCTCTTTTTACATTTTGAGGGTTGTTTAAGTATATTGTAAATACTCATTAACCCTCAATCCCAAATGAATCTATTTAGATAGTAACTATATAACGCTTGTTCTAGAAGATGATCTTGTCATGCAATGAATTACTCCTGCTAACAAGACTGTTCTATCTGTTAACAAATGCTTAATCTAAATTTGATATTATTAGTACATGATGATTATTTAAGAATCTATTATGCCACCTAGAAAGTCATCTCTTATCAAATTACCCACAAAGTCATCAACCCTGGGTAGAACAATGACGGTTGATCTCAGCCCCTTATCCCAATTTAAACGTTTTTGGGAAAAGGGCCAATCGGATCGCAGTTCGGTATGGCAAGTTTTAGCTAATAATTACATTAATAAGCCCTATCTTGATATACCTTGGCTTTTTCGAGGCGCCTATGACATTACACACGGTGATTTTACCGTCATCACCGTAACCACCGTAATAACTTCGTATAGCATACATTATACGAAGTTATACGATAACAGCAATCCAAT
>NZ_CALJ01000264.1 GCF_000308315.1 Legionella tunisiensis | reverse complement strand
ACAACTCTTTAAAATCCTATCTTAATAGGATTATATAAGCTAATTGTACTCTCTAGCTATTGTCTCAACTCTCTGAGATCAATGAGATTTAAGAACAGATAACGAGAATAAACCGACAAGTGAAATCCACTATTAATTGATTTTAAAACAAAAAATATGGATAATTCGGGATAATGTCCTTCAAAGGAGATAATTAGAATTAGAGACTAGGAAAAATGTTCAAACGCTATTTCAATCAAGGGATTCGTTTGTGAAAACACGTTAGATTTTGATAGCTTTTTGGAAATTAAAATGAAGCATAAAAAATAAGTACCGCGATTATGACGAGTACCCCCCTTTTGCACCTAAAAAATCCATAAAACACTAGGTGATGCTCTTTTAAAAAACGACAGGTGACGTTCCTTGTAAATAAAAAACACTTTTTCATCTTACTTTTTTGCGCCTTGGCGAGCTTGTTTTTTACTAAAGTTTCTACAATCAAATCACTCACGTCGATTGCATTGGTTGCATGACGGATGGTGTTACACGTGATGATTTGCACGCCTTCCATTCCCGATAATAACGGATAGGCCTCTTCTGCAAAAAGAGCATGCACACCAATACAAAAGACTGACTTAACACCTGCCTGTTGTAACTGCTTCACCGCCTCCACCATGGTTCTGGCGGTAGAAATAATGTCATCAACTAGCACAGGAGTTAAGGATTCAAACTTAAGAGTAGCCGGCATTGAAATGGCCACCTCTTTATCACCATGACGAATCTTCTCCAAAATCACATAAGGAAAAGGGCCTTTTTCTGCAATGGCAGCAACCCATTGTTCACTTTCCATATCAGGACCGATAAGAACTGGCTTAGGAACATGATTTTTAATCCAAGTTGCGATAGCAACTGTGGCATGCAAAACAAAGGTAGGAATCGAGTAAATTTCATCTAAAGAGTGATAGCGGTGCAAATGTGGATCAATCGTCATGAGCCAATCGAACGAAGTGGATAAAATGTCTGCAAAATAACGTGATGTAATTCCTTCGCCGTCATGAAAACGTTTATCTTGCCGTAGATAGGAAAGATAAGGGGCAATTAAGCCAACTTTTTGAACTCCCAATTCTTTAACTGTTTTGGCAAAAAATAGCAAAGGCAAAATTTTTTCATCAGGGTAGTTTAAACTGTCCACTATGATAAGGCTGCGATTTTTAACCTCTGAATTAATTTTTAAGTACCACTCAGTATCAGGAAAACGATGGAAAGTGACCTTACCCTCATCCAATTGAAGTGCCTCTTGTAATCGCCCGGCGATTTCTGAAGAATCAAATAATGAAAATAACAGGGGCTTCAAGGGTTTTCTCCTAACATAATGACCTCCTGTTTGTCATGTAGATAAAGGGGGCATACCCATGATTCAATTCCATGATAATAAAAATTTTTACAATTAATATTTATAATTAGAAAAAGGAGGTGCTATGAGTAATTATCTATTACAGAATAGTTCTGCAAAAACAGAGTTTGAACGGTTACAGCTTATTGAAAATATATATAACCAGACTAGTTTTAGCTTATTGACCCAAGCAGGCATTAACGTTGGTTGGAAATGCTTGGAAATTGGTGCAGGTGCAGGTGGTGTAGCAAAATGGATGGCGCAAAAGGTGACTAAAAAAGGAGCTGTTGTAGCCGTTGACATCAATCCAATTTATTTACAAAATGATGATAACATTACCACAATACAAGCAGATGTTTGCCAGGATAACACGCTACCCAATGAGGAGTACGATTGTGTTTTTAGCAGATTTGTTTTAGAGCATTTAGCTAATAGCCAGGTAGCAATTAATAATATGGTAAAGCGGGTTAAAAATAACGGTTATATTTTATTGGAAACCCTAGATTTAAGTAAATTTTCCCCTGATCCAAATAGTTGTAGCCAAGATGAATATGTAGCGGTGTGTAACCTATTTAAAGCCCATGAGCAATTAAGAGTTAATCGCGGGGATAATTTAATTATTGGGCGAAGTTTAGCCTCAAGTTTACAACAATATGGGCTTAAGATTATTTCCGTTAACGTCGATTATCCTTTAGTGAACGGTGGTTCTCCAGTGGCAAATTTAATGGCAAAATCTTTTAGTCAAATCCAATCATTACTACTTGATACCCAACTAACCACTAAACATGATATTGAAATATATCAACGCCTTGCATTGGATCAAAAATTTTGGTGTTTTTATCAGGCAGTAGTAAGCGTACTTGCACAAAAAATAATGATATGAACAACTCCAGGAGAACTTAATGCCTCAATTATCAGGCTCAATCCCAAGTGCGGGATATTGCTATAAAGAATTGCATAATAATTCTACCGATTTTATTCTTTCAGGAAGATTAGATGACTGCACCAAGCTAATGATTTCCTCTATCTTTTCTTGAGACGCTTAAAACACCTTCGGTCATTCTTTGGCTAGCGCCATTGGGAAATATGTTTTTCTAAAAGAAAACAAGACTAAAAAATTAACAATAAAAATCAATAGGCTTACCTGGTAAAAATAATGAGTCGACACTGTTTACTGCAAAATCACATTTGAATATTAAAACTAAGCGTGATTTATTGAGATATAATTTGAACAGGGCCTTTTATTCTATTCTTTTCCAAGAGAAGGCAATAATTATGAAGCGGTTAGGTGTTTTCTGCGGTTCTCATAGCGGTAATCAACCTGATTTTGCTATCGCAGCAAAACATGTTGGCCAACTGCTTTTAAAAAACAAAATAGAACTAGTTTATGGCGGGGGCAGGCTTGGGCTGATGGGAACATTGGCCAATACTATTCTCAAAGGCGGCGGCAATGTAATAGGTGTAGTACCCAAATTTTTATTGGATAAAGAGGGGCATCCCAATCTAACCAAACTCCACATTGTTGAGACAATGCATGAGCGTAAGGCGCTGATTTTTAGTTTGGCCGATGCCTTTCTTTTGATGCCTGGGGGTTCAGGTTCATTAGACGAGTTTTTTGAAATATACACATGGAGCCAACTGCATCTACATGATAAACCCTGTGCGATTTTAAATTATAACAGGTACTATGATGACCTGATTCGATTTCTTGATCACGCTGTTGCAGCAGGCTTTTTGGAAAAAACGATCGCAAAATAATTAAAGTAATCTCTTCGATACCTGAAATTATACGGCAACTGTAATCTATGCGAAGCAACAACGATTATGAGACAGGGATAGCTTTATGAATACACTAATTCTTTGTGTGTTAATAGCACTCATAGTTGGGCTGGTATTGGGTTATTTTACAGCACAAATTACCTTCCAATTTCATTTGAAAAAGAAGACTTATACACACGCCATTTGGCAACACATGATACACTTACTAGCCTACCAAACCGCTTATTGCTAATTGAGCGTTTTCAATTGGCAATAGCCATAACAAAGCATCTTGAAGAACAAAATGTTATTGCATGTGTCTTTTTTAATCTAAATGATTTCAAGAGTGTTAATCGTTCTTTTGGCAGAAAAATAGGCGACTTATTGCTTAAGGAAATAGCTAGGTGCTTAGCAAAAACTATAGAAGATAAAGATACACTCGCATGCTGTGGTGGTGATACTTTTGTTATCGTATTAACTAACCTTGAAAAAGAAAAAGATATTCTATTTTTAATTAAAAAATATATGGATATTTTTCTAAACCTTTTGTAATTAATGGCCATAAAATTTCAATAACTTGTAGCATGGGAATTAGTTATTATCCTTATGACGGTAAAAATGCTGAGGTATTACTTGAAAATGCTGAATCTGTTATGGTTAGTGCCAAGTCTAGAGGACATGGAAATGACTTTTTATTTTATTCCGATGAAATTCATACAAATATAACAAAACTTTTGGAGCTAACTACAGATTTGCAGAATGCACTTAAGCAGCACGAATTTTTCTTACTTTATCAACCTATTGTTAATCTAAAAAACGGACGTATCCATGGTGTGGAAGCACTCATCCGATGGAATCATCCAAAACATGGTTTAATTTCACCAGATGTCTTTATTCCTTTAGCTGAAAAATCAGAACTCATCAATGCAATTGGGGATTGGGTTTTACGAACAGCTTGCCTTCAACATCAAGAGTGGATGAAGAAAGGATTACCTAGGTTATGGATGGCAGTTAACTTTTCAAATGAACAATTCAAACAACATGATTTGGATGAAAAAATACGCCAAATTTTAAAAGAAACAAAAATGAATCCTAATTGTCTTGAAATAGAAATGACAGAACGTGATTTTATCGATACAAACAACATAATGCTTAATAAATTTCTAAAGATTACTAATCAAGGTGTAAAATTAGCCGTAGACGATTTTGGAACTGGCTATTCTAATTTTACGTATCTCAAAGAATTTCCAATACACACATTAAAAATTGATCAGTCCTTCATAAAAAATATTGATTTTGACCCAGAAAATGCAGCTATTGTTAATGCAATGATCAGCATGGCAAAAACACTTAAAATAAAAGTTATAGTTGAAGGGATTGAAAATGAAGGTCAATTGCGAATTCTTAAACAAACTCAGTGTGATGAGGGGCAGGGGTATTATTTTTCAAAACCCATTGATGCAGAAGCCATAGCAAAAATATTGCAAGAAAAACACAATGGTAGTGAGGCTGAATTGTCTTTTAATGTAGGTTGCGTACTTACTTAAAAAACAAAATTCCTTCTTCAGAAAATAGTCGTATGGGCAAATTTCAAATAGTAATCTAGAATTAATGAAAGATATTTTTTCCAGTAATATCAGTGCGTCAAATAGTATTAGGAGTAATATCATGAGAAAGATGGAGTTTTCCAAAATGCACACCTGTCTTTGGGCATTACGCTTTGAAGTACTTGGGGTTATCTTATTAGCCATTGCAACCGGTTTGACGATATCTACTGGTAATGGTCTTGCAATAGCCGCTTTATTTGTTGCAGGTGTTGTCTTGTGTCTGTTTAATAAATTTTGTTGTTACGTTTGTCCATCCAAGCATTCATCGTGCCCAGTTTGTGATATGCCTCATCACTCTGAAGAATCGATTCAAACACAAGAAAAGGAAGATGGCGCAGCAAAACAAGCTATGGATAATGAAGGGGGAAATCAAACTAATAGAAAAAATAATGCTCCAAGTACTCCAAAAAACACAACGCTCTTTGCCAGATCGATTTTATTTTGCATTTCATTTAAAAAATCATCCGAACCCAGGTAAATTTGATTCTTTAAATTTCCCCAAGGCGAATTCGCCTTCATTCCCGCAATTATATAATCTTTGTATTTTTGCAATTGACAGGTTTGAGCCAAATAGAGAAAGTATCACGTCTGCTGATAACCAAGACAGCCTTGATGTTTGACTTATGGTCACTTGATAACTACTCCAATTCCACTCAGCGACTGTTGCCACCATTCTTGCTCTTACTGGGTTCAATACAATGTATCGTGATCGCTTCTTTTCAACCAATATTCCCTTATATATATTGACCTCGTTATTTAGCTTGACGGTACCCTCTTCTGTGCCCGAGCAGCATCCAAACAATATCTATCGAAAACATTGTATTGGAGACTTAATGCAAAAACACATGTATTTTCAGGATTACTATGCGATTGTATGCTATAGTATAAATAGGTCGGTCTGTCTTAAGATTAAGTAGCCATCTATTTTCTTCTTATTGCCTATCTTGTGAAATGCCATCTTAACAATGTTATTTCTTCAATTTATCTTGCCATCTTTATTTATAGGATTTAGGGTGCTTATGAACCACAACACATGCCATTATTGTCTAGAAGAGAAGGATGATTTCTCAATAAGAGGACAATACAAAGTGGCAAATGGAGAATTTCTCTGCTATCGACTATGTAAATCATGCTCCAATAAGTTCATTGGAATTAATTCCTATTCTGATAAAGAAGGCCGTCATACCTTCTTAAATACCGTAAAAGCGAATGCAAAAAATACCCGTTATATGTTAATAATTAGCATTAACTGCAAATTTTATAATCAGTTAAAACCAAAGGGTTATTATGAAGTTTAACAAAATATATATAGGTTCTTTGTCAACAAGTACAACTGAACAAGATCTAAAAAACATATTCTCAGAATTTGGTTCTATTGATGAAATTAAATTAATAACTGATATGTATAGTGGAATCTCCAAAGGATTTGCATTTATTACTTTTACATCCAGTTCTAGCGCATCAAAAGCTTTAATTATGAACACCCGGGAATTCAATGATAGAGCAATGCAAGTCAGTATAGCCAGAAAAAAGAAAGAAGCTCCCAGGGCA
>NZ_CALJ01000265.1 GCF_000308315.1 Legionella tunisiensis | reverse complement strand
CACTACAGACATTTTTATTCCTAGATTTACATCAAAGATCCTTTTCCAATAACGAATGCTCCTCCCCTTCTTTCATATAAACCTTATCAATACAGCACTCATGACTTCCTTTTTAGGTAGTGTTTTTTCAAATTTGGAAAAGAAATAATACCCCCCTTTCGATTACAAAGGATTTAGACATGTCTAATAAAGAGAAAGGGATAACGGCCAAACCACAGCTACTGATCATTGAAGATAATTTTATCTGCCAGCAAATTTATCTCGCAGCACTGCGCGATTATTATCATATCGAATTGGCAAGTACTGCAGAGGAGGCTTTAGAACGACTGGCAGAGCAAGCGTACCAGTGCATTATTTCGGACCTGGGGTTACCAGATAGACCAGGGATTGAATTACTCCCTATTATTCGTAATAGCACACTGAATAAAAACACCCCCATTGTTGTTATCTCAGCCCATATAAGTGAGGAATTAAAACAAATTTGTTTACAATTGGGAGCAGATGACGTTTGTGTTAAGCCGATTACTGCAGTGATGCTACGGCAAATCATTGAAACACTTTTATAAAAAAGAGTCATGGTCACTGCAGCAATATAATTTTAATCCGATAATCAGCTCAATAGAGCCATTTAAATTAATTACCAGAACTATGTTTATTTATATGCTCTATGATATCCAATATTTGTTTGGGAACGTATTCTTTTCCTATCTTCTAAAATGTGCAATATCCTGTAATGGGTAGAAGAGCTAGATAGTCATGGTGGTAATGTGGTTACTCTGAATTAATAAATGCTTACATCGCTTAGTGACAATGTCTTGATATTTATTTAAATAAGCTTTTTCGCTTTCATCAACTGAAATAAGTGTCAATTCATCCTGAAGGGCAGATATTAATTTGCCAATAATGTATTTTAGGCGTTTAGCAACCAACGACCTTGCTAACTGGCATATATCAGCAAAATCAGCTAACTGATAAGCATTAATATTGTCCCCATCAAATTCATCCCCTAATGCCATTGCTAATGCATGCTCAAACTCAGGATACATTTTTATATTTACTAAATCATAAAATGGGGCTAGCGTAATCCCTTCCTCGCTAACAAAGAAACTAATATTTTTGCCATGAGCATCACAATTAAAAATCAAACTATTAAATAAAACCCAATCCAGTATTTGTTGCTTGGTTTTTGCAGGATTTATACATCGATTTGCAAAATCAAACAGCTTCGGCAAGCTGACCCCATCTCGAATATGTGCCACATCTCTGCTATTTCCAAAATTTTGCTCATATTTAAATTCAGGGGGTAAATTCAATGCCTGGCAACCATCTATCAGGTGGCGTCTTTTAACTAGGTTATTATTAGTTAACTTCCTATCAAAACGCTCTACCAATAAAGCAGGATGGCGGCCAAAACGTTTCATCTGAACATTGGCGACACTCAATCCACATCCTTTAGCTAATTGCATACTTAAGTATTCATTTAAAACTAAATAAGACAATTTTTGGGTTTCAAATTTAAGAATATGAGTAGAACACAAACTACCCTCTCCAAAGCCAAGTTGTCCTTGCTTATTTAACATCACATTTATTTTATCCTGTACCCCAGCAACCGAAAGACGGGGTTTACCATCCCAAACAATTAAACTATAAGGATCACGATTATTTAAACGCTGCTCCAATTCTTCATCGGCTATTAGTCGAAAATGAGCTTTATCAGGAATTGCTTGATTAGCTAGCAATATCACTAAGGAACCGGGTGTATCTAATCCTAAGGCTCGAATTAGCCCGAATGTATTGTTTTACTTAAATGAAAACTATTAACTAATACTTCTAAGGGGTTTCCTTCAGGTAATAAATTTCGTAAAAACGCTGTACATTTAAAGATGGAACATCCTGATGCAAAGGTAAGTGTGGAGAAATCGCGTAGCCTTTCTTTTGCCAGTTTTCATTGTACTTCAAATACAACTGATCCTCGATCAGGGTAATATTGGCTATTTGATATTTTCCCAGATAAACATCCAGGGTTTGTTTAGCTCCAATCATTTTCATCTCCACCGTTCTCCACCCACGGCTTTATATAAAGATTTATCCCTAAACCAGAACAAATTTGTAATACACTTGCTAACTGACAGTTCGATTGCCCATGCTCTATTTTCATAAAGGTTTCTTTGGCTACACCACATAAAGCAGCAGCATCCTCTAACCGTAAATCACTTTGAGTTCGACGTGCTTTAATGGTGTCTCCTAACAATTTTGCGGTTAGCGGCTGTTGAAGATTAGGAGTCTTTAATTTTTTATTTGCTTGGCCATATAATCCTACTAACGTAGACTTCATATAATATTTTCGAGCTAATTTCCCATTAATCCCATTATAATAGGATTAATTTCA
>NZ_CALJ01000266.1 GCF_000308315.1 Legionella tunisiensis | reverse complement strand
AAAAGAAAAAATTTACTTCCTAATCAGATTACCGACAAGGCGAGAAACCACCTTCACTGACAAACCGCTACCCACTTATCATGTAACCGATTATGGGTGGCTGATTGAAGTAAGGAGATTTCATGATTATCAAAACCAACCCCCCTGCCTTGCTTTGTATGGCAGGCAAATTCATGACCTTACACTGCTTCGGGAGAAAGGAAGAAACCCTATTAACGACATGAATTGCCTGCTCTTGGGATTATCACCATGTAACCCATCAGATAACAAGATAGATTTTTAAAAAATTTTCCTTTCAAATGAATTTTTTAGCTTTTTAGCAGGCACTACAAAAATTTTACTTCCTAGAGTTACATTAAATCTCCTTTTCCAATAAGGAATAACTCTTCCCCGCTTTCCTATAAAGCCGATGGATACAGCGTTCGTAACTTCCTTTTTACGAACACAAAAGGGGCACCCATTAGAATCCATGTTGAATCGCTCAATAAAATGACTAGCCTTGGTATGCCCGATAGTTTCCGCGTTGCCTAGATCCGCCTATTGAAAACAGGGCGGTTAATAAGTCAACAAAACCTCCTATTATTTCAATCTATAAAATTCAAGTGCATTGTCACAAAAAATTCTTTTACAGTCTGATGCAGTAAAATTGTCTTCAATTAAAATTAAATCATTTTGATTGAATTGTCGTTTGGCTCTTGTCCCAGGCAAGTCTGTACCAAACATCAATGCATTTGGATTTATATGATTAATCTGTTTCATAACAGTTAAAGGGTCAAAATCAACTCGCATGAACCCTGTCGCTTTGACATGTATCCCATGTTCAACGAGTTGATATAAATGGTTAAGTCCATCTGTTGTTAAACCAAGGTGATCTATACTTACTTTAGGCATTTTTTAATATAAGGCACAAGATCGACAAGTGCATCATTTGCCACATATAACTCAACATGCCACTCAACTAAATCATATACTCTTTGTGCAAGAGTAACTAATTGAGCTAAATCTTGTTTTCCACTCCGAAACAGGTTGAAACGCACTGCCTTGATGCCGTTATTATTCAATGTCATCAATTGCTTGTCAGTCATTTGTGATGAAAATGATGTTACCCCAACAAACCTTTCTCCCAACTCATTTATGGCATGGAGTAAAAAGTCCTGATAACCATGTTGGAACGAACCCGCTACAATGACGCCACCAATCATTGATAAGCCTTCAATTTTATTCTGATATGGTGAAATATTCTGGTAAAAATCCTTTATTTTCAATTAATGGGAATTCAGGAGCAATAATATGAAAATGTGCATCAAATATCATGTTAGCTCTTCCTTATGCACGTTATAAATCATATCAAAACCAGCATAGACCAGTGGATTAAGAATGGCGAAACAATCCAAGTTCACACCTTTTTGCGCTTTGACCCAACTCCAAGCAGGATGGTTTAGAAATTACACGAAAATCAACATCCTCCGATAGCCTACTAACCACCCCATAACCTTTAGAAAGGCTTGCTCCCCCCTGAAATACCAGTCCAAAATAATCATTGGATATTTTAGATAGTAAGCCAATTGCTTTAGTAACAAAATAATCTTTACGAATAAAATCTGCAGATAGACCTAATATAATCGAAGTTTGACGGATTTGTTGTTCTTTTAACTCTCCTGTCATTGATACCATCCTCAAAGGCTAACTTGCGACCTTCAGCAAATAGCCTGGATGAAACGAAGTGAAACCCGGGTTACGGTCCTGCAGACCTTCACCCAGGGTACGTTTACTCCTGTTCTA
>NZ_CALJ01000267.1 GCF_000308315.1 Legionella tunisiensis | reverse complement strand
TCAAGGAAACGGGTGATAAAACACCTCTTATTTTAGTTCACCCTATTGGTAGAAGTATATTTTGGTATAAGCTTCTTGCTAAATATTTAGACAAAGAAAGACCCTTATACGGGATGCAAGACCCAGGCATTGATAAAAACGAATTCATTTTTGATACCCTGGAAGAGATGGCTAGCGCATACATCGATTCACTTCAGGCTATTTATCCCTATGGTCCTTATTTGCTTGGCGGCTCGTCATTTGGCAGTACTGTCGCGATTGAAATGGCGAGACAGTTAGAGGAGAAAGGGGAACGTGTTACTGCCATTATCTCGCTTGACGGCTGGGCATTTTATCCCACACTTCAAAGCAATGAGCTTTATTTCCAAGACATTATGAAGGAACAAAATTCGAGACTCTTAAAAAAGTATGTAGAAAATAATGTCTATAATTCTAAATTTTTGTTGGATTTACAGTGGAATAGGGAAAAATGTTAATGCAATACAAATTGCCTATTATTAATAGCAAATTAATCTTGTTTAAAGCTGAAAAACTGACCGAGATGTTTCAATATGATGCCCCTTTAAATTGGTAGGAAAATTATTCGAAACGACCCATCGAACTCCACATCGTTCCAGGAGATCACGAAAGTATGTTTTACGAGCCTAACATCCAAACCTTAGCCAGAAAACTCAACAATAGCTTATCTGAGAAAAATATTGAACCTTCCCTATTAAATGAAGTCATTGGAGGGGATTTATTAGAATTTTAATAGATAATTGAATTAACTCGCTGGCATAATGAGCCAGGCTGATTTGTTTTTATTTTTCCCCTAACCTACCATTTACTTGGTTGAACATTAAACCGGGTTGATTTCATGCCTAAAAACACAGCGATATTATCGACTTTTATAAACCTGGTTGACCAGCCCATAATCTTAGTATCATCGGAACTCATCATTTTAGATCTCAATGTTAAAGCAAAAACGGTATTTAAAATAAAAAAGCCACGATAGGTAAACCCTTTTCAGTTTTATGCCCCAATCTTGATCCAAACAGCCCCCTACAGTCTCAACATTTAGTTTCCCACACCAGAGATAAAACTGTTCTGTGGCATATAGCGAACCTTCAAGAGGAGGATGAACTCATCCTGATTGGGACAATCCAGGATAAAAAGAACGAGTCTTTTTTAAATAGTCAAAAAGAATTTGAGGACTCTACTCCTCAAGAAATCACTAATCTCAATCTACTTTTGTCTAGCCATTTAATTGATAAGAGCAAAAGCTCATTAGAGCAAGTAAGAAATATTTATAATTACATGGAAAACATTATTGCAGAGATGCCTGTCAGTGTTTATTGGATAAACAAGGATTGTGTATACCTTGGATGTAACAATAACATGGCTAAATTGTTAAATCTAAAATCAAGACACGATATCGTTGGTAAAACCTATGCCGATCTTTATGACGATAAATCAGCTTCCCACTATAGGAAAGCAGACAGAGCTGTTATGGATAAAGGGGTATCATTAAGTTTAGAAGAGCCTTTGCATTACCCTGATGGAACTAAAGAAATTTATTTATCAAATAAAGTTCCTTTACATAATTCAAAGGGTGACATTGTAGGGATGGTTGGCATCTCTGTTGATATTACCGAGCGCTTACTTCAAGCTAAAAGAGCGGCTGAAGCAGCCAACCAGGCAAAATCTGAATTTATTGCCAATATGAGCCATGATATTCGCACCCCGCTAAGTGGGATAATCGGGATGTCACAAGAGTTGCTTAATGTGGCCGACAATGCCCGTTCCCTTTTACAACAAGCTCCCGCAGATGCAAACACAGCTTCCCCAAAAGACTATTTGCCTTTGTTAAAAGAGATGACTGAAACCGTCCAGGAGAACAGCCAGCTTTTAATAAGAGCAACCGATCAATTATTAGAGCTATGTAATAAAATCTTAGAAACCATGCGTTTGGAATCAGGATATCAGCCAGAAGAAGTAGAGTCCTTTAATCTGCGTGATTTAGTTCAACACAACATAGAATTTTTACAACCGGTGGCTTTTCATAAAAAATTAAAATTGTCCTTTGACATAGAGACATCTATCCCTACTTATTTTAGTGGATTACGGAATTACCTTGACCGTACCCTGCTTAATCTTTTATCTAACGCCTTAAAATTTACCAACAGTGGTTTTGTCAAAATCAACGTGAAATCGCTTAATGAAAGGGATTCATCTTATCTCCCAGGTGATAAGATGAACTTACAACTGTTGATAGAAGATAGTGGTATTGGTATTCCAGAAGATAAATTTGAAACAATATTTGAACATTTTTCTCGCCTGACCCCTGCTTATCAGGGATTATACAAAGGGGCAGGTTTAGGCCTATATACCGTGAAGCGTTACATCGAAGCAATGCATGCCACAATTAATATAGAAAGTGAAGTAGGTAAAGGAACTTGTTTTATTATTACTCTTCCACTTCATGTCTCTGATCATTCTGATCGAGAAAAATACCGGTTCGCCAGCCACAAATCTCTACAGTGCAAACCTTGCCATCTGACCGTATCATAAAGCCAGAAGAGATAACAAAGGTCGATGCTGTCGCCTCTGTCCTGGTAGTCGAAGATAATCCCCTTGCCGCTAAAAGCCTGCAAGCCTACTTAAATCGCTTTCAATGCGCTCATGATCATGCAGAAAACGGCATGGAAGCGCTCACGATGGTTCAAAACAACGACTACGATCTC
>NZ_CALJ01000268.1 GCF_000308315.1 Legionella tunisiensis | reverse complement strand
GTTACTTTCGTCGCTTCAAAGGATGAAACCTCATACAGAAGCAATAAAAAATTAAGTATCTCTATTTCAGCAGATCACGACTGGTTTCATTTTCATAACAACGTAAATTATAAATCTCATCCAGAGTCTTATGCTTTTTTGAAAACATGATTAGGAATATTAAAATCAGGAGGGGCATACCTTCCTTTAGACCCTAATTATCCGGATGAGCGCATTTCGTATATGTTGAATAATAGTAAAGCCAACCTATTAATCATGGATCAAAAATCAATAAAGAAAAAACTTCACGGATACACAGGCAAAATTATTGAGATAAATTCCGTATTGAATTTAAAAATTTACCTGATGAAAATCTAAAAAATGTCAGCAGCTTTTTTAAAAATAACTCTTCTGGAGCAAAACTACATAATCTTTATGACCCAACTGAAACGACTATTGACGCAATAACGCTGACCTGCACACAAAAGGATACAGAAAGCGATGCAAGTCGAATAGGCAAACCTATCTCTAATACAAAAGTATATATTTTGGATGACAAACTGCAGCCTGTACCTATTGGAATTACAGGTGAGCTCTACATTTCTGGAGACGGTTTAGCGCGTGGTTATTTAAACATCCAGAATTTACACAGCAAAAATTCATAGCGAATCCTTTCAGCAACAAAAAAATGATAGGTTGTATAAAACGGGGGATCTAGTCAAATGGCAATCTGAAGGAATTATAGAATATATTGGTCGGCGTGATAGTCAGGTCAAAATTCGCGGATTTAGGATAGAAATGAATGAAATTGAATCCCATTTGGAAAAATTCCTTCGATTCATCAATGCATTGTAATACCAGAACCTAACTCCGAAAATTCAATATCGCTATCAGCATACGTTGTACTGGAACAAAACGCTCAAATATCTGCTACAGATATTCGCTCAACTCTGAAAACAATGATTCCGGAGTACATGATCCCTTCTCGATTTTTTGTTGTAGACAAATTTTTAATAACCCCAAGCGGAAAAGTAGATAGAAAGAATTTACCCACTCCATGCAAACAATTGAGTTCGAGCAATGATTACGCAGAGCCAAATAATGATATTGAATTGCAATTAAAAATATCTGGCGCTCTGTGTTAAAATTGACCGTCTTGGAATTCATGATGATTTTTTTGAGCTGGGAGGTAACTCCCTTTCCGCTATGAATATCATTTCGCTAATTCAGGAGCAATTTTCAGTTTGTTTGAGCCTTAGAAATTTTTTGAGTTTTCAACGATACACGCTTTGGCGAAAGAAATTGAAATTGAGACTCGCACAGCCGATGATCGTTTAAACATCTATAATCCATCTAAAAACTTTT
>NZ_CALJ01000269.1:0-10326 GCF_000308315.1 Legionella tunisiensis | reverse complement strand
TGGCGCTACAGCTGCAGATTAGATTTTTTAACATCCCTTTGGGCTGATTAAAAAATCGCAGCCTATTGCGGTCTCCGCTCCTCGGCCTTCAGCCTTCCATGGCGCGCAGTAAGAGAGTCTATATGGAAAATAATTGCGCAGCTGCTTTCATTCTAATAAATTGCGCTATAGGCACTGTCAAGTTAACTTTTGCTAGCGCAAGGAAGATGAAACCTGGGCTTTTCATCTTTACTTACTCTTCCAAAAGTTAAGTTGACGGTGCCCTTATCCCCTTTGCCAAAAATAAGCCGCTTTAAATTCGATACAGTGATTTTATGCTCGACCAACGCACGCGGAATCCAAGGGGCCAGGTTAATACACCCAATGACCATGAGTAATTCTTTTGCTGGTGTCATTAGCAACACTGTTCCTCTTAAGGGCAGCAAGATTAGCTAGCAGTCGTAATAAAATCAATAGGTTGGGCTGAAAATAATGAACCAATTCTTTTGCTGCAAAGTCACAAAGCACCGAGGCGTCTGTACGTTGCGTTCGGGCTTTTACCCTTTAATATCATAGTTTTTAGTAAAAAACCTGACTCTTAATATTCCATTAAGCCTTCATAGTTAGAGTGTGCAATTTTATCACAGTGGAGTTGTTACTATGCCTTACATAACCAAAAAGCACTTAGATAGTATAAGTCTTTATGCATTGCATGAAATTTAAAAAGTCTAGGAGTACGTTTTTGTTCCATATACTACGAAGGATTTTGAAAACACAGAAGCAAGAAACAAGCAAATCTCAGTTGCTCTCAATGCAGTTATTGCTATTTTGAATTATGATACATTAATGGTGGTAGGCGGAGTAGCTGCTGCTGCAATTTTTGCCACAAAAGGTTTTATTGAAAACTCAGAAGAGTCCTATCAATATTCGGCGTCTATTCTTAATGCTACCGGTTCTATGTTTTTACATATGAATCTAGACCTCTTGAATTTTGTTAGCCGCATTTTAGCGACTGCAGCAGCTGCGGTCTCTACCGTTGCAAAACCTGTAGTGGATGGCTTTTTCGATTTGGTTGACCATGATCTTGAGGTTGTTGGAAACCAAGTCACGCATGCCATTTAGTTCTTCAATTTTAAGAAAAAACTGAATTAATATTGATCCTACCCCCAAAACAGGGCTGCCAGAAATTAGAAAAAACTGACATCCGAGATTTTCTGCTTAAACTGATTTGGCGTCAAATTATTCAGGGAGGAATGGGCGAACATCGTTGTAATCTTGACGCCATTCCTCAATTTTTCTTTTAGCATCTTCCAGAGATAGAAACCAGTGGCTGTTCAGGCATTCGTCCCGAAAATTGCCATTAAATGATTCAATAAACGCATTATCTGTTGGTTTGCCGGGCCTTGAGAAATCCAGAGTTACATTATTCTGATAAGCCCATTTGTCTAATATCTTTGAAATGAACTCCGCCGTTTCTACCTTCTTGAACAGTATTAGGAAAACTAGGCATGCTTATAATTTCGTATTCTCGTTTTAACTTTAAACTAGCTATTTCTGGCTCTTTTGCAACATCTTTTCACCAGCAAATAGAGCGTAGTGTACCTCAAAAATTAACTTGACGGTGCCGCTCAAAGTTCACTGCACATCTGCAAAATAATTTAAGAAGGATTCCTGTTTTTGTTCTGTTCTGTTTCGAATTATTAAAATCTCGGAGCAGGTCCCTGGGCATCAGTTGATGAGGTATTTTCAAGCTCTTGCACAATAATTTTAACCGAGTTATTTAATTCTTTTTCAGTCTCATATTTTTGGTTTTTGACAAATCTATATCTTTGCCTTTGCCTTTGAAAAAACGCTCACCATGAGGAACATAATTAGTTGTTTTGGAAGAAACCAATTTTCTAAATAACATCATCATAACATCCTTTTTCAGTAAAGCATTTCTTTATTGAAAGAATAAGTATTTATAAAAAATATGCAAGTTTTATTTTTCATTGGTGAATGCATGTCTGTCTTATTGTTCTTTCTTTGGGTGTAACTGGTCTTTATCTGGTGATGGATTATCGTCTAACTGTTGAGCAATGGTTCGTGTATTTTTATTGAGAGAATTTATTTGTTTCTTGTCTGAAATTAATGTCCAGTCAATCGACCTCTTAAAATTTGTTGGTTTTTTTATTCCATCATGAGTTCTCCAAAAATAGCGACCATTTTGTATAAAAAATGGTTTATTTGTATATATTAGCAAATTATTTCATGAAAATCAGCTGGAAAATACGAAATTGGAAAGATACAGCGCTATGCACCTGAACTGAAGAAGCGGCTTGACTGGTATAAAAAGCGCTATTCCAGCAGATGGCATCGGGATGAAACGTATGTGCGTGTAAAGGAAGAATGGAAATATCTTTAGGGCTACAGACGAGCATGGCAATACCATTAATTTCTATCTTTCCCACCGAAGGAATGCGAAGGCTGCAAAACGGGTTCTTAAAAAACTCTTCAAATTGAATTTCATAATTTTTCACAAACTTATCTATTATCACTTTAGAGGCTTTTTTACATTTGAAAATAAAGAACTTATATTAGAAGTAGATGTTGAATTAATGGATAGCAATAAACAAAGAATTTGTAATATATTACAATGTTGATGAGTTGTAAACAAAACCCCATATTTCCTAACTCTTTGAGACACCTCATTCGAATATAGTTGGATTAATCCGAGTTAATAGCTCGTAAAATCGGATGGCTTGCTTAAGTCAGCCTTTTTCTCTTCAGAGAGCCATTTTTGCCTCTCCTCTACGGGGATAATGGTGCAATAGCCTTGCTCAGCGGAGTAAATAATCACGGCATCACCCTGCTCAAGCCGGGAAAGAAGCTGTCTTTTTTATGAGACAAATCCATTTCTTTCTCACCATAGTCGGTTGCCTCGCGAGTAAGTATCTCCATGATTAAATTCTCTATGGCCAGTTCCGACAGCAGATGGCAATCAATTTCAATCATACTGCGAGCTCCACCAGAGGATGAAATGCCATGATTTGGCAATCATCAGCGTAACTACTCCCCAAATCAACACATGCTGCTCAGGGGTAATAGAAATTGGCCGGCCGGCGGGATTTTCCGGCAGCAATTGCATGCCCCCGCTAGTCCAGCTTTTAGGAAAAAACAAAACCTTTTGTCTGACAATTAGTGAATTTAATTTGGTTGAAAGTGTTTCTCATAAAGATCCAGAGCTTTTTCAGCATCATCCTTTAATAAGCATTCTTTAGCCGCATTTTTAAGGGAGTTGGCATGAGAAGCTATTATAATTTTATGCTCCTGATCCTTACTGCTTTTATGTAAGGCACATAACATTTTCATCATGTGTACCGAAGCATTCCTGTCTTTACATACATAAGGTTGTATGCGACTAAAAATCAATTCACAAAACTCAGGAAATACAATCGATTGGGCGATTATGCGCAATTGATTCTCTGTATCATAACGATAGGCGGAAGGCAGGTTAATGTCCGATATTTTTTGTATACTGGACTGCAACCAGTCCATACAGGTTATTGCGGTAAAGGGGTCGTTAACTCCAGGCGATAAAGCACGAGCAATAATCTCAACCAGCTCGTCCACGAGAAAAAGAGGGTCTTGCTCTTGATTGCGCGTCGTGCTTAACACAAATACATCTCTGCATTGCTTTTGAATTGTCTTATCAATTGGCTCTTTTGAGTAGATAGTAAGTAGCTGAGTATTTATGGTGATAAAATCACCGCATCTTATTTCAAGCTGAATGATTAAATCATATTTTTTCGCGATATCCAGTAAAGAATTACCACCTATTATACGAATATAACCCTGTTGATTTGCTAATATCGATGTGCATTTCTGATAATGGTGAATAAATGAAGGTTTTTTATTTAAAAGCTCTGTCCCTAAATTACTTGGGAATATACACTCTAGCTGACCATTGAGCTCTTCTCCTACTCGAGCTATAACGTTGGACATATTAATGCTTTCAGGAATATGATGAAAAAATAGATAAGCACAATGATGCTACTGATACTTAGCAAAATAGCTACGAGCAGAGATATTTGCGGAATAAATACCCCATTAAGTTCAGTAACCCCATTTTTATTCGCATTAAATAATGCCAATAAAATAAAAAGACAATATAAAAATGTGGCAATAAACGTACCTAAGGTAATTTGATTGATTCTATCACGCATAAAATTAGAGGTAAGTCTGGGCCCCACTTGACTCCCAGCAAAGGCAACAGCCACAATGGTCATTGAGAAACTCACACCCGCCACAGAAATCATAGAGCTTGCTATGGTAGATAAAATAGCTCGGGCACCCTCAGGATTGCTTGCATGGAACCAACCCATGTATTCTAACCAATGCCAAACAAATAAGTGATCAAGCCGCAGGGTGAGCAGTGACAGAAGCAGGGAGAATATCGATAGGAGTAAAGGTATATACCAATAACTGGCACGAAGCTCTGAAAAAAATTGATCACTTTTGAGTTCATTCATTATTCCCTTAAAAATAGCTGCTAAAAAACACGGTGTTATCTAGCCTTTAATGTACTGTCTTTTTTAAAACTAAAAACCCTAAAATTCCAGAAGCCAACGAGCCAATAACCACCCCAATTTTTACCATGGGCATCAAATTAAGGTCGCTATATTGGTATGCTAAAGAACCAATAAATAAACTCATGGTAAACCCCACACCACAAATTAAAGACACGCCATAGACTTGCCGTAATGTAATATGTTCTGTTTTAAGAAATTTTCTAAAAGTAATAAAATAACCTAATGATAAAAATATACCCGTTTGCTTGCCCAAAAATAATCCTAAAGCCACGCCCAGAACAATGGGATGAAAAATGATCGACGTATCAAATCCTATAAATGATACACCTGCATTAGCAAACGCAAATACTGGAAGGATTAAAAACACTATCCAGGGATGTAAACCCTCCTCAAGCCGTGTCAGCATTCGGTTTTTGTTTTCATCAGGGATAGTCAGGGCTACCACTATCCCCGCTAAGGTTGCATGTACGCCTGATTTCAAAACAGCAATCCATAGGGCAACACCAACAACCATAAATAATGAAAGACGTCGACATTTAAAATAATTTAATCCAATCAAAACTAAGGTAAACAGTAAAGCAAAAATGCAAGAAGTCAGGGATAATTGATTAGTATAAAATACCGCAATAATAGCAATTGCTGCTATATCATCAAAAATAGCAATGGCGGTAAGTAATATTTTTAAAGAAAGAGGCACTCGGGAGCCTAGCAAAGACAAAATTCCTAGAGTAAATGCAATATCTGTTGCGGTAGGGATAGCCCAACCTTGAAGGTAAAGCGGATTATGAGCATTAAACCCGTAAAATATTAACGCAGGAAGAAGTAAGCCACTAAATGCCGCGATTATAGGAACCAACAAATTTTTTTATTACTTAATACCCCATAGCGCATTTCTCTTTTTATTTCCAGCCCAATGAGCAGAAAATATACGGCCATTAATCCATCATTAATCCAGAGAAGCATTGGTTTTTTTATAAGGAATGACCCAATACCAATACTTCCTTTAATCTCAAATAAATGGTTGTAGACTAGATGATAAGGAGAGTTAGCTATTATTATAGCGATGAGGGCAGCTGCAAAAAGTAGAACCCCACCCAGTGTTTCTAAATTATAAAATGAATCCTTGTTTGACATGTGGAGTTTCTAAATAGTAGGAATTAGTACATAGAGAGTATGTTAAAAAGTACTAAAAATACAAATTAGACCCATGGGATATTATCACTCTCACCAGTGAAGGATGCTAACGTTGAGTTTAACTTTTGCCTCACAGCACAAGCTCCGGAGCACTAAGCTCACAAGTGCCTCATTTATTGAGGGGGGAATGATGAGTGTGATATCTGAATCTGAAACTTATTTTTTATCTCCCTGAAACACATATAGAGCCTTTTTTATATAAATTGATCATAATATGGGGTACAGCGCTAGAGTATTTTCTGGCGCGTAAGCGTGTTAATTTCCCATATTCTTTTTCAACTCAAAATAATACGGTGCAGTGGTTATACGATGAGAATCGTTTGGATTAGCCTGAATGCCTTTGGGACTGTACTTATGACGAACTTCATGCAAATAATCGATAACTATTTGCTTTGATTCTGGATCAAGCAGGTTTTTTCCTGTGCCTTTATAGCCTATCGATAATGGGCCAAATAAATAACTGTCTAAATCAGAATTATTCGCCTCACGAAGCTCATTCACTATCGATTTTATATAGATACGCTGTAATGATTTGGACTTATGAACCAACGTATACTTCAGCATAATCGATGAATAATGATCCACTGTAGGCAGCCATTTATTAATTTTATCAAGATTAACCATTATTTCATCAGGAGAATGTGTATCGATAAAACCTCTAACGCCATCATCAGCCATCTTAGAGGTTAAAGATTTGGAATTTAAAAGCTCTGCAAAAAAGCCTTTAATAGTGGCTGCTCATTATTGATATAGGATTTAACAGTTCTATGCCTCTGATTATATAGCATTAAACCTTGAACAATTTTATTTTTACTTCTATGCTGTCTGACTCATCGTATAATTTTAACAATTTTTTGACTACATCAGGTCGGTATCTTCAGCAATGAGCCTATCTATCATAATGCCGCGTTTAACATCATTTAGGTTTGAATCGTAAGCAAACTGCATTTGGATGGTAGATGGTGACGTTACGTAGTGTGCTGGGGGTACATCCATGATCATTTGGAATTCCTCATATGGCATTACATTAAGTTCTTCGGATGTCACATTCTCTAAAGTTTTATTTACATTATCTAAATGATTTAGAGGACGGTATATTTTCCTTTCGTCATTATAATAAGGGAATGCATGAAACACCTTAATTGGTACCCAAACTCGTCCTGGCATTGTATTAAGGCCTTGGCTGTAAAATGCCCACCAGGCATAAGTATCACATCGCCAAGTACCACACTCAATGACTTGACCGGTCGTTGGAACCCCTGAACCAATATGATAGTTAGTATCAGAGGTATATTTAGGACACCACCAACGTTGATGATTTGCTTCGACAAGAACTCGATAACCAATGATACCTCTATCAGCTAGCCCATATTTACTTCCCCAATATTTTGAGCGGGATTTAAAATTGCTTATTGAATTAATTTGACCTACTGGATTTTCGTTGAGTACTTCGATGACTTGGTCTGCATTTTTTCCCATGCCCTCAGGAGACATCATGTAAGTTGTTGAAATACCGACATGACCTATCCAACCAAGTCCAGGTACGTTCAGATCTCTTCCCATAATTTCTGCCGGATAAATCTGCTTGGCATATATTAAGGAGCAAGTCAGGGTTGCAACCGACATACTTAAACCTAATGCCACGAGTCTTCTATTGCTCATTATTAAGTTCCTTCTCAAGGATTTGTTCAAATCCATCTCAAAATAACCAAATTCTTGTAGGTCGGCTTTTTAGACTCAAATTCAGTAATCTTATTAAGCTAATCCATCATAAGGATGTCTTAATCACCAGGTTATTGATATTACTATGGCAATTAGTCCTACTATGAACGCTAGTAGACACCAAACCCGCATTAATTTTTGGAGTAAAAACCGCGAGCAATAAGCCCCAAGAAAATAACGTTCCATATCATTTTAATTCCAACTGATGTGTTTTGGAAAAATTCACTGCAAGAAAGTGATACAGCAAATAAAAGCCAAATCCAAAAAATAAATGGCAACGGCTAAAAGCCCTAAATAAGGATCTAGAAGACCTCCTACAAAAATTAGTCCGGCAATAGCACACTGAATTATCACCGCCCAAAAAGCGCCTTTATCCTAGTCATTAACTTTAGAGATGATTTTGCCTTCTTTGAAAAATCAGCGCTTCCGATTTGCATTTTTTAGCCCAATTTATTCGTGTCATTACACAGCTAAATGATTAAGCGGGTTTATCTTACTGAAAATAATCAAGTGATTCCATAATAGAACTACGTAATTTGCGCAACATTCCTAAAAGCAATTACAGAAAAATTAGGAATCATAAGTACTTCCAAATGCCATTCTTTATACAGGCGGCGATTCACCAACCTTAAAAGAGAGTTGTAGCTAAACTAAAATTGCTTATCAGGACTGTTTACAACAGTTGAACTGGAAGGATTGGCAGTGGATATAAATACAATAAGTAGAGTGATTACAATAGCAGCGGTGATAACCATTGCTATTGTAATCACTCTTTTAGGTTATTTAATTAATTTTATTGTTTGGATTTTAAATCTTTTTTCGTGACTATCAAAGCATTAACAAAATAACTATTGTTACTGAGTTGTTGGACCATGGCGAATCACCCAATCATAACCAATCATTAAGCCTCGCTAAATACTTGTGGTTAGGTATCTATGCGGCTCAATCATAATAAATCGTGTTGAGTTGTTGAACACCCACTCAACTGCTTTAGTTCATTGGGATTTACCACTCTATACACATTCTTATCCACAGATTTTGTGGATAAGATAAAAAGCAATAATTGATCGAAAAAATCCTTCATCCCTTTTAAAACAAAGCTTTCCTTTGCAATAAGCTGTCTCTTTTTGTAAAAAATGGACGGTAAGATTAACGAGTTATCCACAGGATTTTAGAAGAAGAAAAAAGAATTGGTACTTCGTCATGATAAACAAATAAATATTAAAAAACAGTCTTGACTCTACGATTTTTAAATTCCAGGTAGATAGTTTGTTGGCGTGTGAAGGAAGATTTTGGTCTTATTATCCTTAACCTTACAAAATTACTCGTAACTGATTGATTTCAAATAAATAGCTCAAAATTTGAACCAAATTTATTATTATTGATTAATTGAATAGCAATATTATGATAAAATACTACCTGCTAATTAATGTAATCCGAGCTCCCATAGCACCACCGCATTCGGATAGGCCGGTGAAGTTTCTTTTATTCGGAGGATTGGTTTTCCACTGTTATTGTGATTTGCGTATTTATTTTCAAAAAATCTATTGAGCACACATTATGAGCAAAAAAAACACCTTTAGTTGTTACATTATTGGTAACGATAATATGGCATTGGAATGTGCAACTATTATCTTAGCTGGAGGTCACGAATTGCTTGGATTGATATCGCCATCAGAAAAAATCAAAAAATGGTGTGCTGCCAATCTCATCCCTTACATCGAAACCGTTAGACAATTTGAAAAAAGCATATGGGCGAAAAATTTGACTTCCTATTTAGCATAGTGAATGGTGAAATCCTTTCCAAAGAAATTTTAGCGCTTCCGCGTAATTACGCTATAAATTATCATAATTCTTCATTACCAAAATATGCTGGTTTGTATGCAACCACATGGGCGATTCTTAATGGCGAAACACAGCATGCTATTAGTTGGCACATTATGGATGAAAGGATTGACGCCGGTAATATTTTGAAACAACCAACCATTCCCATAGATGATTTTGATACGGCGCTTAGTTTAAATCTAAAATGTTACGAAAAAGCCATCCACTCTTTTCATGAGCTTGTTGATGAGCTTGCAACTAACACAACGAAAGCAGTCAAACAAAATTTATCATGCCGCTCCTACTATGGCCTAAAAGATAAGCCAGCTAATTTCGGGTTTATCTCTTGGGAGAAATCCTCCGATGATATCGATCGATTGTGTAGGGCTCTAACCATGGGAAATTACTTAAATCAATTAGCCGTCCCCAAAATTATAATTAATGGAACGATTTTTGTAGTAAAGGCACATAAAAAATTAAATAAAACATCAAGAATGGAGCCAGGAACAATTGTTAATATTTCAAATAATTATATACAAGTAACTACCGCAACATTCGATATCGCCATACTTGAGCTTACTGATCTGCAAGGAAAAATTACGCGATTCAAAAATTAATTAATTTATTGAATATCACTGTCCATTCAAAGCTTGACACAATTGATAGCGGATTTCTCGAAAGACTATCAACCAGCCCCGCCCAAAACCCCAAAGTGGAAAAATCTTGGGTTAATGAGTTCTTGAAATGCGCCCAGGAAGAGATTTCATTTTTGTCTAAATTACCAAAAATTTGAAGCATCCGTTGTCTCATTTGACGAAATGAAAACTAGAGTTCCTAATAAATTGTTAGAAAAACTAAAAAATTATCGGATAACAGCCATCTATTAAAAAATATCTTGCTAACAGCTACCTTGATCTATCTATACAGGTTAAATAATTATAGAAATTTATCGATAGAATTTAACAATCTTGAATTAAAATCCAATATGTCCACTCTGGCCTATTTTTTACCAGAACATCTCCCATTGACAACCAAT
>NZ_CALJ01000270.1 GCF_000308315.1 Legionella tunisiensis | reverse complement strand
CTTTACTTGACGGTGCCCTTTGAGCTGTTAAGCTCTCCAAGATTTCAAAATACTCGGGAGTATCAGCTCTTAACTTATCAAAATCTTCTTCGCTATGAACATCGAGTGTGCCGTTCTGAACAGTAGCGATTACATTCTTCTCAAGATTATGAATTGCAGTTGAGGTAATTTCTTGTCGAACAAATGCAATTTTAGTCGATCCAAATTTACTCGGATCAACTGCTCTTGCTATGCTCGTCTCAATTGAAATATCTGCTCCTTCAAAAAGTTCATCTGCAGACGAAGCTTGGGTATTGAGTTGGCTTTGATTAATAAAATCCACATATTGCAAAAGATTGATTACATAGACTGTATTAGTCTCACAATCTACTACTACAGCTGGCTTATTGTCTTCTTGCGGTGACTCTTGCTCTCTTCCTTTACTGAATTTTTTCTCTATCGCTAATTCGTTATTTACCACACTAATAATTACATTTTGGGACTGGTTTTCTTGAATGACTAATGGAAAGCGTTCACTAACACTACGGTAAGAACTCAATACATATTCAGGGGGTGTAACAAAATCATTATTCGAAATACCTCTTTGAATCACTCCATCAACTGCCTTATCAGGCTTCCTTGTCGAAATAGTTATCAAATAAGTTCCTTCTTTTTTAAGCCTATATCAATCCATTTAGGCCATATGTTACACATCTCTTTGAATACATTAGGAACTCGCTTATTTTGATCCATTCGACGTGTTAAGAAATCGCCACTCATATTGTAAGTTACTACGGCTTCTACATGCGTCAATGTACCAATATGTTTTTTATGAGTACCCATCACACATTCGTCTTCATAATAAATTGTTCGTTTTCTATCCACAGTAAGAAGAGCCAGTTCATCTAATGAATATCCTGTTTGTCGTTGCAATTGCAAAGCAAAACTCTCTGTTGTAATAGATTTACCACTACCAGGTCCTCCTGCCATTAAAACAGTGAAGCGATCTGGGTAACTTTTAGGTGCCTCTTCTTGGATACCAATAAATGTATTTGCATCTATTGCTGCAACTAAAGGCAAGGGCTCATATTTATCTTGCTTAACAAGTGATTCGATTACGCATTCTGAAAGGGTATATATTCTTTCATCTGTCTCGCTTCTCAGCAGTTCATCTGCTACGTGAGTTATCGCTAACTCAATTAGCATAGAGTCAGATCCATCGATTATTCCTTTTTCTCTTCGTTTTATAAGCTCTGCTTTAAATTTATTAAAATACCGACGAATCTGGGGATGTTGATCCTGCTTGCTTTTATCCTGAAGCACCTCATATACCCAATTAAAATATTTCTGTCGCTGAGACAACATATTTATTTGAGGAACCACAGGTAAAATGTGTTGTGTATGAAAATCACGGACAAAGGCTCCGAAATCATTATTTTGGGGAGGTGTTTTTAATAATAAGGGAATCAAAGCACCGGTTATCTGTAAAGAGCGGCGAGGTGTGTCAAACAGTATTAAATCCCCAATCAATTGACCATTCTGACCTTTATAACATCCAAAACCTTTTAGCTTCCACCATAATTCATCTTTTTTTGTACTGAATTTTTTAATGCAGTAAACTCAACAGAAGAATCTTTAAATACCTCTGGAAACGCCTCTTTTCCTGACTCGAGAACTGATTCAATATCGCAGGATCCTTCATTATAGTGTTTCCAATTGTATTTAGAATAAAAACGAACAATACGTGTATTGCCGCCTAGAAAAATGTTTTTTGTTTCTTGAGGGATATATTTTTTGTGTTTGTATAACTGTTTTAGTCCACACTGTTTCATTTCCTGAGTTTGATTTACTACATAGTCCGGACTGTATTTTATATCAAACACATTAACTAAATATTAAGCACGAGGTTAATTTTCAGATCACCAAATTGCCTCATAAAAATCTAACCGAAGATAGTCGCGCTACCTCGTGAAAGATTCCGGGACATCCCAGTCTCCGAAATCGA
>NZ_CALJ01000271.1 GCF_000308315.1 Legionella tunisiensis | reverse complement strand
GAACAAGTCATCCTTCGGCGTCGGATGCTCCTTCATTCCCTTATGCCAATGAGACTATTCTATCAAGCATTATTAAATCACTGCCCGGCATCATCTACTGGAAAGATAAGGAAGGTCATTATCTTGGTAGCAATGACACCGTTCTCGAAATGACAGGCATGTCTTCTGTTATAGGCAAAACCGATTTTGATATGCCCTGGATTGAAACTGCTCAAACGTTACGCGACAATGACTTAAAAGTAATGACCTTAGATACAGCGCTGGAAGTTGAAGAAGCCGTAACCTTGGTTTCTGGAAAGAAAATTATTGCATTGACACGAAAAGCGCCACTGCATGATGAGCAAGGCAACGTCATTGGAATTATTGGCATCTCATTAAACATTACCCATCTTAAAGAGCAAGAATCAATGCTTCGCTCAAAACAGGAAGAAACGCAATCTACCCTGGAAAACATTGTTGCCAACATGCCAGGACACGTGTATTGGAAAGACAAAAATGGCGTCTATCTAGGCTGTAATAACCGACAAGCCAGAAGTTTAGGTTTCCAATTTGGCTATGAAATTGTGGGCAAAACTGATTTTGATTTACCCTGGGGCGGCACTAAAGCAGAACTGTTTCAAAGAAACGACAGACACATCATGGAAACAGGGGAGACAGAAATTATTGAAGAAAAATCCCAGGTTGATGGTAAAGATGCTATTGTTTTAAGCCATAAATCGCCTATGCGTAACAAGCAAGGTGAAATTACAGGTATTCTTGGGATTTCAATTGATATCAGCGATAGAAAAAAGTTGAAACTGAATTATTTCATGCCAAAGAACAAGCTGAAGCAGCAAGTCACGCTAAAACCGAATTTTTAGAAAACATGCGCCATGATATTCGTACACCACTAACTGGAATCGTTGGGTTTTCAGACATTATTAAAGCCGAGGCAATCAATCCAAATGTTAAAGAATATGCTGAAAATCTGGTGGCATCGAGCCATGCTTTACTCGGTTTAATGGATGAAATATTGGAGGCAATTCGTGTCAGCTCTGGTGAAATACCCAAAGTTAAGAAAAAATTTGTTTTGAAAAATATTATGCAGCATGCACTGGATTTACATAAATCAAAAGCAGCTGCAAAACGATTAGATTTATCCCTCGATTTTGATAAGGCTATTCCTCAATACTTAATCGGTGATAATGTTCGCATCCACCGAATCACTCTTGAGTTGCTCGCCAATGCTCTGAATTTCACCGATGCCGGTTTTGTCAAACTCACCGTCAAACTCGCCAGCCGCAACAACAGGGAAATCATTATCAAACTAATAGTTGAAGACAGTGGTATGGGGGTACCTAAAGACAAGCAGCAAGAAATATTTCTGCACTTCAAACGGTTGACTCCTTCCTATAAAGGGATCTACAAAGGCGCAGGACTGGGACTTTCCGTCATTAAGCAATTCATTGATGATCTGGATGGTGAGATTTATGTAGACAGTGAATTGCAGAAAGGAAGTACCTTTACCTGCATTATCCCATTAAAAATAGCGCTTGTTGAAGATGACACAGGACTTCATGAAGAGTTTGAACCCTACCACGCACCTTCTGAAACGTCAATCAAGTCCAGTACAATAACGGCATTCCAAACAAAACCCGTTTTGGACGAACCACATCATGTTTGGTCGTTGAAGATAATCCTATCGCGCAAACAGTGGCCAAATCCATCTTAATTCAATCGGACTGTCAGGTTGATGTGGCCTCTAATGGGGATGAAGCATTACAGCTTTGGAAGCAAAATAATTACGATCTGATTTTTATGGACATTGGACTTCCTGACATGGATGGCTACCAAGTCACTCGCCATATACGTGTGCAGGAAATGTCTGAAAATCGTAATACCCCGATTATTGCTCTCACAGCGCATGTAGGTGAGGAAAACAAACAGCGATGTATTGAAGCAGGAATGAATGCTGTTCTAAGTAAACCCTTGTCACAAAAGGGCTGCATAGAAATTTTAGGCTCCTTTATTCCAAAGCAGCAGGAGGAACTGATCCAACGTTCGTGGGCTTCAGAAATACCTGTAACAGAAAATGAATTTTTTGACTTATCTCCTTTCCCAATACTGGATATTGAGGAAGGCATTAAAACATCAGGCTCTGAAGAAATGCTTTGTGAGATGTTACAATTTATGCTCAACCAATCCCTGCCTGAAGACATTACCCTGCTAAAAAAAGCCCATGACTCGCTGGACTGGGAAAAAACACAACAATTGGCTCATAAAATAAAAGGTGGTTTAATCTACGTCGGAGCCGTTAGGATGAAAATGGCATGCCAATATCTTGAACGGTATTGGAAAACCGGACAACAGGAATTACTGGAGCAGCTTTATCAGCAACTACTCCAGGTAAAAGATGCAAGCATTGTTAAAATTAGCCAATGGATTAAAAAAGATTATCCACCTGAATGACTATTGTGTTTCTAATAAATATGAATGCATCGTGTCATGAGAAAGTAGCTCTGGAATGACTTTCGCAGGATATTTTTTAAATCGAAGTGCCACAGGTCTTAAGCGATTGGGATAATACGGTTTGATTAAATAATCATAAGTCGCCGCCATCGCCTTATTCCGACCACTGGGATAAACCTCAAAATCATAGGCTTTTTCTGTCCATAGGCACATGACCGCACATTCTTCAATGAGATAATCCAGACAAAGTTTGAATGCACGCTCGTGATCAATGTCTTCTGGATTAAATCGACTCAAATAGCGAGTTAGAAAATCATCAATATTGGCATCGATGGCTTTTTGATATAATTCATTTAAATCATATTCATTTTGTACACGTAAATGACTATCAATGTAATGGCTACTATTGTACCAATCATCCCATCGCATGATGTCGTAGGGAATGGTCAATTGGCTGTAAGCCACCTCGTTTCGCATTAACCAGGCATCTCCCTCTGCAACAGCCAATTGGTATAATTCATCGGGAGATACATGATTCATAATGCCGATAGTGTGACGCTGCACACTATCATCTACAAGAATAGTGCACTGCTTAAATGAAGCGTTAATGAGTTTAATTACCGCTTCGAATTTCGCACCTTCATGTATCGCTTGCCCGACACTAATGGGCATGAGGCAGGTAGATTGTGGAAACAGTTTTCTTTCCTCAGGCGGATTTTCCCTAAACGATGCTTTTATAATTCTGCTGTCAACTAAATTCATAGTTCCAATCTCCTTAGAAAATTGACAAGTAGGTACTATTCACGAGTAAGTTTTATAATAAATAATCTCGTCAATGAATTAATCAGTGACGTTTGATAGCCTGTAGAAACTAAACAGGTAAAAGGAACAACCTGCTTTGGGAAATTTATTCGAAAACCAACCCTGGGAAGCTGATTTCAGGGCATTAAAATAGGTTCATTAATCGCCATTTTGTATTTTTACAATGCATTTTATACCAAATGAAATCACCTCGCAAGAGAATTCATTTTGGTTCGATACTTAACTAATTACAACGACCCGCATTCCCATAATATAAGATAAAGACTGTCACTATTCCGCAGGTAAAAAACTTAATAAAAAGCCACTCATTAATAAATAATCTTTAACTAAGTACCCATGAATTGCGGTAAAAAGCTGCATAATATTAAATCCACCAAACGTTAATAGCGAGAGTCCCTTAGCACTCTTATTGCGAAAGACTGCGATCGCTTGCGGTATAAATAATACTGCATTGAAAAATAAGCCGAGGCTAAAGACCAAATCTACAAATTGAGTGAATGAAAATAATGCCATAGTAACCTCTTCACCTGATAATTACCCCAAATTCAGCAGTAGCAATATTGGCCAACATTATATCACAAACAAAGCGCTAGACTTAGAGTGGTATGCCGTGACACCTTCTGTAAATATTGTGCTGTATAAAGAAAAAAGAGCTTTAAACGAGTTTGTCTGGAACATCACCCCTGGGAAGTAATTGAACATTCAATTAACTTCATTAGCCCATTGAGTTTTGGCATTCTATACACATTTTTAGCCACAGAATTTGTGGATAAAGAAAAAATCAATAAATTATGTAAAAATTTATTCGTCCCTTATAAAATAAGGCATCGAAACAAAAAAGAAGCCTCTCTTGATAAAAAACAGGCGAGAAGATCAAAGAATTATCCACAGCCTATTAGACACGAGAATTAAGCCTGCCACCAAGAAATAATAAACAAATAAATAATAAAAAACAGTCTTGACTCCCTCTTTTTTTGCCTCAAAAATAAAGACCACCGTTGATGAGATTGCTCTTCCCATTTTATACAGCAACCCTATAAAAATTTTTTAGGCCAATTTTTTATTTTAACAATAAGCTAAAAATATAAGCGCACTTTGTTGAAAGTGAAATCATTTACAGCCCCCTTTTTTGCTTCTACCATTTGAATTATGTACAGTATTCAATGGAGAAAATTTTATGAGCCATGGCGGGAAACGGC
>NZ_CALJ01000272.1 GCF_000308315.1 Legionella tunisiensis | reverse complement strand
AGTAGGTTCAAGTTATTTTGGGAAGTTGTCACTGATTAATGTAGTTACTCCAACAGGTAATTCTGATTTTGACTCATTAATATGTAGAGCAAAGAATGTGTATATCAATCCAGATGAGGATAAACATCAACTATTTTGTGAAGCCATTCAATCCTTGAATTGGTTTGATAATTCTATTTTTGAAGATCATTCAGTTCTCTATATTGCATTGGGTGCCTGTCTAGAAGGAAAAATAACAAGCTCGCAATACGCAACGCTCTCACAATGGATGGAACTAAAGAAACGGTATAATTCTAATCTAATAAAAATTTATCCTTTGTTAGATGAGAATGGTAATATAACTGACGACTCATGGGAACATCTCTTTACACACCTAATATCAAAGTTCCCAAGAGAAAATATTCAACTATTTTGCGAGAGATTAAAGGCTCTTCCTTTTAGCGAGCGAGTTTTAATTAAAGTCCCGGCCTCTCGCTTTAGCTCTGATGACGTAACTGAAGCTTTTGATGCCGGTAACGGCGTTCTTCTCTTTGGTAATATTGGGGATAAAGCATATACAGCACTTTCGACGGGTGCCTATGAATTACTGATGGAAGCAAATTATGGTGAAAATTTTTTCCAACTCAAACCTCAGCTTGGTTCGGTAAGTATTAACGATATTGAACAGTCTATGCGTAACAAAGCTCGAGTTATGAGTACGTATTACCCACATCCCAAAGGTACTAAATGCGACAATCCAAGGTTTTTCCATAAAGAACCATCACGAACAACAACTTTAATTGGCTATCATGATATGTGGCACACTTATGCTGCCTCCTCTTCGCCAAAAGAATTACACCAACCGCTGTTTAATTTCGTTGATACTGTCAGAGCGTATACAGGTAAAAAATGGTCATCAGGCTTATGGGATGTAATCGATTATAGTTATACTAACCTACCTTTTAAAGACAGCCAAAATCCTAGCATGATGCTACTCATTGGCGCCATAGCCGGTCATCAATACAGTCTAAAAAAGGGTATTTTTCCCCTGAAATAGGAGTATTAATACTCGATACACATTTATTCCCTGAAAGATGGATTTCATATGGGATCAATAGCGCTGATATTCATCATGCACTATATCATCGACCCAAAGTAATGAAAGACCACGTAAACTTAGCTCACTATTCTATACTCGAATGGGTTGATTTCTTTTTACCCTCTGACCCAAAGCAATTCTCTTTATTTAAATTGGCTATTATCTTCGAATGCAGCAAACAAAAGATAGATCAGGGAACTATAGTTGATCTGCTAGTATTCATTCAAGAACAAAAAGATATTATTTTGCCGCTGATTACAATAGACAATAAAAAATCTTAACTATTCCTATTCACCATTTTCAAATCGTAAAATGCAGGAAATGCGTCTTGGCTTCAATGAAAAATATTTTGGTGAAGGCGAACAACAGGATGATGAAAACATAATTATTGAAATATGCCAATATCTTGGTGTAGGCGAACCTTTTATTAACTCATGTTACGCACGTTCGGTTTAAGCGGCCATATTTTTAAGCCCCTGCCAAGCCATTTGATTTGCTCTAAGAATGAGTTTGTACTGAATGGCAAAGTGATTTAATTGAGTTTTTAACTTCAACAGCTTGAGCTTGCAGTAAGCAATAATAAAAGCATAAATATGATTACACTGAGTTTTGATGGTTCGAGTGGCTTTGTCGCAAAAAAATAAGAGCTGATTTACACTCGGAGCTACCAAGAGCAATGGTGGCACTAATATGATCAGTTTCAAATGGCGTCATTTTTAAGCAGGATATCATTTTAATGCTGGTATTTAATTATACTTTATATATGAATTAAAAATATATTTCTTGTTCATATTAATTCCAATAAAAGGACTATTATTTCTTATGAATTGCATGAAGCTAGTAAATCATTTATTTTTTCTACGGATGAAAAAAGAATCATCTCCATACAATTACTTATCACAGTTAAGCCAATTCACAAGAACCTAAAATGCAAAGATTGCCTTATAAACGACTCACTCTCTTATCAAGGTTCCCCCTATCTTGTGAGTTTATTAAATCAGTCGTATAACTATAAGACAATAAGTAGGAGCACCTAATGTCAGGAAAAAAGCTTAAAAATAGAACAAGTCATCCTT
>NZ_CALJ01000273.1 GCF_000308315.1 Legionella tunisiensis | reverse complement strand
TCGTTTTTTACAGGCATGATACTCTCCACAGAAAATTTCTACTGCTTTGAGTTTAAAAAAATCTATTTGATTTAACATTAATCAAAAATAAATAGGGAAAATTCGCCTAAATCCCTATTGAAATAAGAGCGCCGTTGCAATAACGGACAGAAGTTTATAATTAATATCTAACCAGCTCAAACTAATGGAATATCAAGATGCGCTCAACAAAACCTATTGCTTTTAAATGGCGTCATTTTCATAGTGAAGTTATCCTGCAATGCGTCCGTTGGTATTGTAAATACGGCATTAGCTATAGGGATTTGGAAGAAATGATGAAGGAGCGCGGTTTTGAACTTGATAACACCACACTTTATCGTACTGAAATATCATTTATTAATGAACAATTGGTCTATACAGTTGAGATCTGACCGAAATTTATGATTTTTTTATTATGTAATGTTATTGAGTATTTAACACCTTGCGGACGGCTTAACGTCCGAGTCACCTCAAATTTCACCCATAACCCAAGAGATTTATCAATGATGAGCTCTCACCATTAAGCTCTAATAAATTTTCTAAAGAATGATCAATTGTGTTCATGGTTAATTATATGACAAGATGATAGGTTTGCAATTATAAAGGGGCACTACCCCGAATATCGCTTTAGACAAACAGCTATTCTGCTCTTTGACTTTCTCTAAAACTCTCTTTAGACTCAGTGAGTCTTGAATTTAAACTATAGGGAAATGTTCTATGTATAGACAAGGAAATCACATATGCGCCTATTGATGTGTTATTTTTTTTGGGGGGGATTTGTAGTACACGCTAATGCGACTGAATTTGCAAAGGATAAGCCCAGTGCTCTTAAAAATGGACATGCTACGATCCAAATGGGTGGGTATTGGCGTACATCTGCTAGCCAACAGTTTATTCAATTTGATGGACTAATCGGCGACAAATTTACTGTGACACATGCGGCAAACAGTAATGGATTGTTTGGTGTAGGTTATTTTGTTACAGGACAAGAAAGAGATTATTATAATGTTCAATATGGATTAAATTGGTTTTATCTGCCCAAAACGAATATTTCAGGTACAGTCATTAAAGAAGGTTCATATGAAAATTTAACCTATGGATATCATGTGACTCAATACCCTTTTTACGCGATAGTAAAATCAACCATCAAAACTATCTTCTCTGAACAGCGAATTACATTGAATGCAGGTATAGGTCCGAACTTTATTCAAACCAGTCATTTTGATGAATATTCAATTCTAAATGATGATTCAGAATATACTTTACCTGATAACATTTTTTCTGGAAAAACTACTACACAATTTAGTGCTACATTAGGCGCTGGCATTCAATTTAACCATGCATTTGGTCAGGTGCCTCTCGAATGCGGTTATCAATTTTACTACTTGGGACAAGGAAAGATGAGAATTATTAACGACCAAGTTCTCAATCCATTAAAAACTGGAACCTTGTATGCAAACGCTGTGATGTGTTCAATTACAATTTAAATGGACAATTTAATTATGCGACGAATAATCCTAGTGATGTTATTTATATCGACAACAATTGCTCAATCCGCTTCGCCAATGTTTCGGGTGAAAATGATTGCGAATAAAAATGGTCAAGAAAGTTATCTTACCGTTCGCCCCAAACCCTCAAGCAGAACTTATCCATACGCCGGCATAAATTTAACTAATTCTGGATACTCTCTTGTAAATTCTTCAGACTGCACAATGCAATCAAATGGTTGGTGTACCTTTTCTTTTAGTAGTAAACAGCCAAAAACATTTCGGATTAAACGCACATCTCAATCTGTTTCATCTCGCAATATAACATTTAGATTAGCATTAAATGCGCGAGGAAGAGATCCTATATCGACTCAAATGATGACCGTGTCAGAACAAGAAGCTGGGCGTATTATTGGCTATTTATATGGGTGGGAATCGCCGCCTGATGCTTCTGCTATTGCCGCAGCAGGGTACACACATGTGTTAATTGCTTTTGGTTTATTTAGTACCACTTCACCTGGAACAATTAATATAGATGATATCAGTGGTTTTGATTTAGCGACATATGTACAATCTTTACATGACAGCGGGCTTAAGGTCTTGTTATCAATTGGTGGCGCTTCAACAAGTATTTCTAATACTACAGTGGACTTTGATGCAGCGATTCAACTCGCATCAAGCCCAAGTGCATTTGAGACAACATTTATCAACAATATGACTTCGCTAGTATCCACTTATGGATTTGATGGGTTTGACTTTGATATCGAGCAGGGTTTTAATGCAGCCTATTCGTTTTCGGCTCCAAGTACCAACTGCAGTAACGATACATATGACTCAGCTTGCGATATTTTTTATCTGACAACAATTATAAATAATTTTCATACTCAATCACCAGATAGTATGTTAACGCTAGCACCTCAAATTGCTAATATATCTGCAACACCCAGCTTTTCATCGATCTGGGGAAATTATGCTTCTCTCATTATGCAAACCTACTCCTCGCTCACTTGGGTAGGATTTCAAAATTACAACTCAGGATGCGCCTATGGTATCAATTTAGTATGTTACCCAACAACGGGGACATTAACCTCAACTGCTGATCCAGCAGTCGCTTTTGCGACTGATCTTTTGGCGAGTTGGCCAGCAACCATTTCATCTGGACAAGAAACAGGATTTCAACCGTATATTTCATATTTACAGCCATCTCAAGTAGTAATTGGGTATACAGTAAACAACTCATCAGGACAAAGTGATGGTTCTCCCGCTGCTGACACGTCTGTAGCACAAAACGTCATCGAATGCTTAAGCACAAATGAAGATTGTGACACGTATACGCCACCTTCAACCTATTCTGGCATAGGCGGTGTATTCAGTTGGACAATCAATTATGACGCAACTACAGGTTATCAGTTTGCTACAAATTTATATCCATGCGTGATACAAGGAAATTGTACTTAAATCAAAGACCATCCAGCGCGCCGCCATGTATGGACCCAGCGCTGGATGCAAGAAGTAATACAAATAAGTTGTTACAAAACGAGGATAGAGATGCAGCCATGTATGCGGCTTTTTATTTAGTGCGTTATAAGCACTTGAGCCCTCGCCTCTTTACTTTCATTCAAACCATTCATTAATTTTATGTGGTCTTCTCTGATCTCTTCAAATTGAATTTCATGATTTTTCACAAACTTATCTATTATCACTTTAGAGGCTTTTATTGTGTTTTTTGAGCCTTGTAAATAGTGCTGTGTCAGTAACAAGCCATCAAATACCTTCTACCCCGAGCAGCTTCAAGACCAGCAAGAGTTCGCTCTTTTATCGTATTTAGAGCAGTCGTTTGATCTTACCTAGCACATAGGGGATAGAGCACCAACCAACAACGCCCTCTATTATCAATACCAGTCCTAATGCAATATAAAAATACTTTCCCATTCCAAACAGTGCCGCAATACACAGTGCTGAACCAATTATTGTCCGGTTTACACGATCTGTTTTATCTATATTACATATAAATCTCATCTTACCTCCCCTATTAGCTAAGCAACTGTTTAACTTTCAAAAAGACTTTCTATGGTCGCCTGCATCTCAGCCTGACTGGGCTTGGCTCTTTAATGGACACATTTCCACTTAATTCCTGGGCAAAGTGAACACCATGTTTATCAGTGACTTTCTTCAAGAAAGTATGCCTTAATTTATGTGGAGTAAATTCAAATTTTTCATGTTCAGGCAAAAAAGCCAACGCTTGCTTTAAAACTCTTTGGCAAATCCGATAAATATCCAGGGCTTGTAACCGTGTCCCGTAACGTGTAATAAATAATGGTTCATCTTTTTGAGG
>NZ_CALJ01000274.1 GCF_000308315.1 Legionella tunisiensis | reverse complement strand
CATAGACTTGGAATGAGATCTTTAGTAGCTAATCCTATTCACCCGTTGGTGCTTAGACTAAGAGCCTACACAAACCTATATGCTATGGGACCAAATGGGATGTTTGGACATCTGGCTAAATTTTCGAGTTTATACAGCTTTGAAGAAGATTTTAAAAATAAAAATATCCCAGGAAAAGGCAGTGCGCAACGATTCCAAAAATATCTAAAAATATTAGGGATCCTGGATGCCATTAATGGATTATTAGTACAGGATCCAGATTTAAAACGACAGTGGGATTTTTTATATCAAATGATGACTTTATTGATGTCTATATCTTCGAAGTTAAACATAAAGCCATCTTGGAGTCGGTAAAACAATTCAAATTGGAGACTATTTTACCTAAGCTTACTCGTACTTTACCAATTGAGTTCCAAGAACAGCTTAATGAGTATTTACCTGGTTCAGATGAAGAAGACAATGAAGATAGTTATGAAGAAAGCGAAGAAGAATTGCCATATAAACATGCTAAACTTCAAGTTTTGGCTAGCTCCTCTGACCAGGGGGTGAAGATTGACAAAGCAAATCAATTAGCCAAGCACATTGGCGATATTAGTGCAGTTATTCCTCGTGTCCAAAATTATAAACCTGGTAATGACGCACACAATAGAAAACAACCGCTAGACTCTATTCAGTTTGAATTTAATAGCTCAGAAAGTAGAAACCAGTTTAGCAGGCTGATTAATCCCAACTACATTGTTTATAATGGAACAGCGCTAGTTTCTGGGAAGCCAATTCTGCAAATTATTCCGGAATTTTTACTAACCTTGGTGGTCGATGATTTTATTGTTCAATATAAAAAACTCCAGCAACAGCAATTAGCACAACAAAGTATTGTCTCTGTACCGGCAACAATGTTTGCGGCTAAAAAAGCTAACACAAAGAGTACGGGTTTATTAGCTGCGAGAAATGAAGACCTAAGTGTTTTATTAAAGAGAATTGCAAAGTCTTTGGAAGAGGAATGTCCCGAGGTGGCTACCCATATTATTTCTACTGCAGAGGAAAATGGATATGATGAGTCTGAATTAATAGTAGATGATCTGATGGAAGATGATGTTGATAACACCTTACTTTTCTTAATTCACGAGGAGCAGAACGTAGATTATCCAGCGGTAAAAAAGCACATGAAATTGTAAAACAGTTTTTAAAATATTACACAGCTACACAAGCGTTAGAACTTACTATATAGCAAAAGGAATGTTTTTTCTGGTGTGTACGGGATACGTACACACCACACTAGGCCAGGTGAAGCATTTACCCCTTCCCCGCTCCATTCTTTTTTCCATTGCAGCAAGCTGCCATGTTTCTCAATAATTGCCAACAAACGCTGAGCATCAACTTAACTAAAGTTCAAATTTGATTACATCTGTTTGCTATAAAAATTGAACTGTCCTTTTTTGCGGCTTAAGTGGGGAATATTTACTATGGCTTATCTACAGCTCCCCTAAGTGCTCACAATTATAGCAACTTCTGAGAGCTGACACCGTTATCTAAACACTGTCGTTTAGAAAATTGGAGTTAATTTCTAGCGACGATTTGTGCGACTCGCTCATTTCTTGTTTGTTGAGGTTAGAGTTTCCTTGATGGGTTATATGCTTTTCATTACCGTTAATCTTAATTGCAAAACCTATCGGCGTATCAGGATCCGCATAACTATCGTTAATCTTCCAAGATAAAACGGAGTCCGGTTCTTTATTGTAATGCTCTTTGCATATCCGTTCTGCTAAATTTCGAACAGCTTTTGCCACACCATCACCCACATCACCCATATCAGATGCACA
>NZ_CALJ01000275.1 GCF_000308315.1 Legionella tunisiensis | reverse complement strand
CGCCATGATCACTCAGAACAACGATCAAACTATTTTGTAACAGTTCAGCCTGCTGTAATGCTGCCAAGAGCTTACCTATTTGCTCATCGGCTTTATGAACGGCATCTAGATACAGTTGTCCACGTTCTTGCACAGAGTATTCATTTTTTACTTGAGCAGGGGAAGAGGCTGCCCAGGCATAAGGCCAGTGAGGCAAGGTAAAATGTACCGCCATAAAAAGAGGTGTTTGAGGGTTATGCTGTTTTATGAATTGCTGCAGGGCTCTATCAAAAGTACTCGGGTAATACGAAAAGTGACTGGAGCGGTTAAGATAGTTATAAGGAAATAGCCAGTGACTGATAGGGAGATTAATGAGTAGGTTACTTAAAGGAAAATCATTAAAGGTGCCTAAGAGCACATCATTGACACCAAGTTTAGGTCCTATCACTTTTTCAAAACCAAAATCGTTACTGATACTGCTAAACCGTCGATCATCAGTAGCAAAAACGGTTTGATAACCCATTTTCTTTATAGTCCAGGCAATGCTTTCCTTGCTTTTTACAACATCGGCTGGCATCAAATTATAGCGGGCCTGGTGGTGCAGGGGATACAGACCTGTCAGTATACTTGCCCAGGCTGAATAGGTGCGCGCGAGAGGGCTAACTGTTTCTTTAAATACGATACTCTGTTGGATAAATTTATTGAGATTAGGAGCATTTTGGGCATTCACTCGTTCAGGACTGAGTGAATCAATACCAATCAGAAAGATATTAGGCGTTTTGTTGGAAACAATCTCAGTGTGCTTTACTTGATCTTTTTCATAACTAAGAAAAAATAATGCGCTCAAGCAAACCAGAAAAATACAGCTGAAAACTACAGGATGGCGGCGCCAAGCTTGCCATAAAGTATTCAAAGCAAATAGGCCAAGTATCAGCAACGATAGGTATAGGATAATTTTGAGTAGCAGTAACGGTAATCCGGGTAAAAATAAACGACTGAAAACGCTTAAAGGAAAGAAATAGCAATTAACAGCCAGTAGAGCTGCGAGTGAGAGGCAAAAAATAATCATTTGCCAGCGCTCAAGCGCTTTCTTTGTAGGGAAATAGGCTGCTATTCCCCAGAGCATGGCAGTTTGTATGAGGGTTAACAGTACATAAAGCAGAATTTGAATGATAAGCGCTGTTGCAAGTTCGATATAAACAGATACAGGTAAGGGAATAGCTTTTAGGAAACTACCTCCTTGGGCAAGGATGTATGCGAATTGTAAAATTAAAAAACTAAATTGAATAAGGCGAAATTGATACAGTAGTCGCCTATGCCTTCTCTTTTTTTCACAGTTGTTTGACTACTGTGCTGTTTAAATGCCAATTATAAACGTAACCATTAATCGTATTGATGTGTTTAAGCTGACTCCGTAGTGGTTCTTTGGCAAATTGCTTAATATGATTGATCACATCACGCTTTGTCCCACCAAAATCCTCATTAAACCAATCATAAATCTTCGACACAATTAACTTGCCCTCAATAACCTGTACGCCACGGAGTGAATTAATGTAGTCTCTGGCTGCGTCATTTAACTCTTTCTCTATTGTGGTGCCATGATAGGCTTGCTTGCTTAGATTGGCAGCTCCTATTGCAGCATTGTTCATTGCGTAGAGAGTCCTTGGATCATTCCAGATAGGGCGAATAATGCGGTTTTGTATTTCATCAAGTGACAAAGGGGTGCGATTGATTGTAATTAGCTTCGCTCCCCAGGGACCAATACTAAATAAACCTGGTGAAATATTAATTTCTTCAATACTCCCGACAGGATAATAATCAGCTACGATTTGGATAGTCAGCGCATTATAGAGATTAAGCCAAAAAGCAAGTTGCTCATTCCGGTTATAGGCATCGATATCGATTTTAGCCATTTTTTCAATATAGGATTTTAGTAAATCGTAATCTGCTTCAGTGAGATTAGGATAATCAACCAGATTAATACCTTCTTCGTTGGTAACAATTCGCTTATTCAAAAATGTTTGCCAATCGTCGTGTGCAATTGTTTCTGTTGATAAAGGGTTATTTACTTCCCAAATTGGCCAAAGGTTTTTGTGGAAGGTTGCGCCCATTACACTATTCATCAGGAATAAACAGACTAACAAGCTAAAAATTTGTATAAATGGCTTGATTTTAAACATTCACTCTGGCTCGATTTCTAAGTGCGCTACCGATGGTATTTCCATCTAAAAACTCTAATTCGCCTCCAGACGGGATCCCGTGAGCTAATTGACTAATATGAACAGGGTAGTCGCGTAGTAATTCGTGTATAAAATGAACAGTCGTTTGGCCTTCTATCGTAGGGCTTAAAGCAAGAATTACTTCTTTGATCTCTTCTTTAACAACCAAGTCGTGTAATTTTGGTAATCCTATGTCATCTGGCCCCAAGCCATCAAGTGGCGAAATTCTTCCCATTAATACATAGTAACTGCCAGTATATGCATTACTTTGTTCGACTGCGAATACATCAGCAGGATTTTCTACTACGCAGAGAGTTGTCAGATCTCTTGCCGGGTTTTGACAGAGTTTACATAAATCCTGTTCGGTGTAATTATTACAACGTTTACAGTGATGAATAACATGCATCGCCTGTTCTAAACAGGAAGCAAGGTGCAAGCCGCGCTGGCGTTGATGTTGCAATAGATGAAACACCATGCGCTGCGCAGATTTCGGTCCAACTCCAGGCAGGCAACGCAAAGCGTCCACCAAGCGACTTATTGTGTCCATTATCCCTCTTATTCCTTATCTTCTTCCTTCAGGAAGTCAGTAGGGATGTTAAGTCCTGCAGTTAATTGACTAATTTTTTCTTTCGATGCTTTTTCTACTTTTCTTACAGCGTCATTAATAGCTGCTGCAACTAAATCTTCCATCATTTCAACCTCTTCATCCATTAATGAAGGATTGATTTTGACTTCAGTAACATCGTGACGGCCATTCATTTTGATTTTGATCATGCCACCGCCTGCTTCACCATCAACGAGTAACTGACTCAGTTGTTGTTGAGCTTCTTGCATACGTTGCTGCATTTTTTGGGCTTCTTTCATCAAGTTGCCAAGATTTTGATTAATATCCATGTCTTTCTCTCGCTAGTTAAATGTAATAATTATAATCCATCTTTACAGGGTTCAATAGAATTTTGAACTAATTCGGCCGAAAATTCTTGTTTCAATTGTTGAAAAAGGGGTCATTTTGCAGGGCTGCTTCTGCTTCTTGTTGACGCAAGCCTTGAGCAATCTGTTTTTTCTGAGCCGGCGACGATTGTACCGTCTCACCAGTATTTAGTACAATTTTAATCGATTTCTTATAATAGTTACTTAAAGCTTGTTCCAAACGACTTGTTACTGCGGGCGTAAACAAGGACTGGTGACCTTTAGCAACCCGAAGCGTTATTTCACGGTCAGATTTTGCTATTAGCTCAGCATTTTCTGCTGCATTAAGCGTCAGACCTGTCAACTTTAGTTGAGTTACTACTGTGCTCCAATCGTCAGAATCAGATATCGTTGAGACAGGCTCTTGCACGATAGGCTGTGACGGTGTAGGCGGTTCTGGTTCTAGTGCGCTTATATTGTTTGCTTCAATAATAACCGGCTCCATTTGTTTATCTGATATAGTCAACGGCGGGCTAGCGTTTTCCCCAAGCACCAAGGGTTTTTTAGCGACTACTTCATAGGCCAGTGGTGGTGTATCGGCTTTTCCTGCTGGTCTGAATGTCAGCATACGCAATATAATCATTTCAAAACCAACTGCCAAGGTTGGCGCCAGGTACATTTCTTCAGAGCCTTTAAGACCAATGTGATAAAATAATTGGATATCTTCTGGGCTAAAATGTTTAGCTAGTGCTTGGATTTCCGGCTGCGTAACAATGAGCGGATTTCCATCAGGCAAATTCTGTGTGACAGTGATTTGATGCAGGTAATCTAATAAGGAATCGAGCACATAGCGGAAATGCCCCCCTTCAACCGCAATTTGTCTACTGATCTGAATGAGCTGTTGAGCGTCAAGCGTTGCCAGAGCATTCAAAAGATGAATAGCATAATCTTGTTGCGTATACCCCAGGATTGATTTTACTACCTGTGTTTGTAAGCAATCATCACTACTGGCAATTGCTTGATCCAGGAGGCTCAATGCATCGCGCATACTGCCTTTAGCTGCTTTTGCTAAAAGCTCTATGGCCTCTACTTCGAATGAAAACCGCTCTTCATGGAGAATATGTTGCAAATGTTGGGCAATCAATTCAGAGGGTAAATGCTTGAGACTAAACTGTAAACAGCGTGAAAGTACTGTAACAGGTAATTTTTGCGGATCTGTGGTCGCCAATAGGAATTTTACATGTGCTGGTGGTTCCTCCAGCGTTTTCAACAATGCATTGAAACTATGTTGAGAAAGCATGTGTACTTCGTCAATCAAGTAGATTTTGAAGCGACCATTAGCTGGTGAGTATTGGACATTTTCCAACAATTCACGCGTATCTTCCACCCGTGTTCTAGAGGCACCGTCAATTTCAATTAAATCGATGAAACGACCTTGCTCAATAGCCAAGCAAGCATCACAGCGGAGACAGGGTTCTGCGCTAATGCCTTGTTCGCAGTTGAGTGCTTTAGCCAAAAGACGTGCAACACTCGTTTTACCGACACCGCGTGTACCAGTAAAAAGATAAGCATGATGTAAACGCTGCTGATTAAGCGAATTGATCAATGCTTTGTTAATATGTTCTTGGCCAACCAGCTGAGAAAAAGTTCGTGGTCGCCATTTACGCGCTAGTGCTAGATAGCTCATACGGAGTTTTCATTAGTTGGGCGGCAGCTCTAAGAGCCACACCCCGGCGCCCGCATCAATCGTTACCGCTGCTCCCTTCCGGGCCTGACGGGATTCACAATCTATCGTCGCGAGGGGACCAATAGAGCCACCATCGTTGAATTGCGAAGATTAACAAAAATAATAGGGATAGCCAGAGATATAATACACAAATCTTGTGAAATAGCCGTATGAAGGTTAGTGGTGAATGATGAAAGTATATATAATGGCCACTCCATTAAAATGAAAGCCAAAAATATGCAGAAACGTACTCTTTTACCTTGGCTCAATTGGGGCACTTCAACCAGTTTTGTGTTATTCCAATTTTTTCTTCAGACTGCTTCCGGACTAATGGCAGCTGGATGGCAGGCTGATTTCCAATTAACAGCCACTGAAATAGGTTCTTTATCAGCCGCTTTTTTTATTTCTTACGTGATTATGCAGATTCCTGTGGGATTTGCCTATGATCGCTTCGGGGCTCGTAAAATTTTAATTACCGCATCTATTTTATTATGTTCAGGGACGTTTGCTTTAGCCTTTAGCCAGGTTTATTGGCAAGCGTTTGTTGCGCGAATGATTATGGGCATCGGTAGTGCTTTTGGGTTTGTTGGCATGCTCTACGTGACGGCTTCCTGGTTTTCAGGACGACATTTCGCCTTACTTGTTGGTATTTCAGAGACTTTGGCAATGATGGGAGTCGCTTTGGGTGAAGTGGGTATGGCATGGACTATTAGTCATTACGGTTGGCGCTTTACTATGATGATTGGTGGATGGTGTGCTCTTGGAGTTGCCCTGTTTGTTATCATTTTCGTCCGCGATCATGCAAGTCAATTGACTAAAGAGAATAAAGAAAGCGATAAGAGCTTGTCTTTTGTCACTGCTATTAAAGAAGTCATAAGCAACAAACAAATTTGGTTGGCAGGGTTTTATGGTTTTTCCATGTTCTCAATTATTAATGTTGTTGTAACGCTTTGGGGAGTACCCTTTTTTCTTCATCAACATCATCCCATTTCATTACATACTGCCGGGATAATGATGTCGATGGTATTTATTGGCATAGGAATTGGTGGTCCTTTTAATGCGTGGCTTGTCCAACGCTGGAAAAAAAGACAGGTACTCATGAGTCTGTTTGCTTTCATAACGACTATTCTCTTTGCCATTATCCTCTATATGCCAGGGTTACCCTTAGGGAGCTTATCTATTCTATTAGGATTACTAGGCTTCTTCTCTTCAACCTATATTCAAGTTTTTGCAGTAGTAAAAGATGCTGTGGGAGTAGGAGTAAGAGCGACAGCATTATCGACAACCAATATGTTACTGATGGCTAGTGCACCTCTCCTGCAACCTTTGGTCGGTAAATTGCTACAATTAAATTATACCTTCCCGCAAGCTTTGTCGGTGATTTTTTTCTTGCTTGTACTAACTGTTTTATTATCTTTCGGTTTAGATAGAAACCTTAATCTAGATTGAAAAATAAATTTAACAAAAAGGTT
>NZ_CALJ01000276.1 GCF_000308315.1 Legionella tunisiensis | reverse complement strand
GCCTGGTATTTATCAAGCCGTGGTTGTTGTGATGCAAGGCAGATCAAAGGAAGCCTATTTGCGCGCTTATTTGGTGACTGATAAAAAACCAAAAACTAGCAATGGATTAAGGGAGTATTTAAGTGATTATCTCCCTGGCTATATGATACCGCGCGAATTTTGTGTCATAAAATCAATTCCTTTAAAAGAGAATGAAAAAATAGATTTTGCTTCATTAGAACGCCAAGGGTATCAGCTTTTACGGTTTAATGAACAAGACACAATCCATGCGCTAACCTCCCAAGAAAAAGAAATTAAAGACATTTGGGAGCAAATTTTTCATAGAACTGTCCATTCTACTCAGGAAGATTTTTTTGCCATGGGGGGTGATTCACTAACGGCTTTGCAGCTGATATCCAATTTAAAAACACATTACGATTTAAACTTGCCCCTGCAATTAGTGTTTGATTCTCCAACCATTGCGAGTTTGGCTACAAAAATTGATGAAATTTTGGCTAGTAAACGTTCAGCACAGAATTTTTCTGTTAAAGCAAATCCGTTAATTAAACTGGCGGCAGGAAAAAATGAGTCTCCTTTGTTTTTAATACACCCAGTCGGTGGCTCAGTGTTTTGGTATAAGCCATTGGCTTCTTATCTAAATGGTAAATATACTGTTTACGGTATTCAAGATCCCAATCTAGATGGCGTTCCCGTTCACTTTCAATCTTTAGAAGATATGGCTGGCTTTTATTTGCAGGAAATAAAGAAAGTGTATTCGGGGGAGCGCTACTGCTTAGGAGGTGCCTCATATGGAGCTACCGTTGCCTTTGAAATGGCAAAACAACTCGTCCATGAAAAAAATCTATTAAATTTCTGGGATTGTTTGATGGATGGGCCCATTATCCTGATGATTTGATGCAAGAAAATTCATCAATATTCTTAAGCCAAACAGAAAATAATCAATTAGCTGTCAATAAAAAACAAAAGATTCTTTATATGAATTAGAACAATATCGAAAAACGTTATTACTTAATTATAAATTCTCTTCTTTGAAAGCAAATGTGACCTTATTTAAAGCGAGTGAATTATGGCCTTCTTTCAAACTCATTGATGATTTTAATAATGGTTGGCGTCCTTATATCGAAGGTGAAATTGGGCAATATGAAATACCTGGAAATCATGAAACTATGTTTTTTGAGCCACATGTTCAGAAATTAGTAGAATGTCTTTCCCTGAAAATATAATGGGTTACCCAGCAATAACTCGATCCGGCGCTAATTAGGTAATATCCTTTAATTTTTATGTGCGTTCAAAGGATTCCAATTGTTTTTGATAGTCGCGCCACTGCGGCATAAACTGGGTCATTAAAGCATAGAAACGTTTGTTGTGACTGGCTTCCAGTATATGAACCATTTCATGAACTAACACATATTCCAGACAAGCCAAGGGTTTTTTTATCAGATTAAGATTAAGCCAGATTCGGTGCGCTCGAACGTTGCAGGAACCCCAGCGGGTTTTCATTAGTTTGATTCCCCAGCCATTCACTTTTACCCCCATTATCAGTTCCCATTTTTTGAGTAGTTCAGGTAAAACTGCTTTCATTTGCTCCCTGTACCAGCTTTTCAATAGGGTTTCTCTCGTTGTTACTGTTGAGTCAGTTTTCGTAAAGCAGTGGATGAAGTGGTCATCCATAGCAATTTTTGCCTGTTTGCTATTTTCATGAATGAGCAATGTAAATGCCTTACCCAAAAAATAATGACGCTCACCTGTTTCAAAACAAGAATCAGGCTGAGGTGCATTTTGTGTTAAACGAGCACGCTGGGCATGGATCCAGGCGCTTTTGGCTTCCAATTGGCGATGAATTAAAGCCATAGAAAATCTTAGTGGTACGCTAACCTTAACCTCACCATGAGGTGGATAGATACGTAGATGCATGTTTTTTATTGGTTTTCTTATGATACTTATAACAATTCCATCGATTTCCAGTTGAGTGTGTGACATAGACGCAAGTAATAAAAAACAGTGGAGTGTAGTTATAAATTGGCATGGGTAGATAGTCAATTTAATTCGCTACATTTCTTGATCTCCATAGTTAGAAACAATGTTAGCTATGGGCAATGCATCTATCAGAAGCGCTCATCAGGAACACAAGGGCTATCGACATATTCACCGTTTATTTTCAATACCATATTCACACTGGCACGATGATAGCGGACTAGTTGTTCATATTGGGCGGGGGTAAGATAGCCGTAACTGTTGCCACAATAAACCAGTGAATGGGCTGCGCGCGACGATTTAACTTGTATGGGGATATCACAATCCCAACGAAAGCGGGTCAAATCACAGTTAGCAAAGGCTGTACTCAATGGCAATACAAAAAGAAGCGACGCTAGATTGATTGTTTTCATAGACTAACACTCCGTTGCTCTATTTTAATATTATCGGATATTACGCAGAACTCTTTATAGCGAAACATGCTTGAACTATGCCAAGTTAGTAAACAATTCCTTCGTGGCGTAGTAGATCGGTTTTGTAATGCAGAGCAGTAGTCTGCCCCATATAGCCGCCGCAATTGGTTTTGCCAACCACACGATGACAAGGAATAAACAATGCCAAAGGATTACTTTTACATGCCTGTCCAATAGCGCGAGGACTTGATTGCAATGCCTTTGCCAGTTCACCATAGGTAAGCGTGCGACCTACAGGAATAACCAATAAAGCATTCCAGACTCGCTGTTGATAGAGAGTACCTTGCGGTTTTAATGGCAATTGAAAACGATAGTGGGGATTTTGGAAATAATGATCAATTTCCATCGCAATGGTTTTAGTCAGTTGATTAGCTAGTTTTTGGGGGGGGCGATTCGGTAAAATTTGCGCGGTGAATATAATGCTCATCGTACTCAACTCCAAGCCAACCTACAGGTGTATTGAATGCGGTGACGATGAGCATTTTAGTTAGCAATTAACTTCTTTTTTGCCAGTCAATTTTCTTTGATGCGTGCTGCGCGGCCAGCTAAATCACGTAGATAATATAGCTTAGCACGACGAACATCACCACGACGCTTAACAGTAATGCTGTCAACAACAGGACTGTAAGTTTGGAAAACACGCTCAACACCAACACTGTGAGAAATTTTTCGTACAGTGAAAGCAGAGTTTAAGCCACGGTTACGCTTAGCGATAACAATACCTTCGAAGGCCTGTAAACGCTCACGTGTACCTTCTTTTACCTTTACTTGTACTAAAACGGTATCGCCTGGGCTGAAATCAGGAATATTTTTGCCTTGCATTTGTTCGGCATTTAATTGGTCAATAATGTTCGTCATGGTCACTCCTCAAATTGGTATTCCTTTTAATCAGGAACCACCGTGTTCGCGTTTAAACTCGACAAGCAATTGCTTGTCTGCATCACTTAATTGTATTTTCTCTAATAAATCCGGACGTTTCAGCCAGGTTTTACCTAGCATTTGCTTTCTACGCCAACGCTCAATATCTTGGTGGTTACCACCTAATAGCACTGACGGAACGTCTAAACCGTTAATGGTAGCTGGTCTTGTGTAATGTGGGCAATCCAGCAAACCATTCATAAATGAATCTTGCTCTGCCGATCCCAAATGGCCAAGACTGCCAGGCAGAAGGCGTATAATCGCATCGATAAACACCATGGCTGCCAATTCACCACCACTTAAAACAAAGTCTCCTAGCGACCATTCTTCATCAATATCCTGGGTAATGATCCGCTCATCAATTCCTTCATAGCGTCCTGCTATAAAAAGCAGGGGCTGTTTACCTGCTGCCACTTGATTCAAATCAATCTGGCGAATTATTTTTCCTTGCGGACTCAAATAGATGGTCTTACAAGAGGCAGGCAACTGAGTCTTTGCATGCTTAATAGCTGCATGTAAGGGCTCATACATCATGACCATACCAGGGCCACCGCCATAAGGCTTATCATCTACTTGGCGATAGGGCCTTGTCGTCCAATCTCTGGGATTCCAACAATCCACCTTTGCTAAACCTTGCTCAAGAGCTCGTCCGACTACACCATGATGCAAGCCGTCAAACATCTCAGGCATTAAGGTTATCACACCTAAATGCAGCATTATCTAAAAATCCGCATCCCAGTCAACTCTAATAAGATGATGGCTAGGATTGATGTCCGTAATAAACTGACCTGGTAAGTAGGGAATCAAGTATCGCTTTGTTCCTTCTACAACCAAAACATCATTGGCTCCGGTCGGCATAATTTCTTTTACCTTACCAAAGGAAATTCCTTGCAGATTAACAACATCCATTCCAACAAGTTCATGCCAGTAATACTCACCTGGCTTAAGTGAAGGAAGTTGAGTACGACTAATCGCGATATCAACATTGGTCAGGTTAGCTACCTGTTCTCGCTCGCTATAACCTTCGATCTGGGCAAGAATCGACTTATCGTTAACTTCTATGTGCAATACGTTAAGCGGTTGCCATTGTTTACCAATATAAGCATGCCAATCTGTATAACGCAGGATATTATCGCGGGGCTCAGTAAACGAATGAACAGTTACGAAGCCCTTAATCCCATGAGCGCGTCCAAAACGACCAACAACAACCCAGTCAGTAACCTTATCCACGTTATTCAGCGGCAGCGTTCTTCTTGTTATGTTCTTGGATTAAGGCACGAACGCGATCAGATAATTGAGCACCAACACTTTGCCAGTGAGCTAATTTATCCATTTCTACCTGCAAACGCACTTCTTGACCGCGTGCAACAGGATTGAAATAACCAATTCGCTCAATATAGTTACCATCGCGACGTTTGCGACTATCTGTGACAACCATATTGTAAAAAGGACGCTTCTTTGCGCCAGCTCGTGATAAACGTATAACGACCATTGTTTTCCTCTACTTTAAGAGTGATTACGTAAAAATGCCGTGTATTGTACGAAAATTAACTCGGCATGGGAAGTGATTATATGAATTATTTCATATCATCGGGAAACAGTCCTTTTAAACCAGTCATGCCACCCATGCCGCGCATTATTTGTTTCATGCCACCTGGCTTGGTGAACTTCTTCATCATCTTTTGCATTTGTTCAAATTGTTTCAACAGGCGGTTAACATCCTGAATTTGAGTTCCTGAACCGGCTGCGATGCGTTTTTTTCGTGAACCGACAATAATTTTAGGAATACGGCGCTCTTTAGGTGTCATGGAATTAATAATAGCGACAGTTTGTGCCATGGCCTTATCATTAACTTGACTGATAGCTTGTTGGGGTAATTGACTCATGCCCGGCAATTTACTCATCATGCTAGCAACACCACCCATATTATTCATTTGTAGTAGCTGCTGTTTAAAATCTTCTAAGTCAAACCCTTTCCCTTTTTAAGCTTTTTAGCCAGTTTTTCGCTGGCTTGTTTATCTGCTTTGCGCTCTACTTCCTCAATGAGAGTAAGAATATCTCCCATACCTAGAATACGTGAGGCTATGCGATCTGGGTGAAAAGGTTCTAGAGGATCAATTTTTTCCCCGCTACCTATAAATTTAATAGGCTGGCCGGTAATGTGTTTAACCGAAAGTGCTGCTCCCCCGCGGGCATCACCATCTGTTTTGGTGAGAATCACCCCGGTTAAAGGTAAGGCTTCATGGAAGGCTTTGGCTGTATTCGCTGCATCTTGGCCAGTCATGCTATCGACTACGAACAAAGTTTCTACGGGGTTAACTGCTTTATGGAGTGCTTTGATCTCAGCCATCATCTCAGCATCAACATGTAAACGGCCTGCTGTATCAAAAATGACTACATCCATATATTGTTTTTTGGCGCTTTCTAAAGCTCTTTGTGCAATATCTAAAGGCTGTTGATGTGCTTCTGATGGAAAGAAAGCAACATCAAGTTGGGTAGCTAATATTTTAAGTTGCTCAATCGCAGCGGGTCGGTATACATCCAGACTCACTAGCATGACTTTTTTGTTCTCGGTTTCTTTTAGGTAGCGAGCTAGTTTTGCAGAACTGGTTGTTTTACCAGAGCCTTGCAAACCTGCCATGAGGAACACTGCTGGTGGTTGGGTTTTAAAATCGAGCTCGGCGCGAGTATCTCCTAAAACATGCACTAATTCATCATGAACAATTTTAACCAGGGCTTGATCGGGCTTTAAGCTGCCAACCACGTCCTGGCCGAGTGCCTTTTGTTTAATCTGCTCAATAAACTCTTTAATTACAGGCAAGGCTACATCTGCTTCAAGCAACGACATACGCACTTCACGCAGAGCAGGCTGTATGTTTTCTTCAGTTAAGCGGCTTTGACCGCTGATCATTTTAAAGGCTTGCGTTAAGCGTTCGGTTAAATTCTCAAACATGGTAATTACCTAATGCAAAAATTCTAACTATAGCACAGTGGCTAAGTTGCAAAAACTTTTATTGGATAGGAAAGAGAAGATTGATAATAAATTTGTCTTCTTACTAACTTTTTTCGTCCTCTTTACGGTAATTGGCTATAGATTTTGTCTTTTTGATATGATGAACTAATTTTCTTTGCAATTACTTGGGGATATGTAGTGCATTTTTCTTTTTCTTTACCCACTCTTCTAATTGCTTTAGTGCTGTTGGTTTTATTATCAGCTTTTTTTCTGGTGCGGAAATTGGCATGATGTCTTTAAACCGTTACCGTTTGAGACATTTGGTTAAAAAATGATAAGCAGGCTATACGCGTTAATCAGATGCTGGCTCGGCCTGACAAATTACTTAGTGTCGTATTAATTGGTAATACTTTGGCGAATATAATAGCCTCAACGGTAGCAACGCTCGTTGGACAGCGTTTATATGGTGATGCTGGTGTAGCGATAGCAACGCTGTTACTAACACTGGTAATTCTCGTGTTTTCTGAAATGACGCCTAAGACCCTGGCAGCTTTGCACCCACAACAGGTTGCTTTTATTTCGTCTTTTCCTTTGCAAATTTTGCAAATTATTCTCGCTCCTTTAATCCAAACTATTACATGGATAAGCAATGCCATTTTGCGTTTATTTGGTGTCTCCCTCGATAAGGTACAAAAAGAAGCTTTATCCGGAGAGGAATTACGTTCAGTAGTCCATGAGGCTGGAGGACTTTTACCTGTTGAACATAAAAGTATGTTGATTAGTTTGCTTGATTTAGAGCAAGCAACTGTTGAAGATATCATGATTCCAACAGCAGATATTATTGGTCTTGATTTAGAACAATCTTGGCATGATTTACTTGAGCAATTAGAAACGGCACAGCATACCCGGCTTCCTCTTTACCGCGATACGATTGATAATCTGGTAGGGATGGTTCATGTACGTAGTGTACTGAATTTGGCTTTAGAAGAGCGTCTTGATATGGAAAATTTATTAAAAATTGCTGATGCGCCTTATTTTATTCCAGAAGCTACGCCTCTTAATGTACAGATTTTAAATTTCCAGAAAATGAAAAAACGCAGTTGTTTTGTGGTGGATGAATACGGTGAATTGCAAGGCCTGGTGACGATGGAGGATATTCTTGAGGAAGTTGTTGGCGAGTTTACAACCGATATTGCAGCCTTGAGTAAGGATATTACTCAACAAGAGGATGGTTCTGTTATCGTTGATGCCAGTATTACTTTACGCCATTTAAAACGGTTATTGAACTGGCAGTTACCTTCCTTGGGGCCTCGTACATTGAGTGGTTTAATCATTGAGCATTTGGGCTATATCCCCCCATCGGATTGTTGTTTACAGATCGATAATTTTCAAATTGAAATACTCATGGTCAGCGATAATATGATTAAAACAGTACGTATGCTTAAAGTGAATAAGAAGAGAAAATAGAGTTGCAGTTATTTTATTTCTTCATTTTCTTTGACAGTCAATACCCGTGCTGTAAATAAATAGCCGCCGTTTCTAATGGTTTTAATCAGGGCTGGTTTTTGGCATTAGGTTCAATTTTTTGCCTTAAACGGCTAATTTGGACATCAATTCGCCGATCAAAAGGAGTCAAATCGCTATTTTTTGTGAGTTGAAGTAAAAACTCACGACCTAAAACACGTTGTGGTTGCCGTACAAAAGCCAGCAACAATTCATATTCGCCTACACTAAGTGGTAACTCTTGATTTCTATTATCGAAGAGTTGTCGTGAGGCGGGGTAAAGTCGCCAATTGGCGAACAGGAAAACATTTTTTTCAGATTCTGTTTCTTGTGCAGAGCGTTGTACTCGTCGACTAATAGCAGAAATACGTGCATGAAGTTCGCGAGGGTGGATGGGTTTGATCAAAAAATCATCGGCACCAGCTTCTAGCATGCGCACACAAATATTTTCATTCACTTGTTCGCTAATAATAATTAGAGGTACCTGAAAGCGATGATACAAATTATCTATCTGAGTGGGATCTGCTTGAATAAGTGCCCAATTGATTAGTAATGCCGCAGGTGATTCAATCTCCTCACTAAGTTGTGAGAGATCTGTTTGTTGTTCAACCCGATAATCAAATTTAGCAAAATACTCTATGAGACGCTCATCTTTTGGTGCATTATCAATGATAAGCAGATATTTGCGATGCATGAATCATTCTCCGTCATGAATGCAAATCAATTCTATACTTGGCAGGATTATATACTGTTTATCATCATATTTGCGATTTTTTAATCGATTGATTTTATTTTAGTTGCAAGCATTTTTTTCTGGCACTAACTGCCTGACTTTCTGTTGTCTTTCAACGCAGTCATTGCTAGTAATCACTGTTTCTAATTTGTAGAATAGAGCGCGTTTGTATACAGCGAATACTCATTATCAAAATTTATAGCTTAGGGGAAAGAGGATGAATAAAATCATTGGATTGTTTGGTTTAGTAGCCTGTTTATTGCTGAGCAGCTGTTCTAAGGATCTGGCGCCTGGTGATTATGATGTCAGTGAGGTTGGACGATTAAAGAAAGTTGCCTCTGGCGTAATCATTTCAAAACGAGCTGTTAAGTTTCATAGCAGAGATACTGCAAATAAAAAATCGGAGAAAGCACCCGGCAGTGAATATATCGATGGGGGTCGTGGCTATGTTTATGTCATTAAATTAAATAGTGGCGCGATTGTTTCTGTAGCTCAGGCGGAAGATTTAAACCTAAAAGTTAAACAACATGTTCTGGTTGTTTATGGTAAGAATACACGAGTACTGCCAGATGACGGCGTTGATAATTAATTTTAGGGAGTGTACGAATTCTTAAAAATTTATTGAAATCTATTCTTAATGCCTGAAAACCAGGCACTGACTGAGAGGTATTTAATGTACCTCTCTCTGACCAATTCTGGAATTAGTTAAGATAATCCTTTGTGTTTCGAGTGATAGGCCTATTTTGCCAACGGCATGAACAAATCACTTCGACAAGGTGGTTGGGTAATCTTCAAGCGTGATTGAACTAGCAGCGTGATTGATCCGTTTTGTTGCTCGGTGAATAAAAAATTCAATAAGACGACCTGGAAGTAGACGCATTAATTGTCCTGTTAGCCAGGTGAAAGGATTCTTTCTTTCTTGCGAGCGAAATAATTTTGCTGCCTTAATGCCAAGCGCTTGATTGATTGTTACGTAGGGACGCATTTTTTATCAAATTGATTAAAAGCTTTATGATAATCACCTTTTGCTAACGCTAACTCGCCAGCAAGAACATAGGCACCCACAAGTGCGAGGCTGGTTCCTTGGCCAGACATAGGTGATGCACAATAAGCGGCATCGCCTAATAATACAACTCGTTGAGAAGACCAGTCATTCATATGGATTTGAGAAACAGCATCAAAGTAAAAATCATCGGTTGTAGCCATCATAGTGAGCAGCTTGGGAATTTCTCCGCCTACATCGGCAAATACTTTTTGCAACAACTGCTTTTGTGCCGCAGTATCTCGCGGTTCAATGTGAATAGAGGATGTAAAAGCAAAATAAGCTTTCGCATTTTTATCCCCACGGCTACTCCAGATGCCGGCAACTCGCCCTAGCTCAGTGTATTCCATTTCAATACGGTCTAAATTTAGATAATTAGGGACTGAAAACACACATAAGTAGATCCCCAACTCATGTGAAAAACTGGATTCATTGCCAAAAATGAGTCGTCTTACATTTGAATGAAGACCATCAGCACCAATTAAAAGATCATAAGTGCATGGAGGATGCTTCTCAAACTTAACGTGGATATTATCAGCTGTTTGAGTAATTGTCTGAATAGAGTCACCAAATAGAATTTCAACACCCAGAATTTGGTCCTGCAAAATTTGGTTTAGCGTACCTCGCATGATTTCTTGATCATCGCCCATTCGATGACCAAAGGTGTCTCCACTCATTTTATGGATGATATGACCATGCTTATTAACGAGTAGAGCCTCTTGCATATCTGTGCTGGCTGCGACTACTGCATCAAAAATACCAGCATGCTGCAGAATCTGTAAGGCCTTTCCGCGAACGTCAATTTTGTATCCCCCTGTACGTAATTCAGGGGCAGATTCTACCAACGTGGGTGTATAACCATAGCGCTTTAGCCAATATGCAACTGACAAACCTGCTGTTCCAGCTCCCGATATTAAAATTTTCATTGTTATTATAAATATCAATGGGGCGTTGGGCATTA
>NZ_CALJ01000277.1 GCF_000308315.1 Legionella tunisiensis | reverse complement strand
TTTTCCATAAGAAAATGATTTTTCATTTCAAGAGGCACTGGAGTCAGTCACTAAATCATTGTTCGAACTCGATAAGCGCTCTGTTTTACTGAGTGATATTGCTGCAAGACACCCTGAGTTGGAAGGAAATCACATGGAGTCGGGGGTTGTTATCAACCTTACAGGAGCTAACAAAGATTATCCTTGTCAAAAGAAAACCGTACTTTATTTTAATTTAGATCCGAATTTAGGTGAGATTGAAATTCTGCATCGCATGGAGCTGAACAGAGATGATTCCTTACTGAAAGAGCTTATGTCGCATTGTACTCAACATCTCGTTAATATCCTTATTCAGTTAATTAATCATCCTTTTGTAAGCGCAAGAAAATTTTGTTTTTGACCCAAGCAGAACGTTATAATTTATTACAGGTGTGGGGAAAAGGAAAAACTAGATATCTTCCTGAAAAATCACTGACAGTGCTTTTTGATACACAGGTTGTTAACCATCCCCATAAAATAGCTGTTTATTTTGGTCATTTGTCAGTAACTTATCTGGAATTGAATGAACTCGCTGAGCGAGTTGCTAATCGAATACGGCAGCAACGACTTCCTCAACAACGTTTTATCGGGTTGTATCTTCATCGAAGTATAGAGATGCTTGCTGTTATACTGGGTATTTTAAAGGCAAATTGTTCTTATGTACCCCTTGATACAAAATATCCTTTGTTAAAAATAGAACAAATTGTTGAAGATGCTAATCTTTCTTGCCTTTTTATTCAACAAAAATCAGTGGAACAATTTAACGATTTTTTAAACAAAAAGAGAAAAAATTGAATTGTTAACTGTAGAGGCTATTTTATCGACACCTCAAGAAATCCATGAGCAGGTTGAAGACAGTTTAACAATGGCAGATAAGACTGCTTATGTTATGTTTACTTCTGGTACTACAGGAAGGCCAAAGGGAGTTGTTGTTACACATAAGAACGTTATTAATTATTGCAAGTGGTTCACTGAGACAACACATTTTGATGAAAAGTGTACTATTGATTTTTCTTCATCTATTGCGTTTGATCTCTCTGTACCTTGTACCCTTGCTCCTTTATTAGTGGGTGGTTCTATTGCTATAGCCACAGATGCTCAAAAAACAAATCCACAACATTATCTGACTCATCTTAAAAAACACCAAATCACTCATACAGAGTTAACCCCTGGTTATCTTGAAATGTTATTGAATTATCCCGAGGAAGTGATTGATTTAGTTCATTTGCGTTATTTGTTACTTGGTGCAGATGTAGTTCTAAGTACCGATGTGAAACGATGGTTATCGTTATGCCCCCATCATCAAGTGATCAATGAATATGGGCCTACAGAAACTACAGTATCAGTAACCTCCTATTTTGTGAATAAAGATGAATTGGATAATGAGACATCAGTTCCTATCGGACGACCAGCTTTTAATTCGACCGGTTATGTTCTCGATCGATATAAAAATCTATGTCCTTTTGGTGTAAAAGGAGAGTTGTATATTGGTGGCGCTCAAGTCACCAAAGGTTATCTTGATCGACCTGATTTAACACAAGAGAAATTTATCCAT
>NZ_CALJ01000278.1 GCF_000308315.1 Legionella tunisiensis | reverse complement strand
AGGGAGATGCCAACAAAGCAAATGCGGGTGTGGCTGGCGTTAAGTAAACTGCTCGCTTACCAGGGGAAATTGAGAAAAACAAAATAACAAGTAATATATAGCCTAATAATAAGAAAATACGTCGATCACCTTGCTTAAGAGCAACTTTCCAACACCCAATCAGCCATGGTAAAAAAGAGATAAGGGCAGCCAAAAGAAAGGGATGACTTGGATTAGATAATACCATACGGGTTTGATATGAGCCCATGAGTGAGTATAGCGACCAATCGTCTGATGAAACAGAATATTATTGCGATAAGCTTCCAGGAGAGGAGACGCACTATGTTGCGTGCTCCAAATCATTGGTAACAACCAAAGACTGATAGTGGCCAGCATGACTAGCGGGCCTGCTACAGTTTTTGCAATCGAGAAAAATCTTGCTTGACGGATTACAGAAAAATGAGTCCGTAGAGCTGGCAGTAAGATGAGGACCGCAAGAATACCAACTCCTTTCGTAATAACTCCAAGACCTGCCGCAAACCAGCCAAAATAGTACCAACGCCAACCTTCGCTTAAGAGCAAAAAACGTAAAAACCCATAAATACCGAGAGTAACAAATAGAGTGACTAGCGCATCTATCTGGGCTGTTTTAGCTTGCAGAGTAAATTGTACTGTAAAGAGCAACATAAGCGCTGCAAGAAAACCGATTTCCCTATTCCATAATCGACGACCCAGATCCCATGTCAGAACCAATGTCAATAAACTAGCCAACAGCGAAGGTAGCAAAAAAGCCACTTTAAGAGAGTGAGTCAATAAGTATGAGACAACGATTCCCCACATAAAAAGTGGTGGTTTATCAGCATAGAGTTCCCCTCCACGCATGGGGATGAGCCAATGCCCACTCTCTATCATTTGTTTAGCAATCAAAACAAAGCGTGGTTCATCAGCGGGCCAGGGATCACGAAAACCAAGGCCAGCTCCAAGTATCGCCAAGGCTAAGAGTATTAGTAGCCAATACCTATGAGTAAAAGTGATTATCTGGCGATCGGCCAACATAGAAATCCTTGTCTAAAGCAGTTATAAAATTTTGATACCGAATCTTACATGATGAAAAGCAATAATCAATTTTTTGAGTGGCGGCACCGCAAGAAACGAAAATGGGGCATGGCCTGACTCCAAAGGTCCAGGCCTAACCAGTTTTTGGTGACGTGTTGTCGGGTCAAAAGACACGGCCAAGGATCTAACATTCAATTTGATCTAATAATTCAATCTGTTCATTTAGATTTATAATCTGATTCTGCCAGTATACTGGCGTATTAAACCATGGAAAATTCAAAGTAAATGCTGGATCAGCCCAGCGTTTTGCCAGCCATCCTGGATAATGCAGCATGCGTAGCGTACGTAATACTTCGATTAAATGGCGTTCGCGTGGGTTAAAATCATGAAATTCACAATACCCCTGTAAAATCTTTGTCAGTTGTTTATCCATTTGTTGGGGTTCACCTGAAAGTAACATCCAAAGATCCTGTATCGCTGGGCCCATGAGGCAATCGTCTAAGTCTACAATATGAGGACCAGATGCGCTCCATAACACATTTCCTGCATGACAATCGCCATGCAAGCGTATTTGATCAACGTGACCTATGCCTTTAAATATCTGATTGATTTTTTGTAAGGCTGTTTCGACAGCGTTGCAAAAATTAGGTTTTAAATACTCTGGAATAAAGCGTTGTCCAATGAGAAATTCATAAGGATCATGGCCGTAACTTTGACTATTTAATTGGATGCGGTGTTGAAATGTTTTGCACGAGCTGACGCCATGTAAGCGCCCTATAAAGCGTCCCATCCATTCTAGTTGTTCACTATTATCTAATTCTAGTGCACGGCCGCCGCGTTTAGGAAAGAGGGCGAATCTGAAATCATTATATTGATGCAAGGTTTGATTGTTTATAATGAGGGGCGCAATAATGGGAATTTCCTCTTCTACTAATTCAAGTGAGAATTGATGTTCTTCTAAAATAGCTGCTGAACTCCAGCGATGAGGTCTATAAAATTTAGCGATGAGAGGTTCAGCATCTTCAACGCCTATTTGATAAACACGGTTTTCATAACTATTAAGTGCAACTAGGTTGCCTGTGCAAAGAAAACCTAAGCGTTCAATTGCATCCAAAATGACATGAGGCTCAAGTAGTTCATAGGGTGTTTGATTCTCGTGATTCAAATGTAATCCTGGTGGTAAGTATGGGAATACATTATACAGGTTGTTTGTCGCAAGAGTCTTTGGGGGCAGAACTTGAGTTTTGTATTTAACGATCAAAATTCAAGTTCTGGCCCCAAAACTCTCATAATCTGAGGATTTTGGCCCGCCAATTTCGTTGATTACATCGACGTGAAACTCGCTACATAGCAAGCCCATACTTGATGTAGCGAAGCGTAATCAAGGTAACAACTGTTCAAAAATAACCTGGTTCTTGGCATTCCAGGGGACAACCGTCTTTACATATCTTTTACAAAACTTACAAAATACTTGCATTACTCTGTAGAAAATTTTTAGTTACTATGTAAAAGATTTAACTAAATGGGAGTTGAGAATGGGTCTGTTAGACACTGTAAAAGTAGGTTTAAACAGTTTATTAGGCGGTGCCAAAGGTACGCTTGACCAAACTTCAAGTGGCCTAAAAAGTTCCGTTGAAAATTTTATTGGTGATGTCGTCATTAGAAGCACTTTCAATCGTGCGAAAAGTGGTGTTTTAAAAATATTGAGCGAAGAAAGTCCCTCTCCCGTAAGGCTTAAGCAAGAATCAGAACCTACTGTTACTACGGATGCTGTTCCTACGGTAACCAGCAGTAATGATTTAATGGCTAAGTTAATGGGTAACTTCTCTGAGCCCCTACAACAAGCTGCAAAAAAATGGCTATGCAATTTGATGATACGCTCACCACTGTAGGGGGATGAGATCACCAGGGGTGTAAAACGTACCATTAAATCAAAAGTTGAAACCCTTGAAGCTGATGATATAGTGACTGGTCTTAGCCAATTCCTTAACGGTTCTTTACAAAAATTGAGCGGGGAAGATAAAAAGGAAATTCAAATTTCAGTCTCAATGGTACTATCCAAATGTTTGGATGGTTCTCAATGGCTATCGGAGCATTGTTGTTGACTGGCTTAAATCAGGGAATTTTAAAGCCTGAATCAGCTCAAGTTTTAAACTCTGAACCACCTCAAATTTTAAACTCCGAACCAATTCAAGAAGAAGCGCCAAGACTCTCTTTCTAATTCCAAAGGGTCAAATCTACCCATAAATGGATTTTAGGTGAAAATAAAAATTATTATTGATTTGACCCTAATTTTTCGAATAAATCCTCAGATTAAGTCAAAGCTACCTTGATGCAGTCAAGCAAATACCTGCATATATATGATCAGGGCTTGAATTTTGTATTCAATGATTAAAATTGAAACCTTGATTCCATAACTCTATTCTTGACGTCGCGAATTTCTTGCATCAGTAATCGACGTTCACTCGATTGATTTTTAGCTAAAAAATATGCAAAGATCTAGTTCTTATGTCTAATCAAGAGGTTAATAAAGCATTTAAACTACTTGGATTAGAGGATTCAAATCAACCTGCTTTTCAAAAGTGCGGTTAGAAGAAGGGGAAAGGGCTGAGTGTCTTCCATTGATGAGGGTTCTTTCTCCTCTGCCTAAGTACGTGCTAAATTAAATCTAGATTTGATTAGAATGGCGGAGTTATCTGAACAACAGAGAGGTTTGTTGGAAAGGCAGTGTGGCGAAGAATCTGTGTTTTAATCTCAATCCTTTAATTTGATTGGGCTGCTGCAATTAATAGGGTAGTTTGTCTTCTACAAATGATTTACTAACTTCACCAGCATAAATTTGATTATTAGCCAGTGGCAATCTCATAACTTTGCCATTTTGACTTAAATCTAATTTTTGTAAGTCAACCCAAAAAACATTAGGTCTATCCGTATTTTCAAAAAATAAACACCATTTTTCAAATCCGCCACACATCGCCATATAGTAGAAGCGACATTCGGTTTACCAGGTGTGTTTTGACCAATGGGTGCGGACACATTTCTAATAATGGAGAAAACAATAGAGACAGCGTGTTGTAAGTCAGAGGTACTTGGTGCAGTAGTAAGATAATAACTTGCGCGTACAAATCGATCATCCGGTTCGCTGGTGCCGGGAAGAAATTGTCCATTTAAGCGTTTCCAATAATCAGTTAGCGCAAGTTGCTTGTCATAAGTAGGTTCATTTGTCATCACTTTATATTCTTTGCCGTGATGAATAATGAGTTTGCCATTGATATGCTCAAAAATTGCATTGTCACCGCTTGAATCTGTCACGGCTAAATGTAGACTTGTGCTGGCACCATTGGGTAATGCGGGCGCACTCATATTAAATTGCACATTTCTCAAGCCATTCACAGCTTCATTGACAGTCGCGTAATTGTCTAATACGTATTGTGCCCAATTTAAAACAGATAAATTCTTACGATTGGATTGTGGTTTGCCATAATCAGCCGTGGCCAGGTAAAGTAAATTCGCGGTTAATCCTTTTGAGTTGAGACCATCTGCAGTACCTAGGTTGTAACCGCTCGCAATCACGCTACCATATTTTGATGTCCATTGTACTGCATTAGAAGACAAGTCACCTTTACGTGCAATACCTGCTGGAAATGCCCAAAGGTCAGTCTTGATGTCTTCATCCCAATCCATCGAACGTCCAGTGATAACCGTGTTCTCTGCTGCGGCATAAGTAAAGCGACTGCATGCTATGGTTACGTCAGTTGTAGAGTAGGTAAGCACTAGTGATAATAAGAGCATGGATTTGTTTATAGACATGTCAAAGTCCTTATCAAGTAGTTGTTTCCCAAAAACAGAAATTGGATTTCCAACAAATGGGTTGACCCTAATGCGTGACCTTGTTTGTCACGCTCCTGCTACTTCTTTTTACCTATAAATAAAAAATGTTCTGCGCTTGCTATACCCTCATCCATGCTTGCTGTTATTTCGAGTAAATCCAGCCATGCTTCAACTTCTAGATTATCCTTTTCAAGAAAGAGTTTTTGGTTATAGGCCGCAAATGACTCAATGCCCAAAAACTCAATTTTTGTGAAATGGTCTTCCATTTCTTCACAAAATCCTTTTGCTGTAGCCAGGTAGGCATCCCCTAATGGAGGAAATATATCTGCATTACTGCAACCTGTTTTTAAACAGGTTTCAACACGGGATTTAATATCGACTATTGATATTTTTTGTTCTTTAAAATAGCGTTGGGAATTGAATAATTCTCTAACTATTCCGAGCCGATTAATGCCAGCAGCAAATAGGAGTCCTCCTGGTTTTAAAATTCGATGTGCTTCTAATAATGCCATTTCTCTTTCTGCGGCAAGCGTTAAATGATAGAGTGGTCCAAGCAGGAGAACCACATCGACAGAATTGTTTTTATAAAAGATAAATCGATTGCTGAGGCTAAATTTTCGGATAATATTTTTTCCTTTAATCCGGCCTTCTCCAAACGACTTTTAGTGTAGTCTAAAAAAGCCGGAACAATGTCAACCAAGTGAAGAGAACAGTCTCTCTTTGCTAAATATTCAGCATAATGGCCAACACCAATACCAATATCGATTACAACGGAGCCTTTGGGAATATACTGTGAAAATTTGCGCAAAGTTAAAGCAAACTCTACTGGTGAGTCTCGCTCTAATCGGATTTTTTCATATTCAATAACATTTTTTTCATAGTGTTTTTTAATACTTAAATGTTGAGTCATCAAAAATTAATCCTTGCCAATAGTTCTCAGTTAATTGCTTTTTGTAGTGTCCTTTTAGAATATTGTTGTTCGAAGAAAATTTGTTGCTTTTAAACTAAACGTTTTGATGTTGGCAGAAAAAATGATAGTGAGCAATGTTTCTGTTGGTTTAAATTATTCAATGGTTGGCATACTCCAAAAACCCAATGTGTAGTAATCAGGTTGTCCGCCAGGGTATCGATGGCTTAAACGCCTTGTGCAAGCAAAGACTATTCAATGATCCATTCAGTGGAATGGTGTTTGCCTTTACCAATCGTATGCACACATCAATAAAGCTCTTAGTGTATGAAGGTGCACTATCAAATTACATTTTAAAAATAAATAAGGGCAATTAGTATGGGAAAAAATTTTAAAATAGGGCTTCAGAAATTATTACATAGTTCTTTTAATGCTCCTGAAATTTCAGTTCTATCCATTGGTTGCGGGAATAATTTTTCAGTAATTTTAGATGAAATTAAAATTCTTATCGCAATAAGCGATAGTACAAAAATAAACTATACAGATTTAGATTTAAAACTAAATAATGCAGAACAATTAACTGATCCCTTGACCTGAACCCATAACTCATCCGGAATTTTTCCGCGCTTTGTCCATGTTACTCGCCAGTGTCTAAAAGCTTGTTTCACTGAGTCAAGTTTGTCTGTGCTATTTAGCATAAAACCGCTTATTAAAATCATCGAGGCTATAGGCTAAACAACAGACCTGTCGTCAGGCAGCATGCTTGCCTAAAACTCGGAATGAGGTTGGTTTTTGCCTTATTGGACAGGGCATTATGTTGCTGTTTTTAAGTATATCCAAGAGTTATATTTTCATTGAAATCAATAAGTTTTTTATTTTTTAGGAACTTGAACAAGGAAAAACTTGCCTCTCATATCGAGAGCTAACAAAGTTAATCATAGGTTCAAAAACTAACATGATTTTCTATGGCTAGCCATTCTTTGATTGCATTCTGCGAATCGTTAATCACCTGAATTAATTGATGGTATAATTGCTCTAGTTTTTGGCTATGGCCAGCTTTATGGTAACGTTCTATATACTGACAAGCATATTTAAGCCGGATTGTTCCACAATAAACTGCACCGCTTTTAAGCTTATGGGCTAAATCTTCGACCTTATCCCAGTTTTTCTCGTTATATGCGCTTTGAATTTTTAGAGAATCCCCAGGGAGTTCCTGAGTTAACATTAAGGAAAGCAACTCTCGAAGTACATCTTCATTACCGAGATTCGTTATACCTGTTTCTAGATCAAATAGTGGATAACGATCTAAGAAAAAAAGTTCTTCTTCTGTTTCAGGTAAATCGATGCCTAGTGTTTTAGCTTTTTCTATGTTGCATGATTTAATCAATTGAGTAATTACTGTTTGTAATGTTACTAATTGAATGGGTTTACTTATGACCATATTCATGCCCGCTTGCAAGGATTCTGGCTTGGCAGCTATTAAGCCGTGTGCGGTTAAGCCGACAATAGGAATAGAAGGCCGATTATTGTCAGCTTCCCATTTGCGGATTGCTCGAGCTAATTCATTACCCGACATGCCAGGTAAGCCAATATCCGTAAGAATTAAATCAAAATGTTGCGATGTAGCTAGCTCAAAGGCTTTTTCGCCATCCGTCGCTGAAACAAAGCGACAACCTGTTTGTTGCGTAATGGTTTCTACAATTTTCAAAGCGATTAAGTTGTCTTCTACCAATAAGAGGTAAGGAGAATCATTATCAGCAGGCAGCTCTAAAATAGACTCTGAGGATTGAATGTTGATAGGCTCTTTTGAAGATTCAGTATTGATAAATTGCATGGGCTCAGAAATGGCAGCATCTTCTTTTTTCCGATAGCCATCGATAAAGTGAAATAAAAAGTAGTTCCTTTTCCTGCCTCGCTTTCTAATTGAATTTTGCCACCTAAAAGAGAAACGTACTTTTCGACAATGTGTAACCCCACACCATGACCATGATGTTCGCCTTTGTAAGAGGGGGATATGCGATAAAATCGTTCAAAAACTTTGGACTGTAATTTTTTAGGAATACCAGTCCCTGTATCCGTAATTTTAAAATCAAGCTCTATGCGTTCATTGTTCTTTAAACGTTGGGAAATTTGTATTAGAATTCCCCCATTTTCTGTAAATTTTATTGCATTACCCACTAAATTGAGCAGAATTCGGTGTAATTTAAACCGATCGGAGACGAGAAACTGAGGAATTTCCTTATCAATTTTCACCTCTAAATTTAAGTTTTTCTGGTATATCATTGGTCGTTCCAGCTGAACAATATCCTCAATACTTTGGCGAAGATCGAACGTTTCTAGATGGAGATCTTCTTCTCTTACTTGCTCAGCAGAAACGACATCTAAAACGCCATTAAGTAATTTTAATAATTGTTCACCGCTTTCATTAACCCAACGTGCATATTGTTTTTCTTGAGGATTACCAGCACCATCTTCTAAGAATTTTGACATCCCAATAATACCACTTAAGGGCGTACGGATATCATGACTCATGTTTGCTATAAATTCTGTTTTTGCTTGATTGGCTGTCTCGGCTAATTCTCTTGCTTCTTTTAAGGCTGTGATATCAACCGAAATTCCCGCAACACCCACTATTTTACCTGCATTATCTCTTAGGGGGACGCGACTTGTTAAAAGATTTAACACGGTATTGTTAATATGAGGGATAGGCGGGTCTTCAATACCAAAAATTGGCTGACCAGTAGTCATTACTTGTATATCATCATTTTTAGTTTTTCAGCAAGGCCTTCAGGCCAGTTACATATTTCCGAAAGCTCCTCATAAGATTTTCCTTTGAACTGCTCACGAGTCATGTTGAGCATAGATAACACATTTTGGTTACAGCCTAACATTAAGCAATTTTTATCCATCCAGTAGACATTACATGGCATATTCTCAATAAGTGTTTCTAAGCGAAATATCTCGTTATGTTGTTTTTTAACTTCATAGTTTGTTGTTTGCAAGATTAGGAAATTGGCATCATCAATTTTGATGCGCTCAATAAGCCATGTCAGACTGAGCTCCTCTCCTCTATTGGCAGGGATAGTGTGAATTAAGTTTGCGCCCAAAAAACGTTGCCAGTCCTGTTGGGAAAAACAATTTTTAGTTGATTGAAGACAAAATTCATTAAACGATTTACCGAGAGCTTCAGCTGCTTGACAATCAAATAATTTTTCAGCTACAGGATTACAAATAACAATCCTCGATTCATTGTCTAAAAGAATAACGGCTTCCTGGCTATGCATCACAAAAAACTGCGTAAGTTGATTATGAATAATAAGGGTGGTGTGATCGATTTTCACGCTAGTATGTTATCCTTATGCCAATTTGGTAAGTAATAAGTACTCGGAATTTCCCTAGTTAATCAATTATTGTATTTCCTTTGAATTATATACCATTGAGGATCTTAATATGGAGATAACCACCTGCCTTATTGGTGAAGATAGTTTAGTCATCCAGTGTGGCGATCAACTTCTATCCCGTAATCATCGCATACACTTAGTTATTTCGCCACTACAGAGTGTTCAAGAATGGGCTGAAGAACATGGAATTGCTTGGATAGCCAGTATTGACAAGCTTGCAAGTATTGAGCCTTTCCAGGTTGATTATTTATTTAGTATTGTGAATAGTCGAATTTTATCAAAATCAATTCGAAATTTAGCCCGATGTTATGCAATTAACTATCATGACTCTCTTTTACCTAAATTTGCAGGTCTAAATTCTACCTCTTGGGCACTTGTTCATAACGAAAAAGAGCATGGTGTAACCTGGCATATTATGAATAACAAGATTGATGAGGGAGAGATTGTTTATCAACAATCTTTACCTATTTATCCTAATGATACAGTGCTTACATTAAATCTACGCTGTTATGAAAATGCAATTTTGTCATTTGCTCAAATGCTTAAACTTATCGAAGCAGGCTTGCTTGCACCTAGAAAGCAGGTGCTTGACAAGCGCAGTTATTTTGCTGCAAACCATCATTTGCCTTGTTTTGGATTTATTGATTGGCGGCTTTTTTCTGCCAAAACCATTGAGCGCATAACTCGTGCTTTATCCATTCAAAAATATAGTAATCATGTTGGTACCTTAAAATTACTGGCAAACGGGGACTATGCTATTGTTTCCCAGGTGGAACTGGGAGGCGCTCTTAATACATCTGAGAATAAATTAGGTACAATCCTAGAGATTGAAGAAAACGCAATCGTTGTAAGTACGGTAGGCCAACCTATTAAATTTGTTCATTTACTGTCTTTGGCAGGGGAGCCAATCGCAATTAAAGAGTGGGTAAATAGTCACGGTCTTCAAGTTGGTCAAGTCTTACCTTACTACAATGTAAAAGATATAGAGGCACAAAGAAAATACCACGGTGCTGCGTTACGCAATGAGCGTTATTGGATTAATAAAATAAAAGCAATTTCTGAACATAGTACCTTTAATCTACAGCGTCTCAAAGAATCAATGAAATTTGAACGTTTGGAAACATCCATTTGCTTAAATGCTATTTTCCCTAACAAACAATTTGATAACAAGGTAGAACTGCTACTAACTGCCATCTTAATCTATTTATATCGATTAAATAACCAAGAACAGGTATCAGTTTCGATTGTTCAGCCTGAGTATGATCATCTTCAAGAACAATTCGGCCCTTTATTTTCAAGCTTTTTACCTCTGCTTTTCCATAAAGAAAATGATTTTTCATTTCAAGAGGCACTGGAGTCAG
>NZ_CALJ01000279.1 GCF_000308315.1 Legionella tunisiensis | reverse complement strand
AAAGGGGCCACTACCTATCACTTAACTTGAAAGTTGCTGAGAAATTAAATCAGGAATTGGTCATTATGGCAAAGCCCGAGACCCTGGATTTATTAGGCTCGCGAGAAAAGGAAATATACCCATTGGAAGGGTTGCCTATACTGCCAGAAGAGCAAGTGAGGGTCAGTTTCATGGGCCATGGGCGGCGTGATGGTATTGGAGATTTCGAGTCCCCCGACGAATTTTTTGCGTTTCTGGTGCGTTTTAAAGAACAAAATCCTCAGGTAACCGATATCGAACTTTTCTCGTGTAATGTTGGCTTGACTACAGAAGACAATAGAGGTTTTGCCGCTGAAGTAGCGGAATTGATTGATAAGCACCCTAATGACTTTCCGGGAGGACTAGCCCTGCATGCGTTTAGATTTGAAGATAATGGGCTTGGTAATTATTTTTTGGTGACTCCTTTAGATGAAGAAAGAGATAAAATAAGTTTTGGTTTTTCAAGAACAAGTGGAGAGTGGGAGCAGTTAAATAAAAAATGGGGCATTTGTTAGGAGTACGACATACGATGGAAGCGATCTATTTGCTCAATAGAGATGATCAGTACGTATTAGCTCAAAAGAAATCTTCACGATTCCCTTTTGGTTATAATCTGTCAGATATATTTGAAGTAAGAAAAGAGCATTGCAACAATCATCGCATTGATGAACATCTGACAGCATCATCCATGCTTAAAGAGATGATAGAGTTATGCCAGGTTTCAGGATTAAAACTGTCTGCCCATCCAAGCCTGGGGAGTGATTTTGAGCATATAGTAAAAAATGCCAGTTCGTTACGGTTAACGGATGATGGCTTGGAAATAATCGATTTGGACGGCAACTCAGAACGACGTAATGAAAGGAGTTGTCAAGCGTTGCTCAGGAAGCTTAGTATTTACAACCTCAAGATAAGACTACCCGGTACACAAATAAATATTAATAGAATAGGTAATTTGAGTGGTAACCAATTTATTTCCTTTAGCGATAGGGAAAGGAGCCAAATAACACTAGATCTGATGACAGACGCCAATGATACTCAACAGCGAATGCAAGACGTTATAACGACAAACCGGGTTCCTATTAAAAATGATTGTGATAGCTATGATATAACGAATATAAGTAGCTTTTTGATTGAGTTTACAAGTGCTAATCAAGTTGTGTCAGAATTAACTTTTAAAATCAGGGTGTTGTATGATGCTATTAGCCAATACCGAATCAAACTAGAAGATGATATCCACGGTAACCACCGATTGTTAAAGAGTAAAGCGAAAGATATGTTCATGTTCTGGGATAAGAATAGACCTGAAGAATCTAGAGGCAAAGCTACACAGTTAAGAACCGATAAGTTTGAGTTGTTGTTTCGGGCACAAAACTATTTATCGATGCCTAGTAGTCAGGAGGCCTATAATGAATTTTACGAAGCCTTTACTAACTGCTCAAATGAGGTTATAAATTATGGGGCTAATACCAAATCTTTAATTAAACAAGTCATGAAATTAGCTGAAAATGACTATCACCTAGAAAGACCAGTGCGTTTACAGAGTGATTTTAGCGGTTAGCTGTAATCAACAAAAACTATAGAGTCGTTACTTATTATTTTTAATAAAAGAATGGGCTATTTTTATTGATAAACTGGTTAGATTGGTATTCATACTTTTTACTAGTGCTTCAGTAGTGACTACTGGAATTGTAATATGATAGTAAGCATTTCCTTTATGGATTAGTTTTTCCTTCTGATAAATAATGTATTCAGCTCTTAAAATACTTGTGCCATGAACATCAATTTCAAATTGTGAAATGTTTACTTGAAGGTGATAATCGGGGTGAAATTTAGTATCCAATGGAGCGCTTTGGACGATAGCTCCAGGTATTAATGTAGAAAGATTGGTGGTTAAGACAAGCGTTATATTTTTATCCAAAGGCCCGGCCCATTGATGGAATTCCTCAATATTTAAGTGATGTGGAGATTGATTAATCATTAATTGGTTTTCTTTATGTAATCAGGAATAGTTACGCTATCAATACCTATCTGTATCTGATTATAGAAATGGTAATTTTTTGAGGGGGGAGCGGGGTTAGTATATAAAATTGTGATTCTTTACTTTTACCACATCCGCAGAGGATTAGAGTTGTGAGTAGTATTATGTTGCTCTTTAAGGGTATCTTTCTACGGTTATCATCACATAGATTGGATGAACGACAACAATTCATAAATAGATAATGGATAAAAGCGTGAACGCAATTTAGTCTTCTATTTAAAGCGGTTTTTTCTGATGCACCAGAACATGGAAAATAATCTACTCATTTTTATTGCTTACCTCGTAGCAAAGACTCCGGATACCGCGACAAGTAATCAGTTAGGTTTTGAGTGGAGTAAGCTGCAGCAGTAATTTGTTTTAAACTTTGATTCAACGTGGTCACAACACCGGGAACATTTTGATTTAAGCTAGACACTAAGATATCTATCTTATCTGTCATTTTTTGTAAGGACTCCAACGTATCTTTGATTTCTTTTGAGCGGACTAATTCACTAATATCTTCAAGTGTCTTTTTGGCTGTCTCGAACACTTCTTCCATGGATGTATATGGTTCAACTTTATTATAAGTCGGGAAAATAGGGTAATCTTGGTAATAGGTTTGTTTGAATTGTCTGGGAGAATCTGACGGAATTAACTCAATTTCAGCAACACCCGTTAATAAGTTGGGTTTGCTAATGTTTGCTACATACCCATCATTAATCAGTAGGTGAACTGGGTCTTGGCTAAAACCATAATTCCTGTTAACGAAAAATCGCACATAAATAGGAATACTGACTTTATTTCTCTTTTTATCTTCAGTAAGTTCAATAAACTTAACTTCACCTATTTTCACTCCTAGATAGGTCACTGAAGAATTCACTACTAATCCTTTTAGAGATCCATTAAAGAACATAACAAAAGTTTGTGCTTGAGCACGTTTGTGCTCTTTATAAAAAAACACTTCCTAAGAGTAGTAAACAGAGGGCTCCGGCTCCAAAAACACCAACTAATGTATAGAATCGGTCTTGTTGCATTCTTATCCTTGAAATGTGTATGTAATATACATGCTGGCTATGATTAACCAGAATGAGCTACGTGTTAAAATTCGAGAGATGGCTTTTCTCAAATTTATGCTCCCAACTGCTGTTTCGTAATAATAATAACTGGCAGAAAATCCAACAATCATACATAAAATTAATGTCTTAACGAATGAGTAAATCAAATCAAATGTTGTTGTAGAATTTAAAATGTGGATCAAAAATTCATTATTTGTATACCCAAATAAAAAATGAAAGCTAATATAAGAGCTGAAAAAATGGAGGAAACAAGATAAACATATAGGATTAATGATGTCATATTCATACCGATAATAATTGGCCATACATGGGTAAGAATAAAATCCTCTGGATTTCTGTTGTGTTCTTCCAAACGCGTGTTGATCAAATGCAAAGCCACTTGGATACATAAAATAAAACCAATAACTATAGGTAATATTTCGTGCGTTAAAATATTTTGGACAGTAGGCAGAATTCTTTGGTGTAGGTTAAAAGGTTGTAAGAGAAAATAAACGGCTTGTGAAACGGTTATACCTATTAATAAGCAAATAAGAACTAATGAAGTAACAGGACGAACTCCTGCATAATACATAAACTCTATAGCATTAGACCAACCGACAGATACCTTACCCGAAATGATGCAAATAAGGCTATAAAGTAGGTGGCCTAGAAAGCGAAAAACAAGGACAATGGAATTGATGGAATTTATAACATTGATCCCAAAGCGGCGAAAATTATACATAGCTAATCCTTTAAGGGGATCTTTTTTATCCTATGAAACAGGCCCTATTTACCAGGTACAAAATGTTATAATTTCTCAAAATACTTTTAAAAATAGTAAATTATGATGAAATTAAAATCAAGATAGCATGTATTAGGTATTTCCACCAGGCGCTTTACTAGGATTCAAAAATCATGATCGGCAAGCTTTCCATATAATGTAGACACCAATCCGGTTTAGAGTCGATTCTACAAAGTCAAAGTAGCTATAACGCTATAAAAACACTGTATAATCTGTGAGATGATTGGCGTTTCAAAACCTATTTTACATAATGCTCTAAAAATAAGCGATAAATATATTAGTTAATTCTCTATCAAACATTAGGAAAGAACATGCCAAGAAGTATGAATGATTTATTCTGTTTCTTTTCTGGTTTTGCACATCAAGATATTGAGGTTAATGATTATCAGGAAAATCTTGAACTTGGAACAATCCTTTTGACCTGCCGTAACACAGGTAAACATCTATTATCTAAAGACGACTATATACAACTTGACGGAGTTCTTTTTCAGATTGTTGAAAGCAAGGACTCTTGTTTTAAAGCATGTAGCACTTTTGAATTAGTGAACAATACATCAGTAAAGAATATCAGTCTTGGCAGTAAATTAACGTTAGGAATATTAGCAGAAAAGGATATAGCGCATGATCGCTTATGGATGCTGCAACCATCTGCTTTAAGCCAAGTAACCTATCTAAACTGTTCAGTACTAGAAGGGCATGAGCATACTTTGAAGCTTGATTTTGAAGCTCCCTTGGCTCTTGCACCCATTATTCATCAAGATTGTCATTTAGGACTTGCCGGATCTAGCTTGACTGCGCGTGAAGTATCAAGTGCTGATCTTTTATTAAAGTTTTCAATTTATTGTGGCCGAGAAACAAGAGAGGAATCACAGTTCAATGAACGACTTAACCCAGGTTCTAGAATCAATATCACCGAACCGGGTGAGATAGTAGACAGAACTTGTAAGTTATAGGCTTCAAGTCCCTTTCGTTTCAAAAGACTTGCCGGAAAAACAATCTGTTTTTAAAATCAGAGCTCATATATGATACCGTTTATTGGGTTGTTTATTAACCGATTTGAATTCCAGAGAAATGTGTGATCGATAAACTTGACGCACTACCAAAATTAAGGCGACTAAGCACACCTAATAACCCTTAACTCAAGCCCTATATGCTATAACTATATAGTGTCTAATAAGGAAAAACTTATAGTATTGAGTTGTCTGCAAATTGATGACAAGGCCTTTCCTAATCAAGGAAATAGTATGGATCAATCCATTTCAGCAGGAAATCAAGAGTTTTTACAATTATTTGTTGATAGCTGCAAAGATTATGCTCTTCTAATGCTGGATTCTAATGGTGTAATTATAAGTTGGAATAAGGGGGCAGAAATTATTAAAGGATATAAGGCAGAAGAAATCATAGGCAAACATTTTTCAGTTTTTTATCCAAAACAGGCATGCAAAAATCACTATCCGGAATATGAGTTGGAAATGGCGAGTAAATATGGCCATTATGAGGACTATGGATGGCGTGTACGAAAAGATGGTTCCCAATTTTGGGCCAATGTGATCATTACCTCTTTAAAGAATAACGACGGTAAGACGATAGGCTATGGAAAGGTGACGCGTGATTTAACCGAACGAAGGAAATTTGAAGAAAAATAATTTACTTATCGAATCATGACACGCTAACTGGTTTATATAACAGACTAGCATTTACCAAAACGTTAAAAATAGAGTTGGACAAGTCTTATCGAAATAATACGTCCGTTGCGCTAGTAATGGTTGATATTGATAAATTTAAAAATATTAACGATACATTTGGTCATCATGTCGGTGATAAACTACTGATATCTGTTGTTGAGCAATTACAAAAATGCGTGCGTAAAGAAGATATTATCGCAAGATTCGGAGGGGATGGGATGAGTTTGCTATCCTTTTATCTAACTTCAAAAATAACAAAGATGTTGAGAAAATTGCACAAAAAATAGTAGGTCGTTTTAAAAAGCCATTTGAACTCGACAATCATAGTTTTTATGCGACCGTTAGCGTAGGAGTTGCAATTTCCGACCACACACATAAGGATTTTTTACTTTAGTTAAAAACGCCGACATTGCTTTATATACCGTTAAGGAATTTGGGCGTAATAATTACCAAGTTTTTTCAGAGCAAATTAACTCAACTTTCAAAAAACAGTGTCAATTACAGAGTATACTTCCTGATGCGATAGCCAAAAATCAACTTTTCTTGGTCTACCAGCCTCAATATAGCTTACCAAGCAGAAAAATTGTCGGAATGGAGGCGTTGGTAAGATGGCAACATCCTCAACAGGGAGTCATTATGCCAAATGATTTTATTCCTATTGCGGAAAAAATGGGGTCATAGTTTCTCTTGGCGAATGGGTATTAAAAACTGCCTGTAAGCAATATATGACATGGCAAGCAAATGGTTTGGTGAATCAATGGGTGAAACTTGCCGTGAATGTGTCGCCCCTACAATTATCTCATAGCAAATTTGTGGAGTCTTTTGTATCAATTATTAATGAATTGAACATGCCACCCAAAAATTTGGAGCTGGAGTTAACAGAAAGTGCAGTCATGTTGAGTCCAGTTGAATTAGATTCAATTTTTAAGCAGTTACAAGACATTGGTGTCAGTATTGCGATCGATGATTTTGGTACTGGGTACTCGTCATTGAGTCGCATTAAAGAATTACCTGTTAGTTCATTAAAAATAGATAAATCCTTTATACATTACATAGATGAAAATCAAAATGATGCAACAATTGTTAAGTCTATTATTGCTTTAGGTAAAAACCTGGGTTTGAAAATAATTTCAGAAGGTGTGGAAACAGAAAAACAACTTCAGTTACTCGCAAAATATCATTGTCAAATAGTACAAGGGTTTTATTTTGGAAAAGAGCCGCTCGATGCGAAAGGAATGAATAATTTATTAAAATCAAATGCACTTTAATTCATATTCCTCCATTCAGCCCAGATGCTGATTTAATAACATAATTCTAGTTATTGTGAGGTATTTCTCTGTTTGGTATCGATACCGAGTTGAAACATTATCTAATTAATTATGTTGACAGCAATATCTGCCCATAATTTATCTATTTGACTTCTTTTTTCAAAAAGATGGTTTGTTATATATGATGATTATAATATATATAATCAATAAGAAATGAGAAATGCCAACACAACTTTGGGATACTTTTTATACTAAATTTCCAATATTTGCATACGAGCCAGCAGAAAAGATTAAAGTCCCTGCTTATGAAAAAACGCCAATCCAATATAGTGAAGACCAAGCAATTAAGAAAGAAGTCATTAAAGGTGTTTTTTAAAGCGTTAAGCGAGGGACAAAGGTTACTAAAAAAACGTACTCAGGAATCTGCTCAATTACCTGGATTTAAGTTTTTTACAAATCAACTCAATATAGAAGAAATCAAGGAAATTTTAACTCATGCGGCTAAAAACAATAAACTCAATACGGATATTGTTCGCTTTACTTTTTCAAGTGGGTTAATAGATGAGGCTATTAAAGAGCTCAAGAAACAGAATGTTCTTCAAGACAAGCATATTAATCGCTTGATTCAATTGAGAGAACAATATCAACCTGAGCAACATGAGTTATTTAAAAGTTTAAACTTTCAGAAAATACACAAGTTAGTAAAAATTTTAAGAGATAGACAGTTAACTAGCCCGGAATTTAAGGAGCTATTTGAGGATTCACACTTTCCCCATATGGTACTAAAGCTAATGGATTCCAAGTTGGGAAAAGGGATAAACTATTCGCAATTATTTACTTTGCTTGAATTGCATCAAGCAGTAAACCCCAGAAAATCAAAGGGTAAAGAATATAAACAATCATTTAGTACCGACGAGAGTCGCCCATTACCGATTTATCAAATTTTAGATGAGTCAGGCAATTTTACTTCAGAAGCAAGACAATATTTTCTTCCTGCGATCAACAATAAAAAAGGCCCCCGGTTAAATGAAGAGGATTTGAAAGAAATGATTTCAAAATTACCTCGGTCAGAACAAATTTTTTACCGATTAAAGCGGGGTACGCAGGGCTCATTGGGTCATGCTATTGATACAGAGGGAGCTTTTTATTATTCGGGTAAGGATGATAAGTTCAATTTTATGGAACCTTCTTGTGGGGTAAGAAATGCTTTAGGTTTAATTCGTTATGGCGCAGATTATGCCCCTGTTATCCCGCAACTTGGTCCTAAGACTATGGCTATGGTACATAATGCTCTTCAAGGTGGGTATCGAGTCGGCCAAATGTGTATTGGCTCTAGCTTAATTAAAGGTTTTTCGCCTGCTGAAGTTCATCTTGCAGACAATGAAACTTTTTCACGATATTTAAACACGATGTTTATCATAGTGAAGTAGTTTCACCTATACCCGAATATTGCCGAAAGGGCTTGCTTAAGATGATCGATGTTGTTTTTGATGGTGCCAAGTTGCCACAATCCAGTTGGACAAAACAATTGTGGTACTGGGCAGATGGAGATTATCGATTTTTAAGATGACTAAAGAAGGAAGAAATTGGCTGAGAGATGTACCACCAGAAAAATTAAGCCCAATGGAACAATTTTGTGCAATGTTGGATACCCGACAAACGAGTGCAATGAGTACCTATGGAGGCTTGATAGAAAATAATAGATTGGGGTCTACCGAAGGAATTTTTGTTTTATTAGATATGGTTGAACATCCCACAAAATGGAAAGAGGAGATTGGATTAGATCCGGATGATTTTCCCGATGGCAGTAGGGAGCCATTCAATGCGTTGCATGTACCTCAAAATTATAAAGAGGTATATCGAAGGTTAAAAGATACTGCCATGGCAATTCCTGGTTTTTTGCCAAGAGCAAAGCGGAGCAAGTTTTTCTAATCCAAATCCTGGAAGCGTTTCCAGAATTGAAACATAACTTAGGCCAATTGGCAGAATTTTCGTCATTGCTTCAAAAACAGGATGTACTGAGTTGCATAAAGTTATTACCCACGACCCCAAGCGCTGCAATAAGGAACGACCCAGAGTTGTTGAAAAACAGGAATGGTCTGGTTTTAGCTATAAATGGGCAATATAGCGAGCATCAATTAGTTGGATTAAGAAGTCTCTTTATAAACACTATGAATAATCCAAGAGTTCTGGAAAATATGAATAAGGCAGAATTATCCAGGCAAATAACATTTTATAGAGAGTCACAAGATAAAATTAGGGATTTTGTTAGCAATATAAAAGCGGCAGGGTATTCTGACAATATATTCAACGGATTGATAATTCAACTGGAAAAAATCTAGGGAGTGGAATTCTAGATCGCGCTTCTATTATCGAAATTCAACGACATTTGTTAAAAATAACTGAAAAAAATTGGGGTTTAGCTTATTCAGAGACAAAAATGAAGTACTTGCTTTAGAATTTGCTAAAAAATGGCTGCCAGAGAGTAACAAGCTGATAGAATACTTGAACAGCGAAGCAAATAGGGTTTATTCAGAAACTCATCAATCAGATATTGATATTTCAGGTTTATTCGCAAACAAATAATTTACCCTGACTATGTTAATTGATTTTTTCTTCTATAAGACATACCTGGAATATAAAGATAAGGAGTCACTCTAAGTTTCTGGCCATGACAGGTTGGTTTTAGCGCAATAGCGTTAACGAGGTACCATTGAGTACGATGGCGATAACCTAGCTCATGAGATGGCCTCAGCTTGAAACACGGTCTTAATAATTCCAATGG
>NZ_CALJ01000280.1 GCF_000308315.1 Legionella tunisiensis | reverse complement strand
TCTTTAGAAATAGGCTATGTACGGAAATAACGAAATCTCTGTGTCATTTAAAGTTGTATTTTCTTTAGCAATAGAAATTTAAACGCTTAGATGGTCGTTTATTGTAATGACTTGATTGATAAAATAACTAACTCAAAGGATGAGTAATGAAATACAACACTTGTTTTTATTCTATTGGCTTGGCAGGATTTTTGGTGTCGATGACGAGCTATGCCGTACCTTTCACTATTATCCCGCAAGGGAATTTACCTACATCGGTTAGCCGAGGAGGAAGTGTTGATGCGGCATATACTGTGACGAATAATACGTTAACAACCCGTGTTAATAATTTTGTAAGATGGTTTCCTCCTAATGTGACCCAAGTACTTGAGCCAACTGATCCAACCGTTTGTACGCGTCAGTTTACTTTAGGTCCACATGACTCTGTTAATCAAAGTTGCACCTTAAAGCTCACTATATCTGGTGTGGTAAATCGTAATGATCCTGATCCTACACATCATTTATTTGTTTGTTTTCCTGGAGGAAAAACCTGTGCGGGCCCAACACCTGCTAATTCATTAAATGTGAGTGAGGTGAATAATGGCTCAGGTATCACTACGCTTTCTACGGCTGTAGGGGGATATCAAGTTGGCGCGGATAGCCTTCCTCTTGCGTATACAAGTAGTGACAACGGAGCGACTTGGACTGCTTCAGTGCCTCCTACTACGGGTCTTTTGGGAGTGGCTTTCTATTTTGGAGTAGGGTGTAATGGAACGTTTTGTTCGGCAGTTGGTTTTTATCTAGATGCTTCTGGAGCTCAACTTCCGTTTTCTTCTGCGAGTTCAGATAGAGGCGTTACCTGGAGTGACCCTTATTTTCTTTCAGTAAATGGTCTTCCTGTTGGGCCTGTTATTCAAACCTATGCTCCAGCTATTAGTTGCTCTGGCAGTAAATGCTCTGCTGTGGGCTTCTATCAAGAGCTTGCAGGTACTCATAAGCCACTTACTTATTCTAGCTCCGATAACGGTGTTACCTGGTCAGAACCCTACCTTCCTTCTACAGTGGGTTTGCCACCGACTGAAAGCCACTTGTTGGGTACTGTAAGCTGTACTGGCACTAATTGCACCGCTGCTGGCTTTTACAATACGTTATTAAATGAACGCCAGCCTTTAGTTTATCACAGTACAGATAATGGGGTGACTTGGTCGGCACCAATTATCCCTTCTGTGGCAAGCTTACCTGTTGGTAATAGCAATCCTAAAATACTTGGGATAAGTTGCTCTGGAAATAATTGTACGACCATAGGGCAATTTGATGATCCTACTAACTCCATTCCATTTACTTATTTAAGCTCAGATGGAGGACTTACTTGGTCTACTGCACATGTACTTTCTATAGCAACTCTCCCCGTTGGAAATGGTGGGGCAAGACTTAATTCGATCAGTTGTGTAGGAAATAACTGTGTTGCAGTAGGATATTATTTCGATAATGCCAGTAACACACAATCGGTTTATTATACGAGTGCCGATAGAGGGGTGACCTGGTCTCAAGCTTTATTTCCACCCACAACAGGTATTCCTCTTACTGCCACAGATACAGCGTTATACAGTACTTCTTGCATTAATAATACTTGCTCTGCCGTAGGTGCTTATAGTATTGGAGGTACCTCATTTCCTTTAACTTATTATAGTGTTGATAATGGGGTAACATGGACCATTTTTTTACCAAGCTTACCGTCCACACCCGGTGCTTTTGCCGGTAATCTTTTTGGTGTAGGTGGCTCACAAAGTGGTGTTTTATTAACCTAGTGATTATCCTTTAGCTGGTTTTCTTAGTGGAGTTCGGATTTTCCGGATTTCACTAGGCTATACCAGTATTTTGGTTTTTAAAACATCGACTTTAGAAATAAATCCTGATTTTTTGGTGCAGTCCTTTGCTGGATTAGATGAGCCTGGTTTGCAAAATTTTCTTTTAGTAAGTCCTAAACTGCGTTGCAAAAACAATGAATACAGGGGGATAACGTCCTAGTTTAAAGCATAAAAATTAGTGCGGAGATTAAAACAAGTAACAAAGTAATTAAAAAAGCGATATAGCTTTTAACTGATAAAGCTAATTTATATATATGAGAAATCACTATAAATTCCCAGAAATAAATTAGGATGGTTAAACTCATTGGAAGAAGCAATAGTTTCGGACTTAAAAAGAATAATGGGGAGTTAAAAGTAGACTCATTATAAACAATGCTAGATAAATAATGAGAATTTTTATTATTTGAATTACACAGGCGACACTTAATAGACTAGTCATCGTTTGGATAAACCGATTTTTTAACCCGTTCATTTCTAAGATAACATAGGTGAATAGAAGCCATATTAGAGAAAAAATATTGGCTTAAAAATAGAAGCCTCTTTTTGATATGAAAAGACCATCAAGAGAAAATAAATAAACAAACTTATTCCTAAAAATGGAATAGAATAAGGAATATTTTCAGGAGACTCCTTTAATACGAGCATTTTGAAAATTTTTTTAAATTTCTTCTGTTTATTATCACAATGATCTTTCCGCTCAATTAGTACCACTGACCCGATGAGAAAACCGGCATTAAACCACCTGTTGAGCAAAAGGTAACTGGTGGAAAATAATTTAATGCACTATGTGGCCTGACATGGTTGTAATGATGCCTTCATTTTCCTCATTTCCCATTTGGCTTTCAAAGAAACCCTTTTGCGTCGGTTTACCCGGCTGCATCAAGACTATGATTGCCCAGCGTAAAAATTAGGAAAAATTATTCTTTATCATATTGTTTATAAAGAATATATTTTGGTCATCTCCCTCTATGCATGTTAGATAAGAAACGCACAAATATCTCCTTTATATCATCCTCATGCTAAAATGAAGCAATGGACATCATGTCTTTACTATTGAGCTTATCATGGACGTCAAAAACGATTGCAAAGTGCTTCGAATTGCCTTGGTTATTATTGGACTGATTTTTGTCTTCGCGGTGTACCCACTAACTCTCCTATGGCCTTCAGGCTGGGCATGGCACCTGGTTGGGCAAAACGTCTATTTACAAATGATAGTAGGAATTTATGTGACATTAGGTGTTTTTTAATCCTGGCAGCTAAGGATCCAGTGCAGCATTTAAGTTTAATATGGTTTACTGTTTGGTCTAGTATTGTGCATGGTGGTATCATGGCCATCCAAGCATTATATTACCCCCAGCATTTTGCTCATTTATATGGTGATGTCCCTGCTTTATTTATCATCGCGATTGTCTTAGCTATTTTAACACCCCGTCACAAAGCGCCTTAACAGGATAACTACTAACAGCATATCGGGGGAGAGGGTCTACATTATCTATTGATGTATCCGATCCAATGAACGATCAAAACTCAAGCCCTGATCCCTATAGTTTATTTTATCATTTTTTGAGGATTTCTGGGTGGATCAAGCTCGGATGGATCAATCCTGGTGGGTATTGAGGTATATATGGATCATCGGGCTCGCCAAACTGTCCAAAGCCACCAGAGATATTTTTTAACTCGTCTTTCTTTAGTTTGTTTTTACTTTTTTTGAAGCTACTTGAGATGATTTTTTCATGACTTACGCAAACAGAAGAAATTTTCTTAAGTGTAGTCCTGGATCCGAAGAAAAATGTTGAGCAACGAGTTAAGCCAGGTTTATTCCTTCTGATGAGTTTTCTTCCACTGTTTTTCTAGAAAATTAATGAAAGCCTGTATTTTCATAGGAATATATTTATGTGATAGATAACATACGAACACTTCAATTTTATTGGATTTATACTGGGGCAAAATAGGCTTAAGCTTATTTTCATTTAGCGCTTCTTCAACATAGGATTCTGGAGTAAAGATTATCCCCAAACCGGTAAGAGCTGCTTTTAACAATGTATCTGAATTATTGGCTGATAAATTACCTTCGACTCGAATGATGTCATTTTCAAAAACCCAAAAATTTTTATCTTGATTTGAATTTATCAAACAATTATGCTGTTTCAGCTCATCTAATGTTTTTGGAGTGCCATATTTTTCCAAATATTTTGGTGAAGCATATAGTTTTCTACTTGACTCCATTAAATTCAAATTTTTAAATTTGTCTTCAATATTAATATTCCTATTACTTATGTATATATCAATTTTGTTTTCAATTAAATTTGTTATTTTGCTTCCTAAATGAAAATTAACTTTTATAGTTGGGTGTAACTCTAAAAACAAGTCAATATATTCTGATATATAATAATTTCCAGCAATAACCGGAGTAGCTATGCGCAATGTGCCTGTTGCTACTTTTGTTGTTCCGCTAACCTCTTTTTGGTTTCTTCCCATTCATCGATTAAGTGTACAATTTTGTTATAATATTTTTCGCCTGCTTCAGTTAATTCTAATCGACGAGTAGATCTGATGAGTAACTGAGTATCTAATTGGTTTTCTAGCCATGCTATTCTTTTACTTATAGAGGAGTGTGTTGTATACATTGTTCTTGAAGCTTGAGAAAAACTCTTGCAATCAACTACATTTATGAATGTTTTACTGCATGTATACCAATCCATCATAATCTCCAAGTATTATGATCAAGCATATAATTAGTTTTTTATTTCGTCAAAACGCGCCATTTTTGATATGGCATGGGAACAAGAATAGTGCGTTTTTTCAGCTCATTGTTAAATTGGAGTGAGATAACAAGATACCAAGTGGTCTGAATAATATAATGATTTGATTTTTTAAGCCCTCCCAGCATAATGGCTATACGCGTGGTAGTCTATACTTTAATAAGTTCAAATATTAATCTATTTGTTGTGAAGATAGACATTCAGGCGGTCAAGGATCTTTGTGGTAATAGTAAAGAAGTCGTTGTTTATGGCTTTAACTTTTTCAATTACCAACAGCTTTATAACGCAATCAATAGTGATGGAAGCATTAAAGCTTACAACTCTGATGATTATGAATACAAAAATGATGTAAAGGTGAGTAATAGTCATTCTTACAGCCATCTGTACGCCCATTTTAAGTTCATACTTAATGATTTATTACTGGAGAATTATAAAAGGCAGCAAAAAGGAGAGCCTTTGGTTCCTTTAATATTCGTTGTTGGTTTAAATAATAACCAATACGATAAGTCCAGAATATTCGAAAGAGCAAATGATCCTTCTGACAAAGGAGTCACTCTTACTGAGCTTCGAAGATGCTATAAACTTGCTAATGAGTTTGGTAAAGAAATGACAGAGGTTGCTCAGAAAACATTTCAATTTGTTCAACTAATTGGTTCGGACAAGGGCTATAAATTAGAAACGGTTGAGCCATTCTGGAAAGATGAACAATGGAAAAAAGGCTGGGAAGAGAGAAAAAACCACAGAAAAAGAAATTGGCTCCGATAATAGAAATAATTTTTGGCGAAAAAATATCAAAAATTAATTGATGAAACAGATGAACAATACAAAAAACTACGGATGAACAACATAAGAAAACTGACTCCACGAATCCCTAATTGACATCCCTACACTCTATGTTGAGGAAAAACCAACATCAGCAATCAGACTGCATGACTATTTTTGAA
>NZ_CALJ01000281.1 GCF_000308315.1 Legionella tunisiensis | reverse complement strand
CGTTAGGCAATACACCTGACTTAGGAATTTATTTACTCAAAATTTCTGATGTACGGGATAAGGTGGTCAACATGTCACAATCAATGAAACAGATTTTACTCGTGGAAGATGAGCTTGAAACGCGCTTAGTAATTCATCTCATGTTACATCTACGACAATACGAGGTGGATTTCGCTGAAGATGGCCAAGCGGCGGTGAAAATGGCTAACAATAAAGAATATGATTGTATTTTGATGGATATTGGGTTACCTAAGATGAGTGGAATTGATGCTTGTCTTGCTATAAGACATAACGAAGTACAAAAAATTGCGATTAAAAGAAACGCCTATTATTGCTATTTCTGAGCGTGCTCAAACTTCCGAGATTGAACAATGCCTTGAAGTAGGTATGAATACTATTCTCATCAAACCAATACAACCCCAATGTTTTGAACGCTTATTGATTTCATTAGAAAAAGAATCCTCTTGCTAAAAGGGGTTCTTTGCAGGAAGGTGTCACAACGCGCAATAATACCACTGCGCTTATTTAGAACCTCATTTACGAGAAATTGCTAAGAAAGATATTTATATTTAAATCATAAAATGACGTCTATCCTAATATGATATAGCCGGGTAACAGGATCGAGTCGCCCGGATCCCGCCCCCTAAAAACCTTACTATTACCCATAAGTCTATAAATTATAAGAAATATATTCCATTAATTTAACTCTCTGTTATAAGTAACGGCATGATTAAGCCTGATAATAAAAACAATGACAAAGGTAAATTTAAATAACCCATCTACTGGATGGGCAGAGAGTGAATTTGGAATAGTTAATTTTGGTGATAAACGATTAAGTAAAAGACTTTTAAAATAGCAGATAGCTTTGCTAATTCGCCTGAACGTTCAATAAATCAAGCGTGTGCAGATTGGCATCAAAGTAAAGCAACTTATAGGTTTTTCCAAAACGATGCAGTTTCTGAAAGAAAAATCCTTGATAGTCATATAACTAAAACAGTTGAAAGAGCCAAGGAATATCCAACTATTTTAGCCATCCAGGATACGAGTTATATTTCTTATAAAAATCATAAAAAGACTGAAGGATTAGGAGTTATAGCAGCCAGGGTTCGCTCTAAAGCAACTAATTTTCAAACTCATGGATTAGTAATGCATACAACATTTGCAGTGACTACGGAAGGACTACCTATTGGGTTATTGGATCAAAAAATTAGTTCCAGAGCGCCTTTAGATGAGGAAGTAAAGGAGCTGAAAAAAAGAAGTCATAATATCGCTCTTCCTATAGAAGAAAAAGAAAGTATGCGGTGGGTAGAATCTCTTGAAAACTCTAATAAATACCCTGAATTAAAACAGGTTAAAGTGGTTACTGTTTGTGACAGGGAAGCAGATATTTATGATTTATTTGAAGTTGCTTCTATGAATCAATCCCCCTTTGTAATTAGAGCGTGTCATCTTTTGAGGCGTTACTATAGCTCTGAATAAAACGTAGAAGTGATGGTTGCAAAGGAAATTTCGCACTATAGTATTCGCCTGTTTTTTCACATTAGCTTGGATGTGATCGGCTTTGGTATTTTTCCAGTCTGACAATACGACTTCAAAGTCTTTATTGTACTTAAAGGGAGGAGAGGATTTCGGCTCGATAATATAAGCCCCATATAAGCCTTCTTGCTCCTGAAGACCTACATGGGAATGATACCAATAAGTACCCGATTGATGCAGGATATAACGATATTGAAAGGTAGCTCCTGGAGGAATTCCCCTCTGCGTGATGTTCATGACGCCATCCATTTGCCAAGGGAGAATAATCCCATGCCAATGAATTGCAGCTTCTTTATCTAAATGATTATGAACGTTTATTGTTACCTCATCCTCTTCTTTAAATCGAAGCGTTGGTGCTGGAATCTGATGATTAACGGTAATAGCTCTCGCGGGATATCCTGTGAAGTTGACTGTATCATAAGCAACGGTTAAATCGATGATGTGATGTTTGGCCCACACGTCTACAGCGCAAATGAATAAAAAACAATAAATATCCTTTTTTCATTTAATAATCCTTAAATGTTTATTCTATTCACAATAAATCTTGCTCTGTTGCAAAAACGATTCAATTTAAAAATCATAAGCCAGCGTAATCAAGGTATTTATCTTAATCACTATATCATTGGCGTTTTCTTTTCATTATATTAGGTGCGTAATCTCTAAAAATTCGGCTCACTTAATGTCTAAACCAGTTTAGTTTTAAAGAATGAAACCTTGATTACACTACGCTGCATCAAGGCTACGCCTGCTCTTTATAAGAAATTCACCCGGTAAGAACCTGTCTATGTAGAATTTCACACTTTTCTAAAGCAATTTCAATTTCCATCCTAAGAAGGTTTTCCTGTTTTAGAATTTCAAAATCCCGAACAGTTGATTTCATAAATCACCTTATTGTTATGGTTTGACTGTCTGAAAAAATCACACCACGATTTGAATGTTGGTTTTTGTCAAGCCTGTTTTGCGCGCTGTCCCACTGCTCCACACACAATTGTTCATTATCGGAACAAGTTAGTGTCTAAATTGATGGATTATCAATCACCTTATTCGTTTGTACAATATTTTATATGTTAGATCTGTAATCTAACAACAAGCACTCCTTTTATTCGTCAGGAGTGGAATTAGATTGGCCAAAATTGTGGAGGTGTGACATGGCAAACGAGAAAGTTGAGCAAACTGAAGTTAAGCAAAGTCGTTTATACAAAATATCAGCCACTCATCCAAAGAGACAAGATAAAGAGGTAGAATTTATATTTGCGGAAAATGATTATGAAGCGTTTAATAGATCAAGATTTAAACGCAACATAGACAGGAGAATAGAGATGGAAAGCTGTGATTTAACTGTTTCTATTCCTGATAGTGCTCCTTACGTAAGCATTTTTCAAACAGAGAAAGATGCTAGATGGTATGCGTATGAGTACGGGAATGTTTTATACGATGGGAAAGCTTTAAAAGAAGAACAAGAGGAATTTTCAGACTTAAAAGCTACCTTGTTAAAGACTTTTGATGAAACTCAAAAAATCCATCAAAATCAATAAGCTTTTTTCTACTGTCGGACATTGCAAACAAAATGGTGATATGGCGCAATTCAGGGATAGTTTAAGTGCGTGTAGCAATGAAGATGCCATTAGAGCATTAATAGAGAGTGCTAAAGACCGTCACTTTATCTCGAGAACAATGAGCTCTAAGATTGAGGCTGTCGAGGATAAGTTAAATGAACTTACAAATCCTGGTATGGCTTATAATTAAAATTGGCAAATGAAATCAGGGTCAACGAGGAACACTGTTTCGAGTTGACCTTATTTTTGTTATTCATAGAGAGCTTGGAATAAGTGTCGCCCCCTCAGTACCTGACTCCATTTGTTATTTTTAAGTTGATGGATTGATAAGTGGAGCTCCACCGTTCACCGCAAATTGCATTCTTGAATGCCCATCAACATACATTTGGCCAAAATAGAAAATCAGCAAATTTCTAACGAGCAAAGAAAAACCAAAAGGTCAACTTTTATCCACCGCGCATAATTTGTTTTATAATTAAACGAAAGGTATTAATTGAGCACTAAAATGCATCAAAAAGAGTTAGTTAAATTAGCGAATTATATAAAAGACCAAGTTGATATTTTTGTGCCTTATAGTTCAAACAACCTTTCATTGACCGACCAACCTTATCATCGATTTTTTGGATTGGTGTTTCGCGAGCTCGAAAAGATCCTGAAGGCGTGAGAGAAAATATTCGTCAATGGCGTATGGATTTAAGAAAAGATAAAGTAGATAAAGAGAAATTTAAATCTTTACGGGTTACAGAAAAAATTCCTGCTCTTCCAGAAAATCCTACACTAGAACAAGTCAATGAATATATAAGTAATCTTCCCAAACGAGCGGTGAAGCAATTTCACAAGGATAAATCACGTATCGAAGATAATAATCGTCCTGAAGCTAGAGCTAAGAATGCGGTTAAATTTGGTATCGGTAATTGTGGAGAAAAAGCGGCTGTAGCATTCTCATTACTTTTAGAATATCCACAAGAAGGTTTAAAAAACTACCAAAACTTTCAACACCTGTTTCTATGGAAATTTTTTCTTTAGTTAGCGGTGATCATTCTTTTGTTGTATTAGGAAGAGATCTCAATAGCGATTTACAAGACATGTCTACTTGGGGACCTAATGCAGTTGTTTTAGATCCATGGTTAAATAGCGTATTTAATGTGAAAGAAGAATTACAACAACCTGAAAAAAACAATGCTTCTGTCTTACCTATATCGCTCAATATTCTGGAGGTTTTGTGGCAGAAAATAGAAGTAATATTGGACAAGGCCATACCCAGCGTTGGATTGATCATCGTCGTAAGAATAATGAACCTATTCTTTTAAGAGAATGGGAGCCTTTTTATACAAAAAACAAAAGAAAATACTCCCTGGCTTCAAACCAAATCAAAATCCTTTTTTGAAAAAATCAAGCCAGCGAGAAGTGAATCGAGCCCTAAGACGGAAATAAAGGAGGCCAGAGAAACTTTGGATGAAGACACCAGCAGTCCTGAGCACGTCAAGAAAAAAGCTAAAAACTTAAGTCCAGCGTGCCGCTACCCTTCCAATAATTACTGCTATGGCAGGCTATAATCCCACGGTGCACTTAGACATTCATGTGGTAAGAAATATCAAGGTGAGCGGAATTACTTATTTGGCTTGAGGGACAAGCACACCAATGGGGTCAAGATTTGAATTTTGTATTCAACGATCAACATTGAAGCCTTGACCCCATAGTTTCATTTCAATGGCAATTGCTGATTAGCAGGTCAATCTAAGAAGAGTTAATAACTCTACGCTGCCAAATTTCTTTAGATAGCTCCCATACCTCATGCGCGTTAAATTCAGGATCTACAAATTTAGCTGGTTCGGTATATAGCAGTCGGGCTCCCATTTTATCTTTAATTCGATGAGACGAGTAATTACCCACTGCATTGGTGAAAATCATTTTTTCAAACCCAAGAACATCGAAGGCATAGTTTGTAATAGGAACTAAAGCTTCTGTCATAAGACCCAGCCCCCAAAATTTCTTTCCTAACCAAAATCCACGGTTATCTGGATTGGCTATACGCCTTAATTCAATAGCACCGATTAATTCACCAGGAGAGGTTTGAAGAAATATACCCCATAGCCATCTTTCTTTACCTAAATAAGGAATGATTTCTTGGTTTAAATACTCCCGAACACCTTCAGCAGGGTATGGCCATGGCACAGAAGCAGTTAAATATCGTATGACCTCATAGTCTATGAAATATTTCTCATAGCTTGGCAAATCAACTTCTGTCATTTCCCGTAGAATGAGGCGCTCAGTTTTAAAAGTTGGGATCATGTTGATTTCCAATCAATTATGGAGACAAATAGCGACGGCGTGTAGGCTTGGAAATTTTTAAGCCTTTACATAAGCTCTTATCCTGATGTATTCGTTTGGCTACCTGTATTTTTAATATCAAGCTATTTTAAAAAGGAACTCGTCGAAAGTCCAAAGCCTGAGTTATTAATTGATATGTCTGGTATGGTCCAAATTTTGGAGACTCAACTAAACCAACGCGTCTGGAAAGAAGAAAAACAAGCAACAGCCTAATATTTTCAACGTATTTTATTTTGAAATCTTTTTCTGTCAATTCTTCACATAACACATATGATTACTCTAAAATTCCTGCTACATTTCAGTTTTTTAGTCATGTCAATATGGAAATTATTAACTGTTTTATGAAGTTATTTTAAGGATGAAGAAATTGATTAAAAGTAAATGCGGACTTATTTTAGCTTTCGGATTAACTTCGATTATAGCCCAATCCAGTAGCGCTGCTGTATCAGCAGTAAAAAACATACTATATGGAAAGATCAATTGGAAAAAACGGAAAGTAGGTTTTGGAATCCAATTATAGCTTTTTCTGCTGGAGGAGCGTTTAGTAGTAACATAGGTAGTTCAAAATTTATTCCTATTAGAGATCCTATTGAGGATGAATTTTTAGTTACGTTGCAGACCATTCAACTCAAGGGAAATTTATCTACGGTGCTTCTTTGGGAATAGAATTTTTATTAAATCCCAAATGGTTTTTACAGACTAACGTGAGTTATTATCAACCTATGAATTTTCATGCTCATGGTATAGTGACACAGGGAGTAGATGCACTATCAGTCGATTCATTTTCTTATGCGTATGATATACAGGTGCATCAGATATTATTTGAAAGTAAATTATTATATAACTGGCTCTATCGCTCAATGTCTTTTTATCCCTATGTTTCAGCAGGTATCGGGGTGGGTTTGAATTCAGCCAGAAATTACAATGTCAATATTGTTCCTCCCTTTACTACCTTTAGTAATCAATTCACGAATGAGACAAATACTTCGTTTTCTTACAAGGTAGGTCTGGGTGTTGATTATGATGTGGCTAATCATGTTCGAGTAGGTATTGGCTATCGGTTTGCTGACTTTGGTAGAGTTAAACTTGGAAATGCTTCAATTAATCAAATTCCGACATTAAATAATTTATCACAGTCCCATTTCTATACCAATGAAGTATTAGGACAAATAACAGTGGTGATTTAAACAAATCTGGAAATTTCTTTTTAAAGAA
>NZ_CALJ01000282.1 GCF_000308315.1 Legionella tunisiensis | reverse complement strand
AAATCATTAAGTTCCTGGCCAGTCGTTTTTAAAAATTATTTTATTCCCTACTTTGATTCGCGCTTCATAGGGATCATGATTGATGTTGTCATTCATATTTTCGCCTAATTTTTAATCCTATTGTATATAGTATAGTTGGAGTAATGAAAGAAAACGGGGGATTTTCTTTGCCTCGTATAAATTCTGACATTAAAAAATTTTGAGGCAATGCAATAGGGGACAGCAGAGTTAATAAATATTGTTAATTAATCAAAATTAGCTTAATACATATTTTTGATAAGTTCACGAAGAACTAGGTCAATTTAAGATAAGATTATATCTCGGCACTTTAATCTCTTTTTGATTTCTAAATCAAAGAATTAGTCTATGCTAATTCGATTAAAGTGCCTCTAAAAGCTTGTTTGACAGAGTCCAATTTATCTATATCTTTCATCATATGGCCACCGCTTAAAGAGTCCTCGAGGTTATTAGCAGTATTCAGTTATGAACGCTTACAGAAAGCTCCGTTACAATCTTTAAATGGGCATGAGCGGATAATTCTTCTAAATCATCAGCAGTTATTTGAATTTTCATCGTACATGGTGTGTCGGGCCCATAAAAGATTTGATATGCTGGTTAAAGGTGAGTCTATGTTGGGTTGTAAAAAATATTGTTACCCATTAACTATAACAGATACTGATAGTCGATATTTAATTGTTTGTGAAGGACTAGAATGACCAAGGGACATGTATGCAAAATAAGTTATTGGTATGCCTAGTTGTAGTGTTTTAACAAGTAGCTCAGTATCTGTATTTTATTTGAGCTGTTTGTTTTTTTCGAATGCTTTCAAAGGTACGCTCAATAGTTCGTCTCGAAAGCTCCAGAATATCTGCAGATTCTTTGGTATTGAAGCCGTAAAATAAGAGATAAATTATATCTTTTTCTCGAGCTGTAAAATTATTTAAATTAAAAGGAAGAGAACTTAAGTCAAAAGAGCTATTGATTTTCTTATGCTCTATATTAGCCCTCAGATCCTGCTCTATCTTATAGTTTAAGTCCTCATTGTGCAGAGCTTTTATTTTTTGTCAAATTATCAGGTAAAATAATACTATTCTTTTTATTAAAGAGTGGGAATAATTTTTATGTATTTTTTTGTTAAGGCAAGTATTTTATCTTCATTATTCAATATGTAATTTATCATGTCAAAAGATTGTTTCTTTGAGGCAAGCGTGATAACGGCTGTATAATCTATTTGATAATAAATTACATTAACAAAAGAATAATATTCATACGATTTTGCTAAATGATATATTTTATCACGAATATTGACATCTACCCCTATGATAGAAGTATAAAATTGGTATTTTATTGAATTTGATTCACTTACCGGAATTTCTAGATAAAGATTTTTTCTATTATATCTTGAAAAAAATCTTATCGGACTCAATTTGAAAATAATGGCCAAGATAATCAAAAATATAATATCCCCAACTATCAATTGGTGTATGTTTAAAGTCATTTTTAAAAGCATCATGCAAACTTTTTGAATGCATTAGCATGTGGCCAAAGTTATTCATAAGAAATCTTTATAATTAATATTTATATATGGATAGTGTAGTAAAAAATACAAGGTAAACTGAGGTTTTTTATATTGTCTAACAGCTCTGACTCATTAACGAATTTTTTAAATAAAGAGTACTGAATTTAGATAGTAATTCTCTCTTTCTGTTGGTATATCGTTTATTGTAGGCATGATGCTCCACAGAAAATCTCTATTGTGATTAGCATAAAAAAATTCCATTTGTTTTAATTTATTTCTAACGCAAATAGGGTTTAGGGAGTGAAATTACTATTTTATGCTGTCTTTCTTTAATTTAATGAATTTACAGGTCTTTTATTTAGACCAAAAATCACAGTAAAAATGGGGTCATGGCTTGAATCGTGATTTTCTAATTTATGCTAATTCAAAATTCAAGCCATGACCCAGATAGTTAGACGGTGATTTATTCTAAAAATTAGTTCTTTACTTTAAGCGCGGCTTTGATTAGTATTTTTGATAAATGAACGTTTATCAAAGAGGAGCTAATATGCCACGAGGCGGCAAGCGAGAAGGCTCGGGACGACCAAAAGGTAGTAACATCTACGGCGAAAGCACGCATCCATTACGGATACCGGCTTCACGGTTAGAGGATGTAAAAGCCTTTCTAGCAAGTGGTGTTACCAATTATGCGATGCCTTTATTTGCAAGTACAGTGCGGGCAGGCACACCCACATCTGCTGATGATTATATAGAAGATTATATCGATTTAAACACTCATTTTAGCAAACAGCCAGGGAGTACATTTTTAGTGACTGCTTCTGGTGACTCCATGATTAATGCCAATATTCAAGATGGCGATATGCTAGTTGTGAATAAGGATATCAAACCCACGCACGGTAAAATTGTTATAGCTTCTGTGGCTGGTGAGCTTACGGTTAAGCGCTTAGCAATCTTACCGGAACGGATTCATTTAGTTGCAGAAAATCCTAATTATTTACCCATTGTCGTTAATGATGAAACGAGTTTAGTCATTTTAGGTGTTGTTACTCATATTATTCATTCTGCCACTTAATTGTAAAACTAGGAGAAAAAATGCTTTCTTTATTAAAGAAAATTTTAAATAGTTCTGTTGTAAAAAAGGAATTAAAAGAACGAGCAGAGCGCGTCATTAAATTGGACAGAATTCGAACTATTGAGGAATAATTAAATTCAAGAATGTTGGAAGTAGGGAAGTAGTAAATTGCCAGGGAAGGCATGATTTATAGACGTCTTCTGTTAGACCAGCATGGCTTATCATGGGGAACTATATCTTATAGGCAGAGTAGCTCCATCTTATTTATCACTCTT
>NZ_CALJ01000283.1 GCF_000308315.1 Legionella tunisiensis | reverse complement strand
TAACGCTTTATTTGCAAGAGCATCTAGACGGTTTAGAAGGGTTGATTGAGTATAATACTGATTTGTTTTGTTCTAGCACTATCAGTCGGATGACACAGCACTTTCAAAATGCACTGACTGCAATGGTCGAATCCCCTCACCAGTCTGTGACCAGCTTGCCATTGTTAACCGAGCAAGAAAAAGAAGATTTGCTTATAAATTGGAATAACACTCAAACGAATTATCCTAATCAAGAAACAATCGCAAAACTATTCATTCGCCAGGCAAAGAAAACGCCTAAGAATATTGCCGCTATTTTTTACAACCAAACATTAACCTATAGCCAATTAGAGTCCTATACAAACAGGTTTGTTGCTTACCTGATAAGTAAAGGGGTACAGCCTGACGATTTAGTGGGTGTTTGTCTTGAGCGAAATTTGAATGTCCTGATTGCATTTCTTGCCATTATGAGAGCAGGAGGGACCTATATTCCTATCGATCCAGAATTTCCTGAAGAAAAAATAAAAGACTTAATGAGGGAAAGTCAGGCACGCTTTTTACTTACCACAGAAACGTTTCATTCAAGTTGCCAATTCCAATTAGAGAATGTGATTATTCTTTCGATAGAGGCGTATAGGCAAGACACGTTTAAAATTAATCATGAGATTGATTTCAGCCATGCCAAACAATGCGCCTATGTTATGTATACCTCTGGCACCACTGGTAAACCCAAAGGGATTGCTATTGAGCATCAAGCTTTAGTCAATTTTTTATTTGCCATGCAAGAAAAACTCCAACTTACTTCTAATGATTCGGTACTCGCTATTACCCCAATTACATTTGATATTTCTGGGCTTGAATTTTATTTACCTTTGATTCTTGGGGCAACCTGTGTCCTGGCAGATAAAAAACGACATTGGATGGGAAATCACTTTGTTTATTTTTGCAAAAAATCCAGTTTCGGTTATTCAGGGTACTCCTGCCATATGGCATTTACTATTAAAAGCGGGATGGTGTAATACAGGTGGACTAAAAATTTTGTGTGGAGGAGAAGCACTGTCTCACAGTCTTGGTAAACAGCTCCTCGCTGCTAGCGGAGGGTTTTGGAATGTTTATGGTCCAACAGAAGCAACTATTTGGAGCTTAATTGAACGAGTTCAGACAATCGATGAGCGTCAACACAGTTCAATTGTGCCGATTGGAAAACCTATTGCAAATACCCGTGCTTATGTCTTTGATCGAAACGATCAGTTAACACCTATTGGTGTTATTGGTGAACTGTATCTTGCTGGAGATGGTTTGGCAAAGGAGTATCTGAATCGCCCTGAATTAACAGCGAGTAGCTTTATTGCATCTCCATTGCCTCAAGAGGTTTAACGAAACACGACTTTATAAGACAGGAGATCGAGTTCGTTGGCTTGCTGACGGCACTTTAGAATACATTGAGCGGGGGGATAACCAAGTAAAGATCCGAGGGTTTCGCATAGAATTAAGTGAAATTGAAAATCAACTCCTCACTTATCCAACAATTTCTCAGGCCGTTGTCATGGCCCAAGGCGATACATTAGAAACAAAACGATTGTTAGCCTATATCGTTTTAAAGCAGGAAGCGATGCACACAAGTATTGAAGCATTACAAACAGAGCAAATAGATTATTGGCAGACTGTGTATCAAGAGACTTACCACCATTCTTCGTATGAGAACGTTGATTTACATAGTGCTGGTTGGAATAGTAGTTATACAAAAGAACCTTTTCCGCCAGAATACATGCAAATTTGGGTTGATAACACTGTGCAAAGAATTTTTAGCTTTTCAACCTCAAAAAATATTAGAAATTGGATGTGGAACAGGGATGCTTTTGTTCAGACTCTTGCCAGGCTGTGAGTCTTATTGTGGTACGGATATCACCGAAGCGGGACTTGCTCATATTCAAAACCAATTAAAAACACGCAAATCAGCAGCGTCTATTCGTTTGCTAAAGCGACCTGCCCATATTTTTGAGCCGGAAGACATCAATGCTTATGATACCGTCATTATTAATTCGGTTATGCAATATTTTCCGAGTATGAATTATTTAATTACGGTTCTGGAAAAAGCAATTGCTAGTACTACGCCAGGAGGCCGTATTTTTATTGGCGACATTCGAAGTTTTACTCATTTACATGCGTTTAGCGCTGTTGTCCAATTGCTTAAAGCGACAAAGAAAACCACGTTTAATCGATGGCAGGTTAATATTAAAAAGCAAATGGCGCAAGAAGAGGAATTAGTTGTTTCACCTGATTTTTCCGTTTGTTTGCTGATTCTCATCCACGCGTTAGCCACGTGACATTTCAGTTAAAGCAAGGGCATGTTATTAATGAAATAACTCAATTTCGTTATGATGTTATTTTGCATATTGAAGATAATAAACCTTCAACAATATCAAAAGAAATCAATTGGCAGGAAAAACGATGGAGTGCTAAAGAGATTGGTGCATACCTTAAAGAAAATCAACCTGATGTTCTTGTTCTTAGGAATATCCCAAACCCAAGATTGACTGTTATAGCCAATATGTTGGCGTTTAGACCAACCAATCCAGAAGAAACTATTTTGGCTTTTTTCACAAAAGAAGATGTTTTGCAATCTAACATTCAAATTGATGAAACCCCCATCTTTGACGCTCTCTGGCAATTGCATGAATCATTGCTCTATGAGGTAGAAATTATATGGTCAGAGGTTGAACCTTTAACTTTTGTGGATGTTACTTTTAGACATCGTATTAAAGGTTATCAAAAAAATCGCAAAACTCTTTCTTCTGCATTACCTCTTGCCCAAATGGCTCAGTTTATTAATCATCCTATAAACTATAAATGGCAGCAGCAAGAGTTACTTCATATACGTCACCATCTCCAAGATAGATTGCCGAGCTACATGATTCCTAGTTCTTTTATGGCGTTAGAGAGCATCCCTTTAACATCAAATGGAAAAATTGACTATAAAGCTTTGCCTTGCCCGCGTGATCGGCATACCCATCATCGGTTAATCCCTCCTAAGAATGAGATTCAAAAGCAGCTTTTATTTTTATGGACAAAATTATTACATATCGAAGAAATAAGTATCGAAGATAATTTTTTGATAAAGGAGGGCATTCTTTGTTAGCAGTACAACTGATGGCTGACATTCACGATGTTTTTGGTTTTGATCTAGGAGTTAAAACCCTTTTTACAGCGCCGACAATCGAAAAATTAAGTCTCATCATTGAACATGCTGTCGATTTGGAGCTCCAGACAGCACGAGACGCATCAAATAGCCCACAGTCTTTGGTACAGATTAAAGCCAAAGGTGAAGAATCGCCTTTATTTTTGATACACCCCATTGGCGGCAGTATTTTATGTTATGGTGTATTAGCACAGAGAATAAAATTAAATTGTCCTATTTATGCTTTTCAGGATCCAAGTATCGATGCGAAGCAATTATTATTCTCTAGTTTACAGGAAATGGCTCAGTATTACTTAAAAGAATTGCGACAGGTTCAAGCACATGGCCCTTATTATTTATGTGGTTATTCTTTAGGGGGATTAATTGCTGCTGAGATAGCACTGCAATTACAGCACCAAGGTGAAACAGTTGCATGGTTGGGGTTATTGGATACTTGGGCATTTTCAGCAGATAATCCAGCCTTAGTTAAGGTTGCCTCTGCACGAATGAACGAGCAGTATAACCGGTTTAAAGAACAATTTTAACTTTATCCAAGGAGGCGATTTCTTTTCATGAAACGCTCTATCAGCATCACCTTAAATTGTTAGATGAGTATTGCTTATCGTCTATTTATTGCCCAATTTATTTATTTAAAGCCTCAGAAAACGATGCAATCGTGGATGAGGGCGCTAATGCTAATTACTGGCAAGATTATGCGTTAGGCGGCCTTCATGTTTACCAAAATCCTGGTTCCCATAATACTATGTTAGCTCTGCCGAATGTTAGCTTGCTATGTAAACAAATTGAAACAATGTTAGAAGGAATTTCTAAACTCGCTATGGCTGACGTTTTGTAATCAGGACAGTTTCATCATTCTTTGATTCCTGTTTTATTGACTAATCATCAATACACCGAGAAATATAATCATAGTTGCGATCAATTTTTTGATTAAAACCCATCCTTCGAATGATTCTTTTAATACTGTTGGGAAAAGAAAGCCCAGCATTGCCGTGAGCACAAGAACAAAAAGGTTGAGTAGACGCCAATCCATTTACCAGTGTTACATAACCTGTTGCCATTGCTAATGTTATGCAAAGTACTCCGCTAACATTAAGCAATTGGTTACTAACCATGATAGCATAACTTCGATATGAGATTTTTGTCTGATTAGGATAAATCTTGAAAAATAATAAACAAATATAGGAAGCAGAGAAAGGGAAACTCCAAGTCTTATGTAAGCAAAAACCGACCAAAATTCATTATTCTTTAATAGAAACTTAGTCAATATTTGATTGATTGCGTAGCAAAATGCAGCCAGTAGCATACACAGTACACCTTTACTAATCCCGATTTTCAATGGAGAGGATAAAGAAATTATTATTGCTCCACTCACAAGCAGTGCAGTTCCCCAATATTGATTATTTGCTAAATGTTCATTTAAAATTGCTTTCGCAATGAATAAAATAAAGACGGGTGCAAGATAATAAATGGGAATTACTTTGGATACTTCTTCATATTTAAGAGCAAGGTAATAAAAAGCATGGTTAATACATAAAATAATCCTGCGAGAAACGCTAATGCTAAATTGAAAGAGGTGAAGTGCTCCATGCCGTGAGTACAATAAACTACTCCGACGACTAGTAATCCCACCACACCTAAAACAAATACAGGGATTATTGGGTTATTCACCAATTTTGTCATCGTATATTTATCAGTAACGTTGACAATTGCCCATAAGATAGCAGCCAATAAGGAATAAAAAATCCATCCCATTTAATTTCCTTAGCTTATTTCCAATTTAGTCATCTTATCGCGGGTTTTGGAAGCTCGCAAAAAATTTAATAGGGTAGGTAACTCGTTAGGTCCTGTAGCATCCTGTCCACCATGGAAGAAACACCTAGATTAGAGTTGGAGTAAACCAATATGATACTTTATCTTGCTTTGGGAATGGCAATAAGTTTTTTCGTAACTCAAGAATAACAATAATTGTCTTATTAAACGCGTGGTTGTTAAAAAAGAACTTTCTAATACAAATAAATGAATTAACAAAATACTGTCGTTAATGGATTTGCAAAAATTACAATTACAAATTAATTACCTTAGGACGGAAGCAATGAAGTTTGATGCAGATATTTTTTAAAGTTGCTAATGGCTATATTTCTACTAGGATTTTCAAGTGGAATAGCCTATGGCGCAGTGGATCAATTACTAACCAATAATTTTTTCAAAATCCTGCAGAATTAAGCTTGGTTAATCGTGCCCAATTGCTATTGGGTAATGTATTCATTTCACCCACGTTAAAATTTACGGGATCAACTGTTTTAGGTAACGGCAGCGTAAAAAGTAAAACACACGACTCACTACCTTATTTATTATCCGCTTATCGATTAACCGATAAATTGGTAGTAGGTGTCAATATGACGCCTAGTGCTTATGGCCATATAGATTGGCAACCACATGATTCCATCGTTTCTAAAGCCTCAACTACCACTCACATTTTGTATTATAGGATCGGCGCCCAATCTAGTTACCAGTTCACCGAGAGGCTGGCTTTTGGAATTGGTATAAATTTAGAGTATAACAAACTGGCTGAGTTGAATTTTGTGGTATCTAATGTGGGAAATCAGATAAATAAGATACACGGTCTAAATTACACTGGAGATATAGGGTTTTTCTATAAAATTAATTCTCATATTTATCTCACTATGGCTATCTACACAGCAGTAAATACTTATGGTTACGGGACAAGCTCTACTGAGGCTATTACAGTTAATAATTTTTTCTCTGAATATTATTCAAGCTCCTGTAGCATTTGTTGGATTGCAGTACTACTTAACCGAGAAATGGCTTGCAGAGGGAAAGATATATTGGTCAGGGTGGTCTATTGAAAAAAATGTTAATCTCTCAAATACAACAACAGGATCTTCTATCTCTCCTGCCCGATGGAGTGATGTTTGGTCTTACCAAATAAATACACGTTATAAAGTAATGGACAATATAGCGTTGCTTGGTTCTATGATTTATGAGACCAATGTAGCTCCCTTATATACTAATGCAATAGGTTATCCTTTGTCTCCTGCAGGATCTATTTCTGCCGGGTTAGATTTAACATTACAAAAGAGCTTTTCAACACAACTGATATATAGCTATGGGGGATTTATACCTGCTGCTCAAATTAATAGTTTAGGAAATAGGGGAAAAATCTCTGCAAATTACCAAGCTGCTGTAATTCAATTCACATATAAAACGTAGATAAAGTAAGTTAATTACTATTCTATATGAGGCTTGAATTAATACTTGAAATCTCTAAATACGAACATATATGGCGCCGTTGCAAAAATGATTAAACTTGCAAAATCTTAAAATTTGATTATCTCTCAACTGTATAGACCAACTTGTTCATTGATAAAAGATACTTCGGTACGTGCCCCATAATCCAAATATGGAACTGTCTTTTTTGAACATACGCATGATTTCAAAACCTTTGATGGAGCCAGTGGGGCTATGGTAATCGAGTTAAGTGATATAATTGTTGCAAAAAACATCCAAATTTATTAAAACTTGATCATTTTTAATCTTGGAGGTTCCTCTATGTTTTTTCAAGCAATAGCCCTACCAACAAACAAATGTAACCTGAAAATTCTTACAGCTGTGATGCCGAAGAAATAGCGTTGAAAATCTTCAAGCTTTTAAGTTTTGAGGAGCAGATTAAGTTGATTAACACTAGTAAAGCTTGGCGCGAGCTCGCATTGTCAGATATACATGACATGGTTGATAAAGGAGAGCATAGCTAGGAATGGTATAGCCAATCAAGCAGCCATAATTGGCGACATGGGCATTCTTATCTACGCGGTAGATCAAGCTGGTGGCGTACAAAACATAAATATTAATGATGTAGCTCGTTTTTCCGCTCATTTTGGTCATTTTGATATATTGAGTTACGCACTCAATAATGGCGCTGAAGAAACTCAAGAGACATTAAAATGGATTGATAAACAGAACAAACTTAACGAATTTGAGCCAAACATGAGCATAGAGGAGCCAGAAGGCCGAGAAAACAACTCGTGTAGTTATTATGTAACCTAAATCCCGTCTGTAAATATCTTGGGGTTTTGGGCAACGCCCCAAGGATTAAGGCGCTTTTGGGAGCGGTGATAATTCAATGCGCTATTGCCGGATTAGTTTTTGTAGGAGGTCTTCTAGATCCTTATTTAGGGCTTTTAGTCGTTGGTATTTATTTTTTGGGATTTGGTTTTTATTTGCTGTATCACTTTCTTGTAGTTAATTTTTTCAAAACCTGATTAATCATCTATTATGGTTTGCTTTCGACAACGATAAACTACTTCATTTGTGC
>NZ_CALJ01000284.1 GCF_000308315.1 Legionella tunisiensis | reverse complement strand
ATGAATTATGGGATCAATCACTCGAAAATCGCATTGTTGTTCCCTGCTTTTTTAATCGTCTGATTGTCATGGAAACTAACCGTATTTCTTGGCACTCTGTTAATCGAGTCTTATGTGATGCGCCCCGCTGCTGTGTATTCAATTACTTTTTTCTGAGCAGTCACCAGCAGGCGAACCCTATTTGAATATTAATTCCTTTCTAAATCCCCTCTATAGACCCCGTGCTGAACAAAAATTCGTCGTGCAATTTCTAACGTAAGACGTGCAATTTTGAGCAAGATTCGATGAAGTATTGAGGCAGGAGCAGGTTGGGCTGGAGCCCAACCTTGGTACTTATTTAGTGCTCGTATAGGCTGGGCATGCTGGGCAGAAGAGACCGCAACCTGAAACCAGGGCTGTAGAACCAACAATTGCTACTAAAAATAGTATTGTTTTCATGATATTTCCTTATTATTTAGTGCTTGTGTAGGCTGGGCATGCTGGGCAGAAGAGACCGCAACCTGAAACCAGGGCTGTAGAACCAACAATTGCTACTAACAAGATGATTGTTTTCATTATTAGCATCCTTGCGTAAGTGTTGACATACATAGTATATATTATAGTTTTAAAATTTGACAAATAGATCAATAAAAAATGCAAATGTTTTTTAAATGAATAAATTTGCTTGGCTATTGATAGCGTTATTATAGCTTTTTAACGCCAATGATTTTGTAGCGTTTCGAAAGAGGGTCTATTGCAACGCGAGTATAACAAACAGCTTGGGGCAAACGGATTTATGTTAGGTATCGGAGTCCGGGGCAGGCGAAGCCATACCCGGATTACCTTTAAGATTAGTAACAAGTAGCATCGTAACAGGTTGGACAACAACGCTTGGTAACAACAGGTCTCGCGACAACGACTGTTTTACAGCAAGTACTGTCAACTACTGCAGTTCTTGCGTTACAGCAGGGAGTGGCAACAACGGGTGAAACAGTATATTCGCTTCCAGCCATATCCATACAACCACAACCAGTTAGACTGACTACTATCGGTATCAATGCTATCCCTTTCATAGTTAACCTCTAGTTTAGGTAGGTAGCTTGAGTGTATATTATTTATTCTTGTTGTGCAAGTTTTGACTGTTTCTTGTGAAGATTAAAGACGCTTCTAGCGTTATTTTTAAAAAGATACAACACCAAGTTTAACTCGGTGTTGTGATATTGGGGCGTGCTCATAGTTCTATACTGTACAGACTAATCCTTATGAGAGTGTAAAAAAGCAGCAACGCTTTTTGTACATGCAAGCGGTTTTCACTTTGGGTAAATAGAGCAGCCGCAGGTTCATCTGGCAGTGTAACAGAGACTTCTTTACCTCGAACCATAGGCATACAATGCATAAAAATAGCTTCCGGTTTAGCATGAGCCATGAGTTTTTCATTCACTTGAAAATCAGCAAATGAGGTCTCGTCGGTTTCTTGCTCAAATCCCATGCTTGTCCACACATCAGTATAAACTGCGTGGGCATCATGAACGGCTGCTTCCGGCGTTGAATGACAATGAATCATTTCAGGTGTTGCTTGCAAGCCCTTGGCAAGAAGCGCCGCATTAGGTTGATTTTCTGCAGGACAACAATAGTTTATTTTTATGCCGAGTTGGGGCGCCATTAATAACAGACTATGAAGAATATTATTACCATCTCCAATATAGGCCAATGTTAAACCGGTCAGGGTACCAAAATATTCCTGCAGTGTGAGTAAATCAGCAAGGATTTGGCAAGGATGATATAAAGCTGATAATCCATTGATAATGGGAACGTTGGCATAAGTAGCCATTTCATCCAGGCCTTGATCATCGTGGGTTCGTACCATAATAAAGTCGCAATAACCATTTAGTACTCGGACTAGATCCCGTGGTTCTTCCGATTTTCGGGTAGTACTGACACTTTCTACGGCAGTTCCTCCTAGGCTTTGCATGGCTAGAGAAAAACTTAAGCGAGTTCGAAAAGAGGGTTTTTCAAAAATCATAGCCAGATTCTTATGCATCAGGGCATCACAATAATTGTTCGGTTTCTCTTTCACAAATTTTGCTAGTGCCAGGATGCTCAGTATATCTTGGCTGTTGAGTTCCATCCCAGTTAAAACATGCCTGGTTTTCGAAGGATGCGTCGTTTGTTGATAGAGTTCTTGCAATGGTTTGACAAAGGGTTCTTCTATGTGATGATGACAAAGACTTTGTACCATCATTGCAGCCGCTTCATAAGTGGAAGCGTAGGGAATATTGTGTTGCAGAGCAAACGATAAATAGTCCAGATGAGCATCAACCACCAGGATTAGATCAGGATTCTTGTCTGACTTAAGTTCGTTGATAAGAGTAAATCCTGCTTTTGCCAGGGTCACCAGCAATTGATCATTCGTGGCAAGACCAGAAGTGAGAACAACCTTCGAGTCTTGTTCACCACAGTGATTACCGGCAGCAATCTGTGCTTTTAAGTAGGCTTCATGAGGCGTTAAACCGATACCCATAACTTCGCCAGTACCCTTCATTTCTGGGCTAAGAAGTGGCGTTGAGGTTGAAAATTTGCGGAAAGGTAAAACGGCTTCTTTCACACAATAATAGGGTAAGCTCATAGGCGTTAAGCAACGTTGTTCTTTCAGCGAAACTCCTAGCATGCAATTGACCGCAATGTCTATTAAAGGAATGCCTGTTGCTTTGCAAATAAAGGGAGTGGTTCTTGATGCCCTGGGATTGACCTCAATTAAAAAACCTCAGAATCTTTTACTGCAAATTGTACATTCATGAGACCTTTAAGTTTTAAGGCACGTGCCAGGGCTTTCGTTTGTTTATGAAGAAGATTAATGATAGCCAAAGGCAGTTTATAGGGCGGGGTTATACAAGCTGAATCACCAGAATGAACACCAACTGCTTCGATGTGTTCAAGGACCGCGGGGATAAAGATGTCTTCGCCATCAGATACGGCGTCAATCTCTACTTCAATTGCGCCGGCAAGGAATTCTTCCAGCAAAACAGCGTGCGATGTCGTTTTAAAGAGGGTCTTAAGCTTTTCTACCAAGCTTTCTTTGTTCGTCACAATTTCCATACCACGGCCGCCTAGAACAAAGGAAGGCCTAATAATTAAAGGGAAACAAAGAACTTCTAAGATCTGATCGAGTTCATTAAGACTGGTAATAGCCTGATTTTTAGGTTGTTTTAAGCCTAAATGTTGTATTAAATCGCGGAATTTGTCTCTGTCTTCAGTGATGTTGACAAGATCAGCAGTTAATCCTAACAAAGGAACGTTGGTTTTCTGGAGTTTTTCTACCAAGTTTAACGGGGTTTGCCCGCCAAATTGCAGAACGACTGCAGTCGGTTTTTCATGTTCAATCACATCGCACACTTTCTCATAGGTTAGCGGCAGAAAATACAGTTTGTCAGCGACATCATAATCAGTAGAAACTGTTTCTGGATTACAATTAACCATGATGGTTTCGTAGCCTGCTTTAGCAAACGCTTGCATGGCTTTGACGCAGGCATAATCAAATTCAATACCTTGTCCTATACGATTAGGACCACTACCTATAAGCATAATCTTGCTTTTTGTACTGGGTTTGGATTCGCAATACTGTTGATAGGTGCTATATAGATAGGCTGTGGTTGTTCGAAATTCGCCAGCACAGCTATCTACACATTTATAGACCGGCTGTATGTTAAGTTGCTGTCGATATGATCGCACCTCGGTTTCTGTGCTATGGAGAAGATTAGCGAGTCGTTGATCAGAAAAACCATTTTTCTTCAAATTTAATAAGGTGGCTTGATCGAGATCATACAAAGACTGGCCATGAAGGTTTTGCTCCAGGGTAACGATTGTTTTAATTTGGTGTAAAAACCAGGGATCAATAAACGACACTGCATAAACTTCTTCAATACTAAAGCCACGACGAAAACTTTCTGCAAGACACCAGAGATGAGTACTGGTGTGTCGTTTGAGCAATGCTTTTAGGGCGTCATCATCGAATTCATGTAAAGAATCGAAACCCGAAGCATTAATTTCCAGACTTAAGATAGCATGTTGTAAACTTTCCGCGAAGGTACTGCCGATAGCCATCACTTCACCTACAGAGCGCATTTGTGGGCCTCGAGCTAAATCTTGTGCGTTAAATTTCTCATCATGGAAGCGAGGAATTTTAACCACGGTATAGTCAATGCTTGGTTCAAAAGAGGCTGGCAAGATACCGCCGGTAATTTCGTTTGGTAATTCGTCGAGGGTATAACCAACGGCAAGCTTGGCAGCGATTTTAGCAATAGGAAATCCAGTTGCTTTCGAAACCAGTGCGGAGGAGCGGGAGACCCGAGGGTTCATTTCGATCACGACCATCTTGCCATTTTTAGGATTAAGAGCGAATTGAACATTTGAACCACCGGTGTCAACACCAACGGCACGCAGTACGGCAAAGGCTGCGTCACGCATGGCTTGATATTCATCATCGGTGAGGGTTTGTATGGGTGCAACGGTAATGGAGTCACCGGTGTGAATTCCCAGGGGATCAAAATTTTCAACACCACAGACTACAATGCAATTATCTTTTTTATCGCGTACAACTTCTAATTCAAATTCTTTCCACCCGATGAGCGCTTCATCGATGGAAATTTCCTGACAGCCTGGTTGGGCAAACGCTTGTTTGAATGCAGCTATGGCTTCCTCTGCGCTATGTACAACGGCTGCTCCGGCACCACCTAAGGTGAAGGAAGAGCGGACGATTAAAGGTAGTCCCAATTTCTGCATGGTTTGTTTGGCACTATCCAGGCTGGTAGCCGAATAACTTTCAGGAACACTTAAACCAATCTCTTTCATTGTCTTATGAAACAACGTTCTATCTTCAGCGACAGTGATGGCATTAATGGATGCACCAATTAATTCAACGTGATATTGGGCTAAAATACCTTCTTTATGCAGAGCTAACGCGCAATTGAGCGAGGTTTGCCCGCCTAGGGTAGCAATAAGGGCATCGGGGCGTTCTTTGGCGATAATTGTGCGAATTGAAGCTGTAGTAATTGGCTCGATATAGGTCGCATCGGCTAAGTCGGGATCGGTCATGATAGTGGCCGGATTCGAATTAACGAGGATCACGCGATAACCTTCTTCACGCAGGGCTTTTAAGGCTTGTGTGCCTGAATAATCAAATTCACAGGCTTGGCCGATGTTAATTGGGCCAGAGCCGATGACCAAAATGCTCTTAATGTTAGTGTTTTTTGGCATACTGCACCTCATGAAAAAACTGCTTGAACAGGCACATCAGTTCGTTAGGGCCCGGGTTCGCTTCTGGGTGTCCTTGAAAAGAAAAGGCGGGTGAATTGCGATGGGCAAGTCCGGCAATTGTCCCGTCAAATAAGGAGATATGAGTAGTGATTAAATGATTAGGTAATGAGCACTCATCGACAACGAAACCGTGGTTCTGGCTGCTAATAAAAACCGTACCTGTTTTACAGCATTGAATCGGATGATTGGCACCGTGATGACCAAATTTCATTTTCCTTGTCTTTGCACCGGCTGCTAGCGCCAGGATCTGATGGCCCAGACAAATGCCAAAGACAGGGATCTGTTGCTGTAATAATTGAGAGGCCAGTTGAATAACTGACTCACAATTTTCGGGATTTCCTGGTCCATTAGAGAGTAATACACCGTCGGGAGAAAAGCTTGCCAATTCACTAAAACTGATCGTATCGGGTACTACTGAAATTTTGACGGGATAGTTTGCCAAGGTTTTTAAGATGGCTGCTTTAACGCCGCAATCAACAACGACAATATGTGCTATCGCATCTTGGGGATCAGCATAGAGATATGTTTTTTTGGTCGAAACCAAGGTTGCCAGATTACCCTCTTGGATGACCGGCGCATTTTGTAGCATCGACAGTGCTTGTTCAGGTGTAATGGAGTCTACTGCCACAATACAACCATTTTGGCTGCCTTGCTCACGCAAGTGCAGCGTGAGTGCGCGAGTATCGATCTCCGTTAAGGCAACGATATTGTGTTTCAGCAGAAAATTCTCCAGGCTATCTTGTGCACGCCAATTGCTAAAATGGGAGGAGTAATCTCTGAAAACGGCTGCTGCAGCATGGACTTTCTCTGATTCATGATCCGCTTGATTAACTCCAACATTACCAAGGTGGGGCGTTGTAAAGTTAATAATTTGGCCAAAATAGGAGGGATCAGTCAAAATTTCCTGATAGCCTGTTTGTGAGGTATTAAAGACCATCTCTCCCAGGGCATGGGTTTTTGCGCCGATCGCCTTCCCATGAAAAAGGGTGCCATCAGCCAAGATGAGGAAAGCCATTTTTTGTCTCCTTAAGAAGCTCGGAAAGCGAGCAATTTTTTTCAACGGCTTCACTTACCCAAAGACCGACTTGATGGTGTGCATCTCTAAATGGCATACCTTGCAAAACGAGAGACTCTAAGATCGCTGTTGCATCCAAGTAACCACTGGTTGCTTTTCTATGCATTAACTCGGTATTGAAAGTTAGGCTTTGCAGAAAAGGGGAAATGATTTGCAGGCAAGCAGTTAGTGTATTGACGGTATCAAATAAGCTTTCTTTGTCTTCTTGCATGTCTTTGTTGTAAGCAAGTGGCAGGGCTTTCATTACGGTTAAAATACCGGTTAAATGACCAAATACCCGTCCGCTTTTGCCGCGAATAAGTTCTAAAACATCAGGATTTTTCTTATTGGGCATTAACGAGGATCCAGTAGCAAAGGCATCATCCAGGGTAATGAAATTGAATTCTTGGGTTGCCCAAAGGATAAGATCTTCTGCCAAACGCGATAGATGCATCATGATAAGCGCAGCAATGGAGCAAAACTCAATGATAAAGTCGCGATCGCTCACGGCATCCAGCGTATTGCTAATAACACCGTTAAAGCCCAAGGTTGCGGCGACCCAGTTTCTATCTAAAGGTAGATTACTACCTGCCAAGGCGCCAGCACCAAGAGGCGAAAAATTCATTCGCTCATGCCAATCTTGCAGACGGCTAAGATCACGACTGAACATGGCATCAAAGGCCGTAAAATATTGACCTAGATAAATCGGTTGCGCTTGTTGCAGATGAGTGTATCCAGGCATCTTGATATTGGCATGCTGCTTGGTTAAATCCTGCAAAACGTCTTTGAGAGTTTGCAACAGACTGCTTATCTGCGCACCGGCTTCCCTGGTATAAAGTCTCAGATCGAGGGCGACCTGATCATTACGGCTGCGGCCAGTATGTAATTTCTTACCAATGTCGCCGATTTTTTGAATTAGCAAATGTTCAACAAACATGTGAATGTCTTCACAGTTTTCATCAAGAGCATGTTGCCCTTGGGTTATTTCTAACTCAATTTCCGCGAGCGCTTTGTTAATAGACTGTGCTTCATCCTGGCTCAGAAGTCCCTGTCGCGCCAGCATGCTGGCATGTGCCTGACTGCCAGCAATATCATGACGGTAAAGTACCTGATCAAACGCCAGTGAAGCATTAAATTTTACAACACTTGGATCAAGTGGTTTTTAAATCGTCCACCCCAGGTTTTATTAGTCATACTTGCCATCCTTTATGAACCATGCCGTATACTTTTGCTGACAGAGAGAAAAGATTGATAAATCCTTCCGCGTCTTTTTGATTGTAAACATTATCTTCCTCAAACGTAGCGAGAGCAGGATTATGTAAACTGTATTCAGACTGCATACCACAAGGAATGAGATTGCCCTTAAACAGTTGTAATTTGACTGTGCCGGTAATATGTTTCTGAGTTACTGCAATCAAAGCATCCAGGGCTTCTTTTGCTTGGGAAAACCATCGACCCTCATAGACAAGATTGGCATAGCTTTGTTGTAGAGATTGCTTCAAATGAAGCGTGGATCGATCAAGGCATAAGCTTTCCAACATTTTATGGGCTTTATAAAGCACTGCAGCAGCCGGTGCTTCATAGACACCTCTGATTTTCATTCCTACTAACCGATTTTCAACGATATCAGCCACACCAATACCATGAGCACCTGCTCGTTGATTCAGTTCGGTTAATAGAGCGACCGGATCCATTGCTTTATTATCCAAAGCCACAGGTACTCCTTGTTCGAAATGGATGCTAATCAGTTCGGGTGTATCAGGCGTCTGTTCAAGCGGTGTAGTCATTAGCAATAAATCTTCAGGCTGCCCTTGGCTTGGATCTTCCAAGACACCACCTTCATGTGAGATATACCAAATATTGTGATCACGAGAATAGGGCGCCTTCGGTGTCACAGGGACCTCAATCCCATGTGCTTTGGCATAATCGATAGCTTCCTGGCGTGATTTAATGTCCCAGGAGCGCCAGGGAGCAATAATTTGCAATTGAGGAGCGAGGGCTTTTACGGTGTATTCGAAACGAACTTGATCATTGCCTTTGCCGGTTGCTCCATGAGCAATCGCATCAGCATTTTCTTGCAAGGCAATTTCAACCAGTTTTTGTGCAATTAAAGGTCTTGAGATAGTGCCTAAAATATATTGCTCTTCATATAAAGCGCCAGCTTTCACCAGTTGCCAAAGGTAGTTGGTAACAAATTCTTCTTGGACATTGACCACATAGGCTTTGGTTGCACCGCTTTTAATGGCTTTCTGTTTAATGGCTTGCAGATCTTCTTGTTGGCCAAGGTCGCAAATGACCGCAATGACTTCGGCTTGATAATTTTCTTTAAGCCAAGGGATCATCACAGAAGTATCAAGTCCACCTGAATAAGCCAAGGCGATTTTCTTAATCGTTGTAGTCATTATTGTCTCCTAATAATATTTCTTTAAATCGTAAACAGGGTTATTTAATTCTTGCGGTTTAACATCAGTCACTAGTTGGCCACCTTTGAGAACAACCAGGCGATCGCTCATTTTGGTTAGAAAATCTAAATCATGTGATGCAATAACCATGGTGACTCCCATGGCTTTAATTGAATGCAGTAAATTAACGACATCTTCAATGGTAGCTAGATCCAGACCGGAAGTTGGTTCATCACAAAGCAGTAAGCTTGGTTGCATCATTAGACTGCGAGCCAGCGCTACACGTTGTTTTTGTCCTCCGGAGAGTTGATGGGGAAACGACACTGTTTTGTCTGCTATGCCAAGCGTGTTTAACAAGGTTAGCGCTTCATTTTCGTGATTGCTTGCCTTATTTTGCAGCTTGGGAGCATAGATTAAATTGTCTAATACGGTCATATGAGGAAAAAGCTGGAAATCTTGAAACATGAATCCGCTTTTACCTGAGAAGTCGATGGTTCCTGAATCAAGCACTTCCAGTTTTTGTATACAACGCAGCAGCGTCGACTTTCCGCCACCGGAAGGACCGGCCAGACCAACAATCTGGTGAGCAGCAATACTAAGATTAATCTGATCTAAGACTGGGGTGGAGCCAAAATTTTTACAGGCATTATTGATGTACAGCATCATGCCCTCCTTGTTCAATTTTTTGCCTAAATATTCGATGAGTAAAACCAGGCCGTAGTAGTAGAAACCAGCAATACACAGTGGTAAAAAATAGGTGAATTGTTCGGCAGCAATGGATTGCGCTTTGCGCATCAGATCCATACCACCAATTGTAGAGATTAAGGCAGTCTCTTTAAGAAGAGCAATCATTTCATTAATTAGCGCGGGCAAAAATATTTTTTATAACCTGCGGTAAAATAATATCCTTCCATAAATAGAATGTTGGAATTTGAAGCGTTCTCGCTGCTTCGAATTGTCCTTTAGGCAAACTCTCTATCCCGGATCGCAGGATTTCAGCGATATAAGCGGAGCTATTAAGACCGAAAGTCAGTATTCCGGCAACCAGAATATCGGGTCGCAAACCAAGTAAACTTGGTACGGCAAAATAGATGAAACTTAATTGCAGAATTAATGGTGTCCCTCTGATTATTGAAATAAAACGATTAATCAGTAACTTGGCAATCCCGTTGTAACGCAAAATGGCGAGAATAGTTCCCAGCAGGATGCCTATGAGCATCCCGCCTGCCAGTAATTCTAAGGTGAGGACAGTCCCTTGACCGATAAAGAGGAGATTTTGTTTTAACTCGTCCATTTGCCATCCTCCAGCCAGATTTTTTGAAGTTTGGCGATTTCCCCTTTGGCTTTTAATGTATTGAGGGCTCGATTAACTTGTGCTTTTAGCAGAGAGTGTTTTTTGAAGGCCAAGCCATAACCATTGGTTGCTTTGGCAATAATGGCATAGTTTAAGCCATGATTTTTCTTGCTAAAGATGGCTCCCTGAGCGCCGTCTACGAGTACTATGTCCACATGGCCAGCTTTTAAGGCTTCTATTGCTTGGTTGTTATTATCCATTGTCACAATATTTTCTTGTGGAAAATGCTTTTTCAGCCAAATTTCCATCGTGCTGCCGAGTTGGCAAGCTAATTTTTTCCTGTTAGTTGAGAGGGATGATTAACAGGATCTTTTTGATTAAATACTGCCGCCATTCCTTCAAAATAATAGGGCGAACTAAAATCAAAATTCTTTTTCCTATCTTCCGTAATGGTAATTGTTGAAATGGCTATGTCAGCTTGCCCTGCACTTAGCGCGGGTAAGATAGAACTAAATTGCATATTGTCAAAAACGGCTTTTTTGCCTAATTCTTTAGCAATAAGCTTAGCCAGATCAATATCGAACCCCTTAATTTCACCTTGCTCGTTATATTCAAAAGGTGGATATTCTGCCGAGGTAACAAAATGGATTTCATTCCTATCTTTTTCGTTGCCACATCCAGAAAGAAAAAGCATTGATGCACTTATCAGACAAGGTATCAGTTTTTTCATGATAATTATATATCCAAAATATATCCATTTTGTGACTATATTTGATTTTACCTTGTGATGTCAACAATTAATGAATATAATTTCTATTTTTATGGTTTTGTATTCATTTGAGAGGAAGTAAATGTCACACGATAACCTGTTGGACGAGCATATTCTGAGTATTGTGCAAATACAGGAGATTGCTGAACAAAGTGATTTGCAGCAGGCTCTGAAAGAAAGAGGTTATGATATTCCGCAAGCGACTTTGTCTCGCCGACTTAAAAAATTGAAAATTGCTAAAGTTGCAGGAATTTATCGGGTGGTTGATTTTAATCCACCGAATTTGCCCTTGGTTTTGAATGCACAGGTATCAGAATATGGTTTGGTTGTTTTGCATACTCAGCCTGGTCATGCGAATAGTCTCGCCTTGTTTATTGATAAAAAGTACGTTGCTTTTTACCCGCAACAATCCAATAACTCAGGGATTCTAGGTACTATTGCAGGTGATGATACGGTTCTTCTCATTGTCAAAAGCAAAGTGGATTTGGATCAAGTCATCCAAATCCTGCAAGCCGAGTTTCCTTATCTGAAAATTTCTTGACCGATCTCAACTGCGGCTTCTCTTCTTATGTTACATAAATAGCGGGGGAGCTAGTACTGATGTCTCTGGGTCATTCCCGGTTGTATGTTCAGGCGATATGCCATTATTTGGTCGAATTGGTATCGGTTTAGCAAGGTGGCCATTAGGTGCTGCCGTCTCTTTTTTGCAAAATAGAGGCAATGTTGTTGCGATACTTCCTCAATCTCATCGACCGCTTTTTCCAATCGGGGTACGAGAGTCAAAGGTAGGACTTGCTCCGGGTCATGTTGATAATGACTTAAATTATGAGTTCTTATCGTTTGAGTAGTCATAGCGGCAGGGGCTCTAAATAAGGTGAGGCCTGGTACATTGCTGTAATACCAAGGTTTAAACTCGGATAAATCGGGTAGTTCTGGATAGGAATGCCAAGGGTAAAAATCAGTAGTACCTGATGACCAGCTAATTACAACAGTGGGTTTTTCACCTTTAATAAGCTCGACTTTTTCAATAATAAATTTCATATAATAAGGCATAAAAATTAATAAATTTGCAAATTGTATAATAATTGGCAAATTAGGGCAATTTTTCCAGTCCTATTTTGGCAAACTGTTCTATTCGAGAAGCAAGCGAAGGATCGATAGTTAATTTTTTAGCAGAAAAAAGCCAATGCAAATAGCGAGCGGCCAGTTGTCCATTTTTGCTAAAAGACGTTTTCTGCCGAGCTGCAAAATATTGATATAGACAATGTTGCTGATAGGCTTCGGAGATAAGTTCATCACTTAATATCTGTTGATAAAATGTATTCACCCAATCGTTCGTACTACTTTTTTTAATTGCTGACGGGCTGAACGCAAAGGTTGGGTTATTTTTTCATGCCAGTCATCAATGCAATGGCAGGCGTTTATTAATTCCGATTGGGATATCTCTTCGACAGCATAAGCCAGCCAGCAACAAAGCAATAATAGATTAACATTGAGGCCGTCCTGTTGCTGAAAAGCCAGGCAAGCCTCTTTAACTTGTTCGTCGCGATAAACCTGTAAGGAGAATTGCCAGAAGGGGTTATCCAGCGACGCAAGCAGTGATTGGGTTGTTATGTTGGATTGTGTCATAAGCTTGTATGTATCGAATTAGCCTTGTCTTAATTCAATGACAGTAACATGTAATGCTTCCTGGCCAATATTGAAATCTTGATGTGCTTCTTTACCCTGAGTAACACTTAAATAAATGGGTTTTTTCGCCTGTAATTTTATGAAGGTTTCTTTTCCTGACTGATAAGTAACTTTAAGCGTGCCACTTTCTTCCGGTATGACGATTCGAGCAAATTGGTGGGTATGGAAAGGCAGCTGTTGTTTAGGGCAGATTGTGGTTTTCCAGACTTTGGTCAGTTTATTGTCTATTAACACGTCACGTTTTGTTTCGCAGGTTGCTGCAAACACGAATTGATTCACCAAAAGTAAAAGTAACGCGGTTAATCGCATCATTTTATCCACTCCTGTGAGTTGCTCTGGGTTTTCAAACAATCAAAACATAGCATGAGTAAATGCTCATTGAAATAGCAATTAATATTTCATTAATAATTAGTGCGTATATTTAGATCAATTGGGTTTTTATTTTCATGTGAATATGGGTAGAAAAGCGTATACTACTGCTGTAAGGCTTTTACGTGATGTGACTAAACTTGACTTCTTTGGTTGGGTTGATGATGACTGGAATGTCGATGCGGTTGTTTATGTCCCCTACAAGGATTTCGAAAAATGCGCTTCGCTAATGCTTCTTCCGGAAAACATTCGTCGGCGAATGAGTATACAAGTCACGCCTCATTTCTTAAGATTTTCTCTTCCTAAACTGAATTCAAAGCCTGTGAGCCAATTGCTAAGTGAATTTGCTCATACTGTATCAATTGATAAGAAAAAGAAAATTAACTGAGCAACGGATTATGCGAGTAGCCACGGTAGCCACATCAACTGGAGATTTTTCTCAGCGTGCGCCGAGAACGATTGAAGAACAAGTCGATTTATTTGCAACTCATGTAGGCTCAGCTTATGCACTCATGCTGCAGCAAGGGCCATTACTTCCTGATGAAGCTGCTATTTGCGTACTACCCGAATTTTATAGTCATTGTCGGAGAGGAGGTTCTAGCCGATTATTCATGCCTTATGATATGCAACAGGAATTACTGACTGGATATTGTCAGGTCAGTAAAGAATTTCCTGATTTACTCATCATGGTCAATATCACGGCTACTACGAAGGATAGTGTGGTTGATGAGTTGGGGAAGTCTCTCGAACATAAGGCCAGACCCCAAAAAACAAATATACTATTCGGCATTAAACATGGAGAAGTAGTTTATATCAACTACAAATTCAATAAAGGACCGGCTGATATTCCTGAAGATGAAAGATTATCTGCCGAATTAGAGCGCAATTCTTATTACCATGCTAGCGCTGACAGGCGAGTTATGAAACTTGATTACCTTAAACAATTTAAGGGGATCACGTTTGCTGGCAGTGTATGCATCGATGCTGCCGAAGGCGTGATAAGCAAATACCTGAGTCAACAATTTCCTTCGTTTAGTGAAGATGAGTTTGGCCCGGCAGTGCAAATCATTTCTTCCAGCTCAATGACCTTATCACAAAGTTTTAAAAACGTAGTGCTCTTGTTAATTTGGATAAAGGCACCCAACAGATTGTTACCCCTAAAACCGGGCAGGGTATACTCATTCAGGCTGATGGACATAATACATTAAAGCGTTCTGGTGTCTGGGTAATTGATGGTGAAAATTTTATTTCTCAAGAGCCTGTTGCTACTCGAGTTTTTCCTGATAAAACAACAATTAGTGCTTACTCATTAGGGGTTAACCTGCTTCACAACAAATTGCATGATGAAGTAGGTATCGATATTGAGGAAGAAAGTGCAACTACTAAGCTAGAAGTAATCCCTAATCCTCCTCCACCTCTTCTGAAGTAGGTACTTTACTGCAGACTATTCTAAACGCCTAAAATTGAGCGACCCATTTGGCAAAGTGTTCCATGTAGTGGCGTAAAAACTCTTCTGTTTTATCCTGAGTCAGATTGCCCTGTTTATCGAAAAGCGTATTAACGCTGCCTATATAAGCTTCTGGTTGTTGCATACAGCGGATATCTAAAAATACGAAGGTTTGGCGCAGGTGGTGGTTGGCGCCGAAACCGCCGATTGCACCTGGTGAAGCGCTGATAACTGCTCCTGGTTTACCACCCCAAACACTTTTGCCGTAGGGTCTTGATCCTACGTCGATGGCATTTTTAAGTGGTGCAGGAATTGAACGGTTGTATTCAGGAGTAACAAATAAATAACCATTTACCTTACTGATTTCTTCACGAAAAGCTACCCATTCAGCCAGGGGGGTATTTTGATCATCAGGATCTTGGTTATAAAGCGGTAATTGCCCGATTTCAATTAGTTGCAAATCAAGAGAGGAAGGGGCAAGTTTGATTAATGATAAAGCAAGCTTGCGATTCCACGATTCCTTGCGCAGACTACCTACCAGCACGGCAATTTTTTAACCATCACAACATCCTTATTCAACCACCCTAGCTGAATAAAATAATCATTAAGCGATAGAAATTCAATCAGTTGCTATTAATTTAGGCTTATCCGATATATGTTTTTGCTTATTCAGCGTCGCAGCTTAATACGTTAATAACTGGTTTTTGCAAGAAGCTACCAGCGATTTGAAACCCAATTGACTGAGTTTTACCGGGAAGTAAGCCGTTACTCATGTCGGATGGTTGGGCACTTAGCGTAAAAACTCCATTTGACTCTAGGAGGGAGGCATTATTGCCAAGCCAGTGATTAACAATCATTGGATTAGTCATTTCATGAGAGTTAAAACTCAATTTAAAACTAAAATTGTGGATAGGTTCTTTCGTGGTATTCGTGAGCGTACCTTGAAATACTGCTCCACCCTCCCAGTGATTTTGTAAGGCTAAATGGACAGTACAATTTTGACTGGGAGTAGTCCCTGCTTGATAAAAGGCATTAAGTGTTATTTCCGAAGAATTTGCTGGTAATAGTAGCTTTTTATCCGTTTTCTCACTGACTAGCGTGTATGTTTTCTCAAGGTATTGAACGGTATTGGGATGTTCAATTTGGTAGTTTTCGGTGCCAAAGCGCCCTGTTTTGCTATTGATGTGTTGATTATAAATAAGGGTTGTGCAATGGCCTTGCTCGACAACACAATTGCTAGTCTCTTGATTATTTAATGTTGAATGAAATTGGATAGCGCCAGCGATAGTTTGGCTATTCACTGGCTTGCCTTTTTCATCCAGGAGAGTCATTTTATAATCGATCATTGAAGCGGGCTGAGGTCCTGTTTGCTCACCTTCTAAAGAAAGAGTCAACTCATTATTTTGACCTTCAATGATCTGGAAAGAGATAGAAGAAATACTCCCTTTAACCCGGTAACTTTGATGGGCTTGATTATCCAATTGATAGCTGTCTGCCAACAAAAGATGATAGGTTCCGCCAGCCAGATTGAGTAAACATCCTTCATAGCTGCAAGTATAATTTTGGCCAGTCTCCTGAAGCGTGAATTCTGCACTTCCTTTTAAGCTGAAGCCTGGATCAGCAAAATGGATAGTCAACTTTCCTTCATTTACGTTTTGGTTAAACAATTGGTGTAAAACCTTTTGAGCTTTCAGATCAAGCTTGGCAGAGTTTGGATCAATCATGCTGACAGTATCTCCCAAATAGCCTACGGCCCAAAAAACAGATTATTTTGCAGATTGTTTTTTCCAGATAGGGGATTAATGCTTTTTGAAAAAAGCTAATCCTTCAGCGCTTTTCCAGGAGGCTTCTCCCAAAACTACGGAGTAACCGGCTTTTTTAAGAAACCCCAACTCCAGTCAAATCGTAATTCACTTGGTTTACCGGGAGCAGATTCCCAGGTAGCAACCTCGCGTGGGTAAACATGGGGTGAAAAAACCAAGTGGGCGTGGCTGGCATTTTCATCACCCATTAACCAGGTTATCGCCGTCTCATTTAAACCGGCTGTTTTCAATCGTTGAATAAAGGCTGCTCTGTCAAAACGAGCTTCCCCTTTCTTGGCTGGATCCTTTGCCAATAGTGTTTTGAAATCTTCGCCCCAGTTACCCTTGAATTCCACGTGTTTGGTATTCGCGATGCAATTAGCTGGATCATTGAGAATTGCATAAGCTTCATCAGGTACAAGTTCGTTGCTTTTGACACAAATCACTGGCTGATCGGGATCTCCTGAACCTGATCCAGGGCCTTCAACAAACAATAATAAATCAGGATTAGTTTGCTGAATTACCGTAGCTGCTGCAGCGATAACCTTTATCCAGGCAGGTTGACTATTATTACTGTGATACCAATGCAGTCCATAGGGTTCATTGAAAACATCGATGCCAATGACATTCGTTAGATCGCGAGCCTTAATCTCAGCCAGTATTAATTTTAAATCGGCTTCATATTGATGAAGATTATAGACGGTACCATCTCGATAGTTATCACCATACCCATAGCTGTGATGAATATCGATAAGTACTTTCACATTATTTTTTTAAATTCTGCAAGGCTTATCCAGAATGCTTCTTTAGGCGATACTGCGCTTGCACAGGTGGAGCCCGTACGTTCCCAGGTTTTACAAAAAACACCATTTCCTTTTGAAGGTTGTGCTTTGTTGCTAATTGATTTATTCAACTCAACCGACGAAGCAGTATCGTAGAGTACACCAGGCTGAATGGGGACACGAACCGTTTTGAAATGAACGCCAGTGGCATTATCAACACCCGTATCAATAAAATCCCAAGGATGTACCAGAGCATCCAGCATGCCATAGGTTTTAGTATAAGAAGTTGGAATATCACCAACTGCATAAAAGGGATTGGACGCTAAACCTTGAAAAATTTTAGAATCTTGAAAACCTGACCAAGAGATGCCATCAATGTTAACTGGCTTGTTATTTTTATCGTAAATCACCGCGTTCTGAGTGTAAAAAGCGTAGCCTTGAATTGAAAATAAGGCGGCGACTAAACCTCCTATTAGATTTTTTACTAGCATTCTTTTTCCTCAACTTTTATTGATAGGATTTAATCGGTTGATTTGGATAATAACTCCCTGATCAGTAATCAAAATGCGGTTAATTAGTTCAGTGGAGAACCTATCTGGATTGGACTTATTTTAAACATAAAAGGGCGAAATATAACATAAATCTGCACTTTAAGAACATTTTTAGATCAAATCAGGTTAAAGGAGAGGGAGCTCTTCGCGCATCCAGACATCTTTCTCGATGGTATAGAGGCTGCGTGATCCTTTTAAAAAATCATCTTTATCCATTTCCAAAATCTGCCATGTGTTTGGTATAACATGAACGACTCCTAAGGATGGGGGGATTTCATTAGCAGGATTTCCGGGCGTTTCCATTCTATAAAAATTTCGCCAATACTCATCCAAATAATTTTCCCAGTAGAGACTAACTAAGGAGAGGTTTGTCTGGCTTGTATGCAACAGGGTAGAGCCTTCAACGATAATTTGTCCGTATTCAGGATGAAGCAAGCATAAAGCAATGTTAGGATTATTGCTTAAATGGGTCCATTTGGGTGAATTGGTCGCAGTAATGAAAATAAGAGCGCCTTTCTGAGTCAAATCATATAAGGCCATCGTTCTGATATGAGGTTGCCCCTGTTGCACAGTGCTTATCTGACAAAAGATTGGATTCCTGGGAAAATAAAACCAGTTTTTAAATGCTGGCTAATAAGAGCAATTAACTGCATTGAATGGATAGTCATGTGTTAATCTCGCAATCCTACCCCTTTCTTCAACAAGAACATATTGAGTGCACTTAATAGGATTATCATCAAACAAATGATCAGGATTGCCAGCCAAATACTGACTTCCTGTTGGCCAATCATTGCATAACGTAATGCGTTGACGATATATAAGATCGGGTTCAGATGAGAGAGTTTTTCCCAAAATGGCGGGAGCATGCTGGTTGCGTAAAAAACGCCACCCAAATAAATTAACGGTGTAAGAATGAACGTAGGGATGAGCATGACATCATCGTAGTTGCGAGCGACCATGGCATTGGTAAAACCAGCCAAGGAGAAAAGGGCAGACGCTAAAAGGACAATAAAAAGTGTCAGCGGTAAACTGTGAAAATCCAGATCCACAAAAAATAAGAAACAAGGAAGACTAAGAGGGCAACAATTAATCCACGTAAGACGCCACCCAAGATATAACCCAGCAGTATCATGCTATTATGCATGGGACTGACTAACATTTCCTCAATACTCTTTTGAAAGCGAACATTGAAGAGCGAAGTAGAAACATTACTATAAGCGTTGGTAATGACGGACATCATAATTAGTCCAGGCGCAATAAATTGAGGATAACTCGCCCCTTGAATTGAACCAATGCGCTCGCCCATTAAACTGCCGAAAATCATAAAATATAAGGTGGTGGTGATTACCGGGGGTAAAAATACCTGAGAAGCGATACGAAACATTCTTACCAGTTCTCGTCTTACCAAGGTATAAAGGGCAATCGTTTGTTGTTTAATGGCCATGTTTAATAAGATCCAGAAAAAGCTCTTCCAAGCGGTTGGTTTTATTGCGCATGCTATGAATGCGAAGACCGTTTTGCGTTAACACAGAAAAAACATCATTCAGTGACCAATTATTATCTACGCGTAATTCAAAGGTGTAGTTATCAATCAAGGTTGTCTCGAAAGGCGCTATCACCGGTAAGTCATGGATAGGACTTTCTGTATTGAATACAAACGTTTGATGCCTTAATGTTTTTAAGAGCGCTTTCATCGACGTGTTTTCAACTAACTTCGTATAATGTATGCTATACGAAGTTATTACGAGCTGCTCTGCTTCTTCGAGATAATGCGTGGTGAGAATAATCGTTGTTCCCTGCTTGTTGGTTTGGGTTAAAAATTCCCACATACTACGGCGAATTTCTATATCCACTCCTGCAGTAGGCTCATCAAGAATTAAAACTTTAGGTTGATGGATTAAGGCGCGCGCGATCATGAGTCGACGTTTCATCCCGCCCGATAAGTGACGCACAATAGAGTGCCGTTTATCCCATAGTCCCAGTTGTTTCAATAAGGTTTGGGCATGAGGTTTTGCTTGTGCGCGTGTTATGCCATAGTAACCGGCCTGGCTTATCAAGATCTGTTCGCAGGTTTCAAAAATATTGAGGTTAAATTCTTGGGGCACTAATCCCAGACAGGATTTAGCCAATTCCGGCTTTTCGTCCAGATCATAGCCATAAATATGGATACCACCTGAGGTTTTTGTTAATAAGGTAGTAATTAAACCGATGGTGGTCGATTTCCCTGCACCATTAGCACCCAGCAAAGCAAAAAAATCACCGGCCTTAACCCTTAAATCAATACCTTTCAGGGCTTCAACGCCATTCACATAAGTTTTGCGTAGCTGGTTAATTTCTAAGGCGTACATAAGAGTCTTTGGCAAGCAAAGCTCTATTATACACAAGAAGTTGGTTATGAATAATTTAGAGCGCAATATCCGTCCTGTAATCATCAGACCTCTTGCCTAAACCAGTGTATTTTTTTGAGTGCAACGCAGCAATAGAACCTTGTACCGCACAGGTTAGGCAAGCGATTAAGTGATTAATGACATCGACCGTGTCTTCATCCAGCCCGTTATGCTATAGCGGGTTTGTTTTGTTGGGCAAACCTCATGAGGCAGCTCGCTGTTAAAACACACAAAACGATTCCCTCGAGGGAGAATGGAGGTGATGAGCTGATCGTTAAGCCCATAAAGTTTTAATTCTCCTGCAAAGGATTCTTGCCAGTCAGCATTGAGATAGTAAACACAAGAAATTCGCCGCTCTTTGGTTGTAGCGAATTGATCCACATGTTTTTTATAGAAAGCCCCGGGTTGATAAATAGCAAAAATGAGTTTCAAAATCGACCAAGCCTAGAAATAGAGTTTGATTAAGTCTTTCTGCAAGTCGGCTAATTTTACTGAAATAGATCTTAATTGATTGATTGGCAGACTCTTCATCTAACCAGCAGATTTTGTCGTTACGAATATCGCTGTGAAAGCCTGTCTCTAATTGACGGCCTATTTTTGCACTTTTGAATTGGCCGCTATTATGCATCTCTTCAGCAATTGCACGCAGCGTTTGATAATCTTCGAGAGCAAGAAAATTATCAATAATATGAAAGCCTTGTCTACAGATCTCATCTTCCAGTTGTTCGGTAGTAATCAACATTTGCCTATAGGTTGTTGAGGGCAGCAAATTTTAATTGATGTTGGCTGAAAAATATACGACTACTTGTTTAGGTAATAGGAATGGATCCCTCTTGTAGCCCGGTTGCGTGCAACCGGGATCTATTGAATGGTTTGAACAGGAGTAAAACGCTTAATGAATCAATGCATTTTCCACCAACCGGCGTAACATCATAGGTAATACCGGCTTCATGTAAATATGATTTGCTCCCAAAGCCAAACATTGCCTCCCTAACGATTCATCCACATGCGCTGAAATAACGATGATAGCCGTATCTTTGTGTAAAGGATTCGCACGAATTAATGGCAAGATCCCCTCACCCCGCTTATCCGGTAAACCCAAATCCAGAAGGATGCAATCAAAGAATTGCATTGTCAGTGTGGCCAAGGCTTGTTGTGCTGTTTCTGCCAGCGTGAGTTGATAGTTGCTTAATAATGAGAGATAGATTTGTTGACAGATGACGTTGTCTTCCACGATTAATAGTTGTGCCATGATTTATTCCTTGTTATTGCTCTCTGTGTAGGTTGGATGCATGCTCATACCATGTCGGGCCAAGGACCCGACCTACTCCCGATTTCCCCATAACGCAATCCCTTGGCAATGGCTTCAGCAATGTTTTTGCATTCGAGTTTTTGAAAGATAGTATTGCGATGGCGTTCCACTTGCCGTTCTGAGAGGTTAAGGAAAAAAGCGATTTCCTTAATGCTTTCCTTAAAAGCGCTGTTTTAACTTTGCTATTATTCTCTTTGTAAAAGCCAAGACTCAAGATGCTTTTGCGTATCGTCCAAAACTCTAAGTAATTGCTGATATAGCTTTTCTAATAGGTCAGAATGACCTGTTTTGTAGTAGCGCTCTAAGTATTGACAGGCGTATTTCATCCTCATCGTTCCCACATAGATAGCCCCATCTTTTGCCTTATGTGCCAGTGCTTCAATACTACGCCAGTCACCAGAGGCATAAGCTTTTTGAATGTCTTTTTTGGTCTCAGGAATGTCATTGATGATTAGTTCTAATAGCTCGTATAACGTAGTCTCACTTCCAGCTCCTTCTATACCTTTAGCAATATCTAGCAAGGGATATTGTTCTAACTCGAATAATTGATCTTCCGCATCTGGTAAATCTAGCTCTAAAGTCCCCATTGATGAATCTTGTAAAGGAGGTTCATTTTTTCTATAAGCCAGGTACTAAGGTACTGCTTCGTTTCCTGCATGACTGTTATTAATTGCGTACATAATCGTTCAAGTAAATCAGAAAATCCCATTTTACAATAATAAGCCACGTAGAAAGAGGCATAGAGCAATCGCACCGTACCACAATAAGTCGCACTATCCTTTATCTGAAGGGCCAAATTTTTTATGTTGTGCCAGTCATCACTAGCAATTGCTTGATTAATAGGTTCAATATTACTAATAAGAGAAATAATATGCTTAAGATGCTTCTCCAAAGATTCTATATTGCCGGACACAGCAGCGAGTCCGTTGATTTTATCAAATAAAGGAAATCGCTTAAGATCAAATAATTGAGCTTTCATTTCTGGTAACTTAGGTTCTAATACTGTAGAAATCGGTTGCTTAATAGTTACTTTTTCTGCATTAATTAGATTAAATTCATGCAAAATTGAATTTAATATTTGAATATTCATCGGCTTAGTCACTACTTTATTGATTCCTGCCTGTTCTCCTGTTTCATCTATTTCTTCTTTGGCATGTCCTGTTAGAGCGATAATGGGAACAGGTTTTTTTTGATAATTCTTTTCCCATGTGCGAAATTGTTGGCTCAATTCAATACCTGATAGGTCAGGTAGGCCTATATCAGTAATGATTAAATCGAGTGCGTGTGTTGTAGCCTGTTTGAGTGCTTCCTTTCCATTAATAGCGGAAATAGATCGACACCCAGCTTCTCTAATTAGTCTTTCTACAACGCGCAAAGCTACAAAATCATCTTCCACAATAAGGATAAGGGGTGAGTGCGAATTACTTGAGGCCGTTATTTGATTTTTTGTGAGAACAGGCTGTTTAACTTGTGGTAGAGGTGGTGTTGTTATAATTTTTCTGAGGAACTAAGATTTTCTGCTTTACCAATTCCTAGCGAGATCTCGAAGCAAACCGCTGTTCCTTTTCCTACTTCGCTCGTTAGACTAATTTTGCCACCTAAAAGAGATACATATTTCTTTACTATATAAAGGCCAATACCATACCCTTTATGTGTGCCTTTATAAGAAGGACTTACTTTGAAAAAACGTTTAAATATTTTATCTTGATGCTCCAATGGAATCCCAATACCAGTATCAACAACAGTCAATTGTAGTCTCACCGTTTTTTAGCTTTTTTAATCAATTTAACATTAATTCCTACGTGGCCTGTTTCAGTAAATTTAAGAGCATTCCCTAATAAGTTAAGTAATATACGATGAATCGCGATGCGGTTTCCTAGAAGACAAGGGGGAATAGTCGGGTCGATATCAATTTTTAAATCAAGGCCTTTTATTTTGACGCTAGGCATTTCCAGTTTACTAATTGCTTCTATGGTTGCTCTTAAATTAAAGCATTCTTTTCGTATATCCTGTTCAATGATTTCATCCGAGGCAATAATATCTAATACGCCATTGAGTAGAGCCAGTAATTGCACGCCGCTCTCGTGAACCCAATGGGCATCGGCTTGGCTTTCAGGATCGAGTAATTTTTTTCTAAATTATCGGCCATGCCAATAATACCTGTTAAAGGTGTGCGAATATCATGGCTCATATTAGCGATAAATTCTGTTTTTGCACGGCTTGCAGCCTCCGCTGCCGCTTTGGCTTTTAGGAGTTCTTCTTCCATTTTCTTACGTTCAGTAACGTCTTGTGAAAAGCCCATAATAGACGTTATATTACCATCCATGTCCCGAAATGGGATTTTACTCGTTATAAAAGTACCCAAAGTGCCATCATCTCGGGATTCCAGGTTCTTCTAGAATTTCTGGAATGCCCGAATTCATAATTCTTAGATCAGTAGCTCGAAGAATATCTGCTTGCTCCTTATTTAAAACATCATGATCGGTTTTTCCAATGATGTCCTCAGCGGTATTAAAACCGGCAGCTTTGGCTACAGCACTATTACAACCTAAATAACTCCCTTCTTTACTTTTCCAATAAAAATGACCTTGCATATTTTCCATAAAATACTTAAGTGCATATTCGATATTTTTTCTCTTCTCTTCTTCGGTGGTTTTAGCTCGTTTTAACTCTTCTTCTGTTTTTTAAGGTTGGTGATATCTTCTGATGTTCTCAGAATTCCTTTGACGTGGTTATTTTTATCTTTTATGGGAATCCTACGAGTAAGGTAGGTGATAGGCGTTCCATCTGTTTTTGTCCCTACTTCTTCAAGAAATTCAGGTTCGCCGCTTTCCATGATTTTAATGTCTATGTCTCGTAGTAACTTTGCTTGAGTGCTTGAAGCGAGGTCGAAATCTGATTTTCCAATTAAGTCATCTGGTGAAGTAAATCCGAAATCTTTAGCTAGATTTGTATTACAAATAATGTACACGCCGTGAATATCTTTTATGTAAGCCCAGCCAGGTAAATTTTTAAAAATATCTTCAAAGTGGCGGGCAATAAATGCAATTTCTTGCTTAGATAGCGAACGATTTTTTGACATACCCCCTCTTCCTATCTTTGCCTCTGATAAAGTATAGTAGGCTTATTTTTTAGAATATTACAAAACAATATGGCCAAATCCTTATCTAATCTTTTTGAGGAACAGGCGCGAAAAACGCCCAATCACATTGCTATTTCTTTTAATGGCAGTGAGCTAACGTATGAAGAACTTGATAGTAAAGCAAATTGCTTGGCTCATCAACTTATCCAATGGGGTGTAACTAGTGAAACGATTGTAGCAGTCCTATTAGATAGAAATATTAACCTAATTATTAGCATATTGGCTATTCTAAAAGCCGGCGGCGCTTATGCTCCAATAGAGCCTAATTATCCTTTTGAACGGATTGCCTTTATTTTAGACGATTGCGAAGCAAAATTTGTTATCACAGAGTCTAATTTATTTTCAATTATTGAAACACGTCTACCTAATTTAAACAGGAAAAATCAACTGATTAATATTGATGAATTTGAATTTTTTCCCCAAGAAAAACAGGTTGTTCCTGTGAGTGCTCATTCATTAGCGTATATCATTTATACATCAGGCTCTACCGGAAAACCTAAAGGTGTTATGGTAGAACATAAACAGGTTATGCGCTTATTTACTTCTGCCCAGGAATTATATGATTTCACGGAGTATGATAGATGGCCACTATTCCATTCAATTGCTTTTGATGTCAGTGTTTGGGAGATTTGGGGAGCACTATTAAATGGTGGTTGTCTTATTATTGTTCCCTATGCAATTGCACGGGATACGGAAGCCTTTTATAGCTTTGTAAAGAAGGAACAAGTAACCGTTCTTAATCAAACGCCATCTGCTTTCGAAAATTTTATGGCAATCGATCAACAATTCAAGCGCTCAGATTTTAATCTACGTTATATTGTATTTGCAGGCGAAGCGCTGAATATTCAGAAACTAAAGCCTTGGTTGAAAAACATGGTGATAGTTTCCCCCAATTAATTAATATGTACGGTACAACAGAAACAACAGTGCATGCTACTTACCGACGTATAACAATGGATGACTTGGATAAATCTTATAATAGTCCAATTGGTGCTCCGCTGCCTGATTTAACACTATACCTGCTTGATCAATCACGTCATAAAGTATCACTCAATACGATTGGTGAAATTTACATCGGAGGGGAAGGCGTAAGTCGTGGATATCTGAATCGTCCTGATTTAACTCTAGAGCGTTTTATTGATAGTCCATTTGATTCAAAATGAGGAGAATCATGTTCGTTGCTCTCGTCTGTATAAAACAGGGGATATGGCCAAACAACTGCCGAATGGTGAATTAGAGTTTTTAGGAAGGTTGGATGATCAAGTTAAAATTCGAGGATTTAGAATTGAACTAGGGGAGATTGAGAGTCATCTTTTAAATTATCCAGCCCTGCAACAAGCAGTTGTGGTGGCAAGAAAGCTCTCTTCTTCGTCCTCATTAGCTTTGATTGCTTACGTCATAGTCAAAAAAATTATACTTTTGTCGATGAGGAAGAAATTCGGCAATTCCTCAAACAATTTTTACCCGATTATATGATGCCAACCGCGATTGTTATATTGGATAATCTGCCTCTTACACCACATGGAAAAATAGATAAATCAGCGCTACCTATACCCTCTTTAAATAGTAATCGAATAGTAACGCCGCCACGTAATCCAATAGAAGAAACCATTCGGAATGTTTTTGCTAAAATCCTCCAACATGATTCTAGTCTTATTAGTATTGAAGATGATTTTTTTACTATTGGTGGGAACTCTCTTCTTGCTATGCAAGCAATGTTAAATTGTCGCAAGTTACTCAATGTCAATTTACCAGTGCATATATTATTTGAAGCGCCTACTGTTCGTAAGCTCTATGAAAAAATTCGAACAAAGCCATCTCCAAGAAACGGCTCATCTTCCGCCAATGACACAAATTAAGCAAGAAGAACGATTGACAGCTTACCCTTTATCATTTGCGCAACAGCGATTATGGTTTTTACATCAATTAGACCCTTTGAGTACCTCTTATAATGTTTTTCTTGCATTGGAATTAACTGGAAAAATAGACATATATGCGCTTGAAAGTGCATTTAAAACACTCATTGAGCGACATGAAATACTCCGAACCCAATTTATTCTTGATGATAATAAACCTTGTCAAAGAGTATTGCCCATTGAACAAATAAAATTTATTTTACCGATAGAGGATTTTACATCCCAATGTGAAAAGGAGCTTGAAGTAGCTGCTTATGAAGAAGCGCAAAGCTCTTTTGATTTAGAGAAAGCGCCGTTGGTACGCATCAAGCTCTTACGAGCTGGTCTCGAGAGACATATCTTATGTCTTTGTTTTCACCATATTATTATTGACGGATGGTCAATTCATCTTTTATTTGAAGAGCTATCTCAACTATATAGTAACAATCTAGATGAGAACATTTATCCAATTTCAAAGCGCTTACAGTATTTGGATTTTTCCCAATGGCAACATCATTGGCTTGACGCTACTCCTCCTCTCATAGAAAAACAAACAGCCTATTGGCTCAATCAGTTAAAAAATTTGCCTACTCTAGAATTAGCCACCGATTATCAACGCCCCTTATTACCTAGCTATAAAGGTCAACGCCATTCTTTTAAAGTTAATAGGGAATTAACTACCAAACTAAAACAGCTCGCTAAAGAAGTGCCTACTACCCTGTTTGTCACCTTATTAACTGGCTTCCTTGTCGTTTTATCACGTTATACGGCACAAGACGATATCACTATTGGAACACCGAATGCTTCGCGTCATTATCCTCATGTAGAATCTATGTTAGGATTTTTTATTAATTTATTGATGTTACGGTGTAAAATACCAAATAATATCAATACCATTGCTTTACTTAAAAATAATCATCAACTGTTGGTAGATGCGTTTGCTAATCAAGACGTGCCTTTTGAAAAAATTGTAGAGATGCTTCATCCTTCCCGAGAAACAACCACTAACCCCATAAGCTCAATCCTGTTTGTATTTCAAAATTACGCACATGAACCTTTACATCTAACAGGGCTTCAAGCTAAACGTCTTTTTGCAGACAATGAATCACTCTTATTTGCGTAATAACTTCGTATAGCATACATTATACGAAGTTATACGAGAAGCA
>NZ_CALJ01000285.1 GCF_000308315.1 Legionella tunisiensis | reverse complement strand
ATCAATTCTTTGATCCGGAGCGCGTGGTGCATGATCAGACAGCCAGTCTGGCAGAAGGGGCTATTCGTGGTTGGGATAAGAAAACCACGTATTATTACCCGATGTTGGAGTCACTGGCTAAGTACTACAAATTTGATATTGAACTGCCTTTTTGTGATTTGCCTGAGAAGATACGGCAAATTGTGCTCTATGGCAGCGGACAAGATGAAATTGAATTTCGCTATCAACGCCCTCATGGCGGCTATATGGTTAAGAGGCATGTTTTTGAAGGAATTATTCCTAATATGCAGCGCCGCTATAGAGAGTCGGATTCAGCAATGATTCGGGAAGAATTGGCGAAATACCTTTCGTCTCGCCCTTGCATGACCTGCCATGGCACGCGCTTAAGAGAAGAAGCGCGCCATGTGTTTGTTGCTGATAAAAATTTACCTGAAATTACGGCCTATTCGATCGAAAAAAGCACATGAATTCTTTAAAAACTTGCAATTAACGGGTTATCGCGGTGAGATTGCTGCCAAAATTAATAAGGAAATTGTTGAACGTTTGGGTTTCCTGGTTAACGTAGGTCTGGATTATTTATCCCTTACTCGTAGTGCAGAAACGTTGTCTGGTGGTGAAGCACAACGAATTCGTCTTGCCAGTCAGATTGGTTCTGGGTTAGTAGGGGTTATGTACATCCTTGATGAACCCTCTATTGGTCTGCATCAGCGGGATAATGAACGTTTACTGCAGACGCTTTTTCATTTGCGAAACCTAGGTAATACCGTCATCGTGGTAGAGCATGATGAAGATGCGATTCGTTCAGCGGATTATGTACTGGACATTGGTCCAGGAGCTGGTGTGCATGGCGGAAAAATAGTCGCTAGCGGTACTCCAGAAGAAGTCATGGCTAAGCCATCCTCCTTGACTGGGCAATACCTGTCCGGCAAACAAGAAATTGCTGTGCCCAGGGAGCGGGTCGTTGTTGATGAAAACAAGATGATTCATTTAACTGGCGTGACTTGTAATAATTTAAGCAACATCAGCGTCAGTATTCCTTTGGGACTTATTACCTGTGCAACCGGGGTTTCTGGTTCGGGCAAATCGAGTTTAGTTAATGACACACTCTACCCCATCGCTGCGAATCGATTAAATAGGGCAAGCCTCTTAACGCCGGGGGGCGCTTCGCGATATCAAGGGCTTGGAGCTTTGCGACAAAGTGATTGATATTGATCAAAGCCCAATTGGTCGAACACCACGCTCTAATCCAGCAACTTACACCGGCATATTTACGCCGATTCGTGAGTTATTTTCAGGTACGCCAGAAGCAAGAGCACGTGGTTATCAGCCAGGCCGCTTTAGTTTCAACGTCCGTGGAGGACGTTGCGAAGCTTGTCAGGGTGATGGTCTTATCAAAGTAGAAATGCATTTTCTGCCTGATATTTATGTGGCTTGCGACGTATGTAAAGGCAAGCGTTACAATCGAGAAACGCTGGAAATTCAGTACAAAGGTAAAAATATTCACGAAATTCTGGATATGACTGTAGAAGATGCTCGCGTCTTTTTTGATGCGGTGCCGGTGCTGGCTAGAAAATGCCAAACCTTAATTGATGTCGGTTTGTCTTATATCCGTTTAGGCCAAAATGCTACTACCTTGTCAGGAGGAGAGGCGCAGCGTATCAAACTGGCTCGTGAATTATCAAAACGGGATACCGGCAGCACACTCTATATTCTCGATGAACCTACTACAGGCTTGCATTTTCACGATATCAAACAACTGCTTGGAGTTTTATTCCGTTTGCGCGAACAAGGCAATACCATTGTCATCATTGAGCACAATCTTGATGTGATAAAGACAGCAGATTGGTTAATTGATCTTGGCCCTGAAGGGGGACATAAAGGCGGGCAAATTATTGCAACCGGTACACCGGAAATGGTTGCACAATGCAAGCATTCCTATACAGGACAATTTTTAAAGCCTTTGTTGGATAAAGCGAAGAAGAAATCTAAATAGAATATATCGCTTGCTCCGATTCGCTATGTTTAATACGTTACCCCGTTTCTTTTATTAGCAAATGGTCTTGATCAATTTTATATTCAATAATATCGCCTGGTTGACAGTTTAAATAAGAGCAAATGGCTTCAAGAGTTGAAAAACGGATGGCTTTTGCTTTTCCATTCTTTAAAATCGATAAATTCGCTTCAGTAATTCCTGTGGCCTCAGCTAACTCTTTAAGGCGGCATTTTCGCGTAGCCATCATAACGTCTAAATTAACAATAATTGGCATGGGTCTACTTCCTTAAATTGTTAATTGAGAATCTGACTTTAGTTGATTGGCTTCTTTGAGGATCCACGAAGCAATTAAAATAATAAAAGCGGTAATTAAGGTGGATGCATTTGTTGTTCCTAATGTAATGCTAGCAAAACGCTCCCCTGCAGGATTATTGAAACTTAGTGCTGCAGTTATCAATGGCTGGTAAATTAATTGAATCAATTCTCCTACTATCATGTAAATGCTAATACTTTTAATTAACTTGATATTCGCTTCTTCAAATAAATTTCCTGTCCCATATAGATTAAACAATTTGGCCAGCTTGTTAAAAATCATAACTGTTATTGATAAGGGTAATAACTGAATGGTTAAAATAACTAACCGGTGTATGAGTGAATAATTGGAAGGATCATGGACATGTCTTGCAGAGATAATGGAAGACCATGCTCCCCAATTGAACATACTTTCTATATTAAATAGAATCAGATAAGCGGTAACAAAAGGTATACTCCAGCAAAGTACTCTAAAAAAAGATGCAGTATATGGCTTGTTAGTTGTATTTTTTCATTAAAAATTCTCCGTAGTTATTCTTGCTTATATTACACTCATAATATATTGTTTATCAACAAATATAATGCAAAAAACAATATATTTATATTGTTAAACGATATATTTTCTGTCGTCACTATTAACCTAGTCTATAATTAAGCCGTAGGATTCTGCATCATAATGGTGCAGTTAGTATAAGGAGATTTATTATGAAGATTAAATCAACAGTAGCCGGATTAATATTTGCTACCTCTATGATTGCAGCAGGAACAAGCCAAGCGGCATGTGCATCCTGTACAGTACAAGAAGGATTTTCAGGAACTGGCTGGCACATGGTTCGATGTAATGTTTGTCTTCAACCCGCTGAAACCTGGCAGCAATATGTTAGCGGAGGCTACGCCCCACCAGTAACTAGAAATAATAACCTATGGATCATAGGTCAATAATAGAGTGGTTCTGAGAGGGGTGAGACTGGTCAGTGTGATTTGGCCGGTCTCACCTTTTATTTAATGAGGTAGAGCTTCGCAACAGCGAAGGGATATTATGCATAAAGGCTGAGAGAGGATACAAAAATATAACCTACGTCCTGTGCATAGCGCAGGACGTAGGTTATAAAAAATTTTGGGGCTCTTTCTCAGGCATAAAGCACGTCAGGCAGAGAGTATTAAAGGGCTTTCATAAACTCAGTTAGATCGGCTTTTTCCTGAGTATTTAATTGCAGCTGCAAAACTAGATTGAAAAACTCAACTGTATCAGCCAAGGTCAACAGACGGCCATCGTGCAGATAAGGTGGAGAATCTTTGATGCCGCGTAAAGGAAAGGTTTTAATCGGTCCATCACCTACAGCTCGAAGCCCATTGATGGTTTGTGGATTAAAGAAACGTTCCGTATGCAGGTTATGCATGCTGTTGTCGGTGTAATAAGGAGGCGCGTGACAAGTTGCACATCTTGCTTTACCAAAGAAGAGTGCTTGGCCTCGCAACTCCGCCGGAGTAGCTTTAGCAGGATCTAATTTCCCATCCCAGCTTAATTTAGGAGCAGGCGGAAAATCTAATATTTCCTGAAATTCAGCCATGAAGTGAACTTGGCTGCCGCGTTCAAGAATATTGACCCCTTTTTTGGTGGCAATGACTGGATCGCCATCAAAGTAAGCGGCGCGTTGTTCGAACTCAGTAAAATCTTCGATTGTTTTTAATGCGCGTTGTGAGCCGAAGAGTCGTTGGATATTTACGCCGCGTAAAGTCGGAGTATTAATACGATGACGAAACTCTTGTGGACGAATGTCGCCAACCAGATGGGTTGCCTTGTTGGTATGGCCGTTGGCATGGCAATCAAGGCAAGCAACGCCGCGGCTTGGTGTTACAGTACGTCGATCATCCGTTTGGTTAAATTGTTGTTGCGGAAAGGGGGTTACCAATAAGCGTAGGCCTTCCAATTGTTTAGGATTAAGAATGCCGTTAAATAATTCGAAATAATTCTCGATAGTAACCAGTTTTCCTTGTGATACATCGCCAAGATCTGGACGAGTCGTCAAAAATATTGGGGCAGGAAACGGTGGTAAAAAATGGTCGGGAATATCAAAATCCAGATCAAAGCGAGTCAGATCGCGGTGTTCCTGTTTGTTGATTTCATCGATAGCGAATTTCGGAAAAAGCATGCCCCCTTCCGGGTGGTTGGGGTGTGGTAGAGGCAGGAAGCCTTGGGGATATAACCCTTCTTCCTTAATTTGCTCTGGTGTCATTTTAGCGAGCTGATCCCAAGTTGTTCCATCGGGTAACTTAACACGTACACCTTCCTGGATTGGTTTGCCATTTGACATCTGCGCATTTTGCGATGGTTTGTTGCTTAAGTCATAACGTTGATTCAGTAAATCTTGCTGTTTCTTGTTAATTCCATCTTTTGCATCAGACATTCGCTTCATAACTGTTTGAAATGTCTCTTGCATGACTACTGGCATGTAGCTGGTAGGGGGCGCACCAGAGGCTTGAGGATTCGAAGGTGCAGTCGCGGGAGTAGTAGAGGACTCAGCATGTACTAAAGTCATCAACGAGCAAGAAAGGGCAGTCAATCCAATGATTTTTTTAACATAGAAGATCCGTTTCTTAGGAATATAGTCCTCCCAATCATAAAATAGTTGTAATTTCATTACAATAAGAGAACTTTGTCGCTTGGTTTGCAAAAGAAAATGGCTGTCAATTCTGTTGAAAATTGTATTCAGGTTGACAAGTTTTTTCGCTTCAACTAGATTAATGTCGTTTTTATCACCGGGGGTGCTTTGTAGCAATTAGCGTTGCAAGGCTGAGAAAAACCCTTAAAACCTGCTCTGGTTAATGCCTGCGGAGGGAGTGTGATGGTTAGAGATACTTTCTTATTAATAGCCTTTAAAAGGGCTTATCTTTGACGTCACATCCTCTGTTTGATGAATAGAAGGATGTTATGGCCGTTCCATTTTACAAGCTTATGCTGGTTACTCATCGGGAGTCTTGTTCTTTAGCTGAGTATTTGGTTTTTATTGAGCAATGCGTCAGTGCAGGCGTTAGTGCTGTCCAGTTGCGTGAAAAAAATGCTTCCCCCGCTTTTTTATTAGAATTCGCTTCTAAACTTAAGACTCTTTTAGATCACTACAATATTCCTCTTATTATCAATGATGATCTTGAACTGGCCTTGGCAGTTAATGCCCAGGGACTGCATTTGGGACAAACTGACGGTTCACCACAACTCGCCAGGCAACGTCTGGGCCCAGGTAAATTTCTCGGTTTATCAATAGAAACGGAGGATGATTTGCAGCGAGCCAATCAGTATGTTGTTGATTATGTGGCTGCCAGCGCAGTCTTCCCTACTCAGCATAAAAAGAATATTCGCACAATCTGGGGGGTGGATGGGCTGCACAGTTTAAGCCTGCGTTCAACTCATCCAATCATCGGTATAGGTGGTATTGATCAACACAATGTCAATGAGGTTATGGCCGCCGGAGCGAAGGGGATTGCGATAATTGGTGCTCTTCATAAGGCGGAAAACCCTGCTCTTATGGCAGCAACTCTACGTCAATTAATAGAAGGAAGTGAGAAATGATTAATCTGTTGAAGGATTTGGAAGACGCTGTCGTTAGTCTGCGTCAAACTAAACCGTTGGTTTTGTGTTTAACCAATTTTGTCACCATGGAGTTTATGGCTAACAGCCTATTGGCGTTGGGGGCGGCCCCCTTAATGAGTCAAGCGATGGATGAAATTGAAGAGCTGGTGACGATCAGTCAAGTGGTCAACATCAACTTAGGTACTATCGATCAAGCCTTCTATGAGCGAGCCTTCGAGGCCACAAAATTAGCCAAGATACAAAAAAACCTGTCGTACTGGATCCGGTTGGCGCCGGTGCAAGTCGTTTACGTACCAGTGCAGCGAAATCCTTTCTTCCTTATGTCGATATTATTCGCGGAAATGCCAGTGAGATCCTGGCTCTGAGAGATGAAGCTGCCGATACAAAAGGCGTTGAATCTTCCCGTAGCGTGAATCAAGCAATGCATGCTGCTCAACAACTTGCTGTTTCACCATCAAAAATCGTTGTGGTAAGTGGTCCGATTGATTTTATAACCGATGGCAGACAGGCAATCAATTTACCCTTTGGTTCACCCCTGATGCCTCTGGTGACGGGGATGGGGTGTACGCTGACTGCTGTCATTGCCGCTTTTGCTGCAATTGGTTTAAGCATTTACCAGGCGGCTTTTCTGGCAACTGCTTATTTTGGTTTATGTGGGCAATTAACCCAACATAAAATACAAGGACCAGGGGCTTTTCGGCAAGTATTCATTGATAGGTTATATAAACCTGATTGGGAATTATTCAGTGAATGGATTGCAAGCGCTAAGGATAGTTTGCTCGTAAAATTAGATTAATTGAGATAGAAAATGACTATGCGCTATAAAACCCTGTCTATAGCAGGTTTCGATGGTTCTGGCGGAGCGGGTATTCAAGCCGATTTGAAAACTTTTTCCGCTTTTGGTTGTTATGGTATGACGGTACTCACGGCGTTGCCCGTACAAAATACCTGTGGGGTTAAAGCTTGCTATGAGCTGCCTTTACAGGCTATCGATGATCAATTGCATACTATTTTTGAAGATATCCGGCCGGACAGTATTAAGATAGGGATGCTTTTTAAACGAGAGATTATTGAGCTGGTTGCCAATTTCCTTAGGCGCTACGCGGCGGAAATCCCTATCGTCCTTGATCCCGTACTTGTCGCTAAAAGTGGTGATCGTCTGCTATTAGCTGATGCTTTGGATACTATGAGATCGGCGCTTATTCCGCTTGCTACAGTGATTACTCCGAATTTACCTGAGGCTTGGGATTTAATTGGTGAGATTCACTTCTCGAGTGACAACATGCTGGAACTGGCACGAAAGCTGATTAAACTAGGCCCACAAAATGTGTTATTAAAAGGCGGGCATTTATCGACGTCCCATTCCAATGATCTCCTTCTTAATCAGGAAGGAGAGTTCTACTGGTTTGAGGGAGCTAGAATTAATTCAAAAAATACACATGGAACGGGCTGTACCTTATCCGCTGCTATCAGTGCCTGTCTGGCTTTAGGCATTGAGCTAAAGGAAGCATGTAAGATAGCTAAAGAATATGTGTTTAAGGCAATAGAGGCGGCGAAAAATGAGCAAATTGGCTTAGGACATGGGCCGGTACATCATTTCTACAATCTCTGGCCTACGCTAACTCCTCGAGAGGGGAAGTGGCTTTATGATAAGTCGAGTGCGACCCTTAGTTAAGGGTTTGCTTTTTCCCTCATTTTAGAGCTATAACTTATTGGAGAGAAAACAAAAGGGATAGAACAATGGGTACCTTTCTCATAGCGATTTTAGTCATCGTTGTGTTACTTGTCTTCTGGGCGATAGGCATTTTTAACAACTTAATTGGCTTAATTGAGGCTATTAATAACAATAAACGTCAAATTGATATTCAATTAGATCGGCGCTTCAAAGTATTCGAATCTTTAATTGAATCAGTAAAAAATACATGGATTACGAAAAAACCACTTTAAAAGACGTGGTGGCATTACGTAATCAAGCACAAGCAGCCAAAGCTGCTGGCGATGAAAAAGCACGGATGGCAGCAGAAAACGGGATTTCGCAAATTGCATCTGGCTTGAACGTGGTGTTTGAGCAATACCCTGACTTGAAGGCCAGTTCGAACGTTTTGCAATTGCAAGAAGAGATCGTTAATACCGAAAATAAACTGGCATACTCCAAGCAAGCCTATAATGATAGCATTGAACGTTACAATGCGAAGAAAAATCCTTTTTTGAATCGATGGTGGTTGGTTTTTCCGTGATAAATTGGATAAAGTATTTGAATATTGGTCATTGCCTGACGATCAAATTAAAGCACGCGAAGACTATACTGTGAAATTTGAGTAATTTATGGCTCTTTCTGATTATCATGCATCCATAGGCAATTGGCGCCAGCAATTGCGCCGTAATGAACGCAGAACTTTCTGGGTAATTCTGATTTTTCTTGCTGTTTATACTGGCGTTGGTATGTTTGCGGATGTGGTTATTGTGCAGTCGCTCTATCCTCAAGCCACTTTACAACAGTGTATTTATGCTCTGGTCACCTGGCGTGTCATACCTTATGCAACGATATTAATGATAGCTTTTGCAGCGATATCCTTATTGGTTACCTATACACTCTATGATCGCATTATGTTACTTGGTACTGACTCACGCGAGATTAACGAGAACCTTGCTCAAACATTACAGGAAAAGCAACTTTATAATGTGGTCGAGGAAATGAAGGTTGCTGCAGGTTTGCGGTATATGCCTAAGGTTTATATCATCGAAGCAGACTACATGAATGCCTTTGCCAGTGGTTATAGTGAAAAATCAGCGATGGTCGCTATTACCCGCGGTTTAATGGAAAAATTGGATCGGGCAGAATTACAGGCAGTCATGGCGCATGAATTAAGTCATATTCGCCATCATGATATCAAGTTGACGCTGATGGTTGCCGTGCTAAGTAATATTCTCTTGATTGTAATTGATATTTTGTTTTACAGCGTGATTTATCGACGTGATCGGCGTGACGATAATCGCTTGGCATTAGTTATCATGTTGCTACGTTACATCTTACCGATCATTACGGTGGTTTTAGCACTCTTTGTAAGCCGTACACGGGAATACATGGCGGATGCTGGTTCAGTTGAATTAATGCGTGACAATGAACCTATGGCGCGTGCACTACTGAAAATCACTCAAGATCATCACCAGCATGCTGAGCAATATAGCGATCAGTACGGACAAACACCGCATGAACAGGTGCGACACGCTTCTTACTTGTTTGATCCGTCCAGTATTGATCCAGTGAAGTCATTTAGTAACGCATTTTCTACCCACCCTACGATTGATGAGCGTTTACGCGCTTTAGGTTTTAAACGCAAGAGTCCTAAAGAGACAAAGGAAGAACCCCAGGAATAAACCGTTGTTAATCGTCTTGCTTCCGGGCATTCAGCGTTGGTGGCAGGCTACACAACCATAGCCAGAGTTAAACAGGATGGCTTTGTCTGGATCAGGATTGTCTTTCTGGAAATTGACGACGTTAGCCTTCGCATTCAAAATTCTTTTTTCCAGCATTTGGCGATAGAGCCAAGACGGATAGTTTTGGGCGAGTTTGGCATTTTGATATATTTTGATCGCAGTTTGCCAATCGCCGGCTTTCACTAACATATCGCCCATATTCATAAAAAATCCTTCAAAATTATGAGGAGCAGCCCATGAGTTCCAGCACGCGCGTCCTTTGCCTTGCTGAGTTTTACGAGTCATATAGAATTTATAATCAGGATTTTTGCGATCGACTTTTCTTCCTGCACACAAATCCAGAGTACGCCATTGCCATTCCAAGCCTTCTTTAAAATAATCGGATTGTGGTGCTAAGGTACTCATTGGATAACCTGCGGTAAAATAATTAAATTCCGGCCAATTGGTTATCGCACGCTGTAAAGTAAAATAACCCCGTGTTTCTTCGCGTTTATCATGAAAAATTTTACCTTCAATTAATTGGGTATCTCCCAGGAAACCTTCGAAGACCGCATTATGAGGATCAAGAGTAAAGGCATCAGAAAAATATTTTTTGCCAGAACAATTTCATTGGTAATTTGGGGGGATTCCTGTGGCAGGCGCTGCCGTTCGGTGATTTTCCAGATGTGAGTAAAGCCTATATAGGCGGCAAGCTTGGGGTCATTCGGATTTTGTAGGTAAGCAGCCATTAATAAGTAATCTACTTTAGCCAAATCTTCATAGTGGCCTTGATGTAAGGTGCTCCAAAAATAAAGTTCTGCTTTCTTGGCCAGTTCACTATGGGATGAAATAGCTCGTTTTTGCGGAGTAGTCATTACGGCTATTTTTTCACAGCCTGTCAGACTGAATGCAATGAGATTTAAGATAATAAAAGAAAACCTCATCTGGGAGGCTCCATGGCAATTGAATCATCTTTATAGCATGTAAATTTAATGGCTTACAAGTCAAAGAAGGTAGTCTCTTTAAAGGAATTACACCGCCTACATAAGTAATTTTTCGGGGGCATCATAACCAGGATAATCCAGATTTTTAGACGTTCTTTATCCCTTTCATTTATCTCTGGATAGAGATGAAAAAATCGGTCGCGCAGGTAATTTGAAGTTGTCACTGTTTTATTCTTTTCACTGGGATTGGGAGCAGAGGTGGTATTGGTTTGCTCAACCTTTTTTAATACTTGGTTAAAACGTGAGTCTTTCACGAGCGTAGCGATAGGTAGTAAGTCCTTAAAGGTTTTTCTTTCTAAAATATCAGTAACAGAGAATTTTTTAACAACGTTGTTAGTAGGGACACTTTATACTTTGTGTTGGTTTTTATGAATTTTTTGATTTATCAATTTACAACCATTTTTTCGCTTAAAATACTTATAGGGTATCAGAGCTGATAAAATCATGAGGCCAAGCGCTATGAGATAACCCCACTTGAAGTTTAATTCCGGCATGAAATGGAAATTCATGCCATAAATACTGGCGATCAAGGTTGGCGGCAGGAAAATAACAGCCGCGACGGAAAATATTTTGATAATGGCGTTCTGTTCGATATTAATCATTCCCAGCGTTGCATCAAGAAGAAAATTCACTTTACTGGAAATAAAGTTGGCGTGGTCACTTAGTGCGCCAATATCTTTGGCTAAAGTACCTAACCTGACTTGCCCTTCACTATCGATTTGAGTACCGGCTGATTGCCCAAAGAAAGTAATTAAGCGATTAAGGGTAACCAGACATTCGCGCGCTTTGGTATTTAGATCCGCATTGGCACCTATGTGTTGAATGATTTGTTGATAATCAGGTTTTTCAGTGGTTGCGGTTTGCTGTTGGTGGAAAATAGTGTTGGAGGCTTCTTCCAAATGGTGGCCAACCGTTTCCAGCATATCGGCTAATCTATCTACTGCGGACTCCAGTAACTCGATGAGTAAGTTAGCTGGTTGATGGCAGTTAATATCAATTTTTTGTACTTTCGTTGTAAATAGTTTAAAAGCCAGCGGTTCGATATAACGTATCGTAATCAACTGTTGTTTGGTAAGAACAAAAGTTATCGCATCATGTTTGGGATCTGGCGAGGCTGATTGTGCAATCATTAACGCTGTCATAAACAGTGCCTCTTTGGTTTTATAAAGTCGACTGGATAGTTCAATCTCCAGCATTTCTTCACGAGTGGGAATATTCAAATTTAAGAATTTTTCAATTTGTAATTCTTCTTCTTTCGTGGGATGAAGTAAATCAAGCCAAATGGCATCTTTCAATAAAGGAAGATTATTTTCAGTGATTTCATGAAGTTGTAGGGCACCGTGATCCAGGTAGGCTTTAATCATCCGATTCTCATTTCTCCCGCCGTTAAATTAAGTTAACCTACTTAGCGGTGACAAGCTAGTCAGGTATTGAAATTTTCGCAGAGTGAAATTTTATTGGTGAGAACACGGCTATCCCATTTATACCGTTTGTTTAGCTGCAGGAGAAACGTGTAAACTTACGCAATTGATACAGGGAAGGATTATTTGGATGAACAAAATTTGCTTATTGATACTGTTATTTTTTAGCCAATTGAGCGTGGCAAATGCAGCACAAAAATCAGTGAACTGTGTTTTGCAGGGTATAAAAGAACCTCTCTCATTTGCAGTGCCGAGCAAAGCAGGTGATTTGCCAGAGATTGATTTTCCTTATCCTGTAAAGACTACGCTGTTTAGTCTGAGAGATAAGAATTTACTTTAGTGGCGGTCGATCAAGATGATCCATCGCGTCTTAGGATCTTTATTTCCGCACAAGCCCATAAAAAGAATCAACACTACGAAGGTCAATGTATGACCGATTATGGTGGTAACCAAATTCAACTGGATAATGGGCCTGTTTCTTGTGAGATAAAATAGATTTCTTCGGAAGTTTAATAATGTTTAAGTGCAATTTTATGAAGCCAAATGACAAGCTATTTAATGCAATTATTTTTGACTTTGATGGAGTCATTTTGGATAGCGAACCGATTCACTATGAAGCTTGTGATTATGTATTAAAAGGCATGGGTCTTCATCTTGATTACGAAGAATATAAAGAAAACTATTTAGGCTTAGCTGACAAAACATTATTTCCACAATTATTGGCCAGTAAAGGATTTAATCTGCCATTGGATAAAATCGATCAAATGATCGAGAAAAACAAAGTTACTTTACCTCTCTCATTAGTGATAAAAATGCTTTGCCTGTTATCAAGGGTGTTGCTCAATACATCAAGCAAGCTATTAGGCAAACCAAAAACTCGCCATTTGCAGTGGCGCTACTCAAAAAGAAATTTTCACTGTACTGAAAAAATTGGAACCGGACATTCAGGCATCTCATTTCAATACTATCGTGACAGCTGATCATGTGCGCTATGGAAAACCTTCCCCCGAGGGCTATTTACTTACCGCTAAAAAATTGGGATTTTCTCCAAATCAATGCCTGGTGATTGAAGACTCACCGCATGGCATTATCGCTGCAAAAGAAGCTGGAATGCTTGTCATTGCACTGCTCACTTCATATCAGGAAGCAGAGTTACTGCAGGCAGACTATATTGCCCGTGATTTTGAAACCTTAATGCTTGCTCATTAAGGTTGGAGTTAATTCTATAGGGCATAAATTTTTATTTCCTCATTGCTTTTGATTACCTCATTAATGCTCGTTTTCTTCACTATGAATTCCTTTTAGGAATTTTATTCAGAAAATCTTTCGTTTTATTAAAATTAATCAAAAAGCAATAATATTGAGCGCAAAGGTCTAAATTAACACTTTATGCTAATTGTTAGAGGAAATGCATTGATGAATAAACAACAGATATTGCTTGCAGAACAACCTGCAATTGACTTAATTGAACCAATCAGAAATCTTGGTGCTGGTATAACCGAGCTTGATTTGGCTGAAAACAAACTCGGATCCAAAAACACAGGAGAAATTATTCAAGTCTTAGCTGCCATTCCTGATAGGATAACGTCACTCAATTTGTCTTGTAATGGTTTTGGTGAGAAGAGCATCGATGAAATAATTCAAATTTTATCGGCTATTCCCAAGACTGTAAGACATCTGGACTTTGGTGGAAATTTTTTGATGAGCCAGAAAAAGGATCTCTGGTAAAGATTTTTGCGGCAGTACCCCATACAGTGACATCGTTATCATTAGTTGGGAATATTTTTTCCAAGACGGTATGGAGTTAGCTCAAGCCTTTGCATCTCTCGGACCAAACCTCTTAACGTTGGATCTTTACTTCACAGAGTTAGCCAAGTTATCAACAGATCACTTAAAGCAATTAAAAAATTCTTTACCTTACTTGCAAACTATCTATTTAGAGTATGATGAGATGGCGAAAATGGGACCTGAAAAGGTGAGAATTTTAAATGAAGCTTTTCCCAGCGCTGAAGAGATTATTGTGCTTGACAGTACTACGGCAACAGCTGCTCCCGATGTGATCGGAAGAGCCAATTTGCTTAAAAAATTGGGGTTCAAAGTAAACGTACCGTCGCTTGTAAATCAGTGTGCGTTCTTTATAAATAGAGATACTTTTAATTATGATATATCTTCTCTTCCGGCAGAGTTACAGGAAAAAGTTAATTCATTTTTTTAACCTCCTAAGAACGCTTAATGAAAAAGTACCTTGATTAACAAATGAAGGTACTTTTGGTTAAAATTTTGTTTAAAATTGAGCTACTTCGAACTATGTATGACCGTTACTTCCAAAGGTTAAAATCAATTATGAATTCATATGCTAAAATTTATTAACGATGGACAATGGATATTAATAAATAGACGTTAAGCAACGATTATCCAAGCAAATAATCTCTGCATCGCTAGTTATTTTTTACTGTTCGCCCAGGACTGCCACGCACTTAGCCAGCCTAAATCAAAAATTGTCATCATGAAAGACAATTACTATTCACCAAAAACGATTACTGTTTCTGTAGGACAAACGGTAACGTGGGTTAAACCAGGGTAAGAAAGATCATACCGTTACCAGCTCAAATGGAGCCTTTAATTCAGGCTATATCCTTCCTGGCGCAAAATTTAGTTATACCTTTACTAAGCCAGGCATTTATAACTATAAGTGCACTATTCATACCTTGTTAGGGTTTGGGATGACGGGCGGGGTTATTGTCAAGTAACGGGAAATACGTTGGCACTTATTCAGGCTGTTTTCATGACTGCAAAAACTGAAAAATAAGACCGAGTAAGTGAGGCCTTTTTGAATGGATTCCATATCGGAATGGTTGCTCTTCTCCTTGGAGTAGAGCGACCATTCCCAGGTTGACTAGAATGATTCCAGTTAAGCATAATCAATAAGATGAGCTAACCTTTTCCAGCAGTTCATTTGAAGAGAGGAGAGATCAGTAATTTCAGTAGGACGCTTTACAAAAAAAGCACATTGATTCAGGAGTGAAGGCACGCTTGATTTAATCTTTTGTGTGCGAAGGAAGTTAGCCATCAACAAATTGATGTCGTTGCTGTCGTTAAGTGCGACACCATCCTTAATAAAAATAATATTCTCACGAGCAACGTTCGGAAAAATATCAACCAAGGCAGCCAAATTTTTTCTGGCATCGTTGATACTTCATCATAAGATAAATAAATTTTGCGCAAATGAGGTAAGGAGTTTCTCAATTGAATTAAGCTTTCCAAAGATAAACCATTTAACTGTGTTACCGTTAAATCCATCGTTGTTATGTTGGGAGAAAGGCCGCTGAAGGCTGTAACTAGTTCGTCAGCTCTGTTTAACCCCAACGCTTGTCGACTCAGGACTAGCTCGTTTACACCCTCTGGTATAGCAGTGAAAACTTCTTTTAAAACATTGCCCGTACGTATATTCAGAAGATTGTAGCTTAAATCCAGGGTGGTTATAGTTTTGGGAATGGATGATAACATTCGGATTAGCTTGTCAGGGTCATAAATAAGATGGTTGTTCGCTAAGCTAAGTGCGGTTACCCATGGTGGAATAGTTTTTAATAGCTGGGCAACTTCATCAATATTTTTGAATGCAAGGTAATTTTCGCTCAAATCAAGTCGCGTAATGTCTGTGCCAAGTGTTTTTATGGATTCTGCCAAGTTAACGTCTGAATCGTTTAGTTTTAAAGTTGAAAGACCGCTCATTATTAAATTCCCCTAACTAGTATTAATGCAGCAAAGATAGCGTCTCTTTTTGTCAATAATTGTTTCATTTAGAATTTAAATAATACAGAGAATAGTTTTCTTGGCTGGATTCCAATGAGGAATGGTTGCTCTTCTCCTTGGAGTAGAGCAACCATTCCCAGGTTTACTAGAAAGATTCCAGCTAAGCGTAATCAATAAGATGAATCAATCTTTTCCAGCAGTTCATTTGGAAGAGAGGAGAGGTCAGTAATTTCAGTAGAACGTTTTCAAAAAAAGCACATTGATCGGCGAGTGAAGGGGTGGGGTTCTAAATCCTAAGGTTCTGAGTAAATTGATTTTTGCAAACAGATTGGTTGTGTCGCAGGGGCTGCCAGTTAGGATGATATTTTCAATATTTGGAAAAGCATCATTTAAAGTTCTCACCTTTTCAGGCCCCATTTTCACCATCTCATCATACTCTAAATACAAATAGGGTAAAGAATTGTCTAAAAGCGTTAAGGTTTCTAATGGCAATTCGGATAACTCTGTGAAATATAAATCAAGAGTCAAGAGATCGGGGCCTAAGGCTGCAAAGGCCTCGGCTAACTCTTCGCCGCTTTGGAGAAAGGTATTTCCAATCAATGAGAGTGAAGTCACTGTTTTGGGGATGGCTGCAAAAACTTGTTGGAGGTTTCCCTGTGCCAATTCACCTGGCGAATTGGCATCTAAATAAAGCTGTCTTATTGTGTGAGGGATTTGGGTTGAAATTTTACTAGCTCATTGATGCTTTTCTCAGAAAGTTGATTAGAAGATAAATTTAATGAAGCTATCCATTCAGGTATGGCTAATAAAATTTGTTCAAATCAAGTGTAGTAGTCTCTTTAGGAATATTACGAATAGGTGTATCTAAGTTAATTGCTGGTTGTTGGCCAATGGATATACGCAAACTGCTCATGGCATTTTCCTCTATTAATCAATAAGGCACACATTGTGAATTTTAAAAAACCTTGTTGTTATTAATTTTTCCATTTTAATTGGTAATAATACAACGAAATATTTTATGAGATAGATTCCTTGCAGGAATGAATCTTAAACGGTTGGAGAGGATGATTAGGTAGTTCTTGTTTTGGGGGTATAGCTGAAAAATCAGTTGCTAAATGTTTGTGTTAACCTGCCCAAGCCTTGCTTTTTCAAAGCCATGCATTGTTATAATTAGGCTAATATCATTGAGTATATCTTAGAGATGTAATTGGGCTAGTGATGAATTTTAGAAGGTTATTAATATGAACAATCAATTCGCTGATCATCTCACGGATTTAATCGTAAAAAGATTAAGTGAAGCCAGGGAGGATTTGAAAAAACAATTTTCCTCTGAACATCCTATAAAAGTGGCACGCCATTTTGCCTTGGATAACCTTCTTCCTACTGAAATCGTAGAGGAAATCTATGCTAATTTTCCTAACCCCAAGGACATGCATGTATTAAGTCATCACGGGGAATTAAAGCTACGATATAGCCATCTAAAGGATACATCGAGTCTGATACAGGATATAAACAAGGCTATCCAAAGTCCAAGAGTGGTTGCCGAAATTGAAGCGATCACGGGGATTAAAAACCAAATGCCCGATCCGTCGCGATTTGCGGGTGGCATTAGTACCCTACTCAAAGGATATTATATCAATCCCCATTTAGATAATTCGCATGATATAGATAGGAAATTTTATCGTACTGTTAATTTACTTTTATATGTTTCTCCGAATTGGAAGGAAGAAAATGGTGGTAACT